>CAYLQD010000145.1:0-3254 GCA_964385685.1 uncultured Planctomycetota bacterium | reverse complement strand
TCGACATGGTCGCGAGGTGGCTGGCCCGCTCGGCGATCATCTTCTTCGCGATCTCCTTGGCGTCCTCCATGTGAATCTCGGCCGCCTCCGCCGGCGGCATCCCCTCGGCGATCTCAGCCTTGACCGCCTTGTGGATTTCGACGAGACCCGCAGCCATCTCGCGCAGCGTCTTGTGGTGCCGCTCGAGTTCCTCGCGCGCCTTCTCGGAAAGCGCGAACGGCAGCGGCGGCACATTCCTGCGCTGCTTCGCCTCGGCCATCCGCTTCTGCTCTTCGGCCACACGTCTGCGGATCAGCTCGCGGCGCCGCGCGTCTGCGGCTCCGGGGCGCCTGCGCAGGCGCCCCTCGCCACCCTCACCACCTTCCTCAGCACGGGCCATCGGCGCCAGGGCCGCGGCGGCCAGCCCGCACAAGATCGCAAAGCTCAGCATGCTCTTCATCAGATCGCCCTCCAGTGCTCCGAAAGAACCAACACCTGCTCACTATACTGCAAACCACGTGCCACGAACACCGCGGAATCGACTCAATATTATAACGGCCTTTCGTGCGAGGGGTTACACGTCGCCCCGAATCGCCGCCGAGCGCGCACAACTGCCCGGCGTGTCGGATTCGCCGACGGCGCTGCCGGGTTACTCCACATCACCGTCGGCCGCCCGCGGCCGGTCCTGCGCCTTCCGCGTGCGCTCGGCCACTTCGCGCGCCGTCTCGTTCAGGCGCTCGGGCCGCCTCCTCGCCGCCACGGTATGAACGTGCCGCGCGAACCGCCGCGCGCTCCATCGCTCGAACATGACGGCCACGAACAACAGCACGACGATAGCGATTCCCGCAACCAGGGCGACGACCTGGAGCGTCCGGCTCTCGGGATGCTTGAGCCGGATGACGTGCCGGGCCATGACGATCAACGCGGACCGCTCGAACCCGTTGCGGTCCCGGTAGAGGGTGGACTTGAAGAAGAGCCCGTAGGCGCGCACCGCGTCGCCCTTCCGCACCCCCTTCGGCTTCTCGGTGCTGTATATCCACACGGGCACGCCGGGCTTCGTCTTGACGATGGTCCAGTAGAGGTGCGGAATGCCGGCGATGTTCGGGCCCGGGGGCTCGGGTTGAAGCAGGAGCACGCCGCCCTCGATCATGACCGCGCGGCCTCGCGCGTCCGCGGGCGACTCCGCCAGGACGTCGGGGGTGAGTTCCTCATCGACGAGCGCCTTGATCTCGTCGAGCGTCAAGTTCCGCGCCTGGTTGGCGAGGTAGAAGAACGGCGTCGATTCGCGCCCGACGACGCCGTCCCGGATCCCCTTCAGGCACGACGCATCGTCGAGCAGGTGCGAGCCGTCGACGGCCTTCGCCAGGATGATGGGCGTCAGGGTCGGCTGGCCGGACTTGTCTTTCGGCGCCCGCGGATCCGCATAGAGCCGCAGAAACCGGCCGACGACGGACACCTCGTCCTGCGTCCCGACTCCCTGCATTTCTTCCGAGGTGAAGACGAGGTAGCGCTGTCCCTCGGCGCCCTCGATCTCATAGTGAATCGCGGCCGGGATGCCGACCGCGCGGACGCCCAGGTCGTCGCGGCGCTCGATGAGGAAGATGACTCCCCTGAGCGAGACGGGCTTGCCGGGCTCCCAGTTCATCATGGCCTCGGGCCCCGGCGCCGGCACGGCGTCGGCCGCGAGCTGGGTCTGGTCGGCCTTGTGGACCTGATAGAGCAAATAGGAGAACGAATAGGTGTTGAGTTCCGCGCTAGCGGCCTCGGCGCGAAGCGTCTTGGGGTCGGTCAGCCACCACGGCAGGTCCTTCTCCGGCGTTTCGGCGACCGGCCTCGCTCGCGCCGGTTCGCTGGCCGCTGCGGCCGGCGCGGTTGTCGCACCGACTGCGTCGACGCGAGACGCCGCCGCCGGCGATGATGTCGGACGCTCGAGCTGTGGGCCCTGAGTGCCGCCCGCTCCGTCCTCCTTGGTCGGCGCCGGCCCGGTCAGGTCCGTGCCCATGAACACGGCCAGCACCGCCAGGCACAGGCCGAAGACGATGACCCAGATGAGGCCGCGATAGGGATTCGGCTTTGCGCGCTGCACGTCGCCCCGGAAGTCCATTCGGCGTCGCTCCTCCCGTCGGTGTACTCGTCCTGCTCTCTCTTAACGCACGCGGCCGCCCACTGGTTCGCAACTCCCCCGCCGCCCCGCCGCAGCCACGACCCTCAGCATGATAGCCGTCCACCTTCCGCCGGTCAACCGCGCTGCGCGTCCGATACTCCGCGAGCGCAAAAAAGGGGCGCAGCACCCGAGGGCGCTGCGCCCGTAACATCTCACAACCAGCTTCGCGACCGCCTAGCGCCGCTTGCGAAGACCCAGCAGCGCGACACCGAGCAGGCCGAGGCCGGCCGGCTCCGGGATCTCGTCCTCGAAGCACTTCGTCCGCAGGTCGACCGTCACCCTGAGCGTCTCGTTGACCTCGACGCCCGACCAGTCGAAGAAGATGGTCTCGTTCTCCGGCTGCGGGACGATCACGAAGTCATACTCCCAGTGGAACGGAGGACCGACGAGGTCGTCGACGGTCAGGTTCATCAAGACCGGCGACCCGGCCGGGTTCCCCGGCCAGTCGATCGTGATGTCCTTCGAGACGTCGATGCTGGCGTTCGCGTCGTTGATCGTCTCCCACTCGAACACCAGATAGACCTCTTTGCGCCGTCCCAGCGCGGGATCGTTGTCGAGGTTGACCGACTGCGTCCCTTCCGCCTCGCCGGACCCCTGCGTATTGAGGATGTCCGTCGTGACTTCCGTCGAGAAGTCTGGATTGTCCCACCAGGCGGGCGGAGTCGTCGGCACCAACGCCATCGCCGGGATCGCCATCGCCAAGAATCCAACCGCCACCATAAACGCCACTGTCTTTCTCATCTCACCTCTCCTAAAAAGGTCCGTGTTCTTCGCCAAGTGCCACCCAGTGCAGCGAGTCGGGCGACCGCTTGCTGTGACCCCCTTTCCGTCGGCCGCCTGTTGCCCGTTTGTTATCGTCATCGTGTCCCAACCCTCAAGCAGTTATGTCCTGCTGTTACAGCAAAAGCCGTGCCGCAACCAACAACAATCGGTCCCCTTCCGGCGTTAACTAACGCAACCGTCTGACGTATCAGTGGTTACAGTGTGCCGCAGTCCAAGCGGGCCGTCGCGCGCTCCACGAGGAACGCATTCTGACGTCGCATGACTGCAACACCGCCCTAGGAGCCCGTCCAAGAATTAGCTGAAACCACCATTGTGCCAAGTCCTATAG
>CAYLQD010000144.1:0-3464 GCA_964385685.1 uncultured Planctomycetota bacterium | reverse complement strand
CCCTATAGGACATTTTCATGTTGCTTGCATAGGACATTATCACGTTGCTTCTACACGCGAGAATGATTGTCCTTGACAGTTTTCGCGGCCGTTACTAGAATACGCCGTCCGACGCCCACTTCCGCCAACCCGTCGTGGCGGAGGAGTTCCCGCGGGCCCGGCGGGATTTCAGGCCCCAAAACGAGGTCCAGCCAATGCCGGTGCCGAAACGTCGCCATTCGAAGGCACGCGGGCGGAAACGACGCAATCACCAGGCCCTTACCGCTCCGAAGCTGGTTGCCTGCCGCCATTGCCACACCCGCATCCTGGCCCACACGGTGTGCACCAACTGCGGCAGCTACGCCGGCCGTGTTGTCGTCCCTCCTGAAAAGGAGAAGTAGCCGCATGCGGATTGCAGTCGACGCGATGGGGGGAGACTACGCGCCACGTGTCGTCGTCGAGGGGGCTGTCCGGGCGGTCGCCGACGTTCCCGCAGACATCATCCTCGTGGGCGACACCGCCCAGATCAAAGAATTGCTCCGCGAATTCCCCGACAAGACCGGCCGCGTGACGATCGAGCACGCCGACAGCGTCGTCGCCATGGCCGATTCGCCCGTCGAGGCGCTTCGCAAGAAGGGCAACACGTCGATCGGCCGCTGCGCCGAGCTGGCCAGGGCCGGCGAGGTCGACGCGATCGTGTCGGCGGGCAACACGGGCGCGGCTGTCGCGGCGGCCACGCTCGCGATGCGCATGCTCGAGGGCATCCGCAAACCGGGCATCACGGCCGCGCTGCCGACCGTCGGCGGCGGCGAGTGCGTCATCATCGACCTCGGAGCGAACATCAAGCCCAAGCCCGAGCACCTGCTCGACTACGGCCTGATGGTCCGCGAGTATTGCTCCGCCATTCTCGGCAAGCCGGACCCGTCCATCGGGCTCCTGAACGTCGGCGCGGAAGATGCCAAGGGCAACGAACTCGTCAAGGAGACGCACGCCCTGTTCAAGGCGTCGGACATCAACTTCGCGGGAAATGTCGAAGGGCGCGACGTGTTCCAGGGCAACGTCGACGCCGTCGTCTGCGACGGGTTCGTCGGCAACGTCCTGTTGAAGGCCGCGGAGGGCACCGCGGAGGCCGTCATCGGGACGATCCGGGCGGCGCTCAGCGAAAGGCTCCTCTACCGGGTCGGCGCCTGGCTCTGCAAGCCGGCGTTCCGGAAGGTGCGCCGCGAACTCGACAGCTCGGCCTACGGCGGCGCGCTCCTGCTGGGGATCGATGGGATCTGCATCATCTCACACGGCAGCGCCGACGCCGAGGCCATCTCGAACGCCGTCCGGGTGGCCGTGCGGCTCTCACACCAGCACATGAACGACCGCATCGTCGACGCCGCTCGGAAAATCAAGCAGACGGAGGCGGCGCAAACACCAACAGCATAGGTGGAACAGCACGACATGGCCGTCAGAAAAGTCGGTATCGCGGGCACCGGCTCCTACGCTCCCGAAGACAAGATCACGAACGCCGACCTCGAGCGGATGGTCGACACGAGCGACGAGTGGATCACGACGCGCACGGGGATCAAGGAGCGGCGCCGCGCCCGGCCCGACGAGCCGACCTCGGACCTCGCCTATGAGGCGAGCGTGCCCGCGCTCGAGGCCGCGGGCGTCTCGCCCGACGCCATCGACGCCATCATCGTCTCGACCGTCACGCCCGACATGAACTTCCCCAGCACCGCCTGCTTCCTCCAGAAGAGACTGAAGGCGCTGAACGCGAGCGCCCACGACATCTCCGCGGCGTGCTCGGGGTTCATCTATGGCCTGCGAACCGGGCGGGCCCTTGTCGCATCCGGCGAGGCCGACACGGTGCTCGTCGCCGCGGCCGAGACGCTGACGAAATACACGAACTACGAGGACCGCGCGAGCTGCGTCCTGTTCGGCGACGGCGCGGGCGCCGCTGTCCTCCGGCCGACGGACGGCCCGCGCGAGATCCTCCACACGTCCGCCGGGGCCGACGGCTACAGCGAGGCGGCGATGGCCATGATCCTCCGGGCCGGCGGGTCCGAAAGCCCCTTCTGTCGGGCGGCCCTCGACAACAACGAGCAGTACATGATCGTCCAGGGTCGCGAGGTCTACCGGTTCGCCGTCACCAAGATGGCCGAGCTGATCGAGGCCGAGGCCGAGCGGCTCGGCGTGGCCGTCGCCGACATCGACTGGGTCATCCCCCACCAGGCGAACCTCCGAATCCTCCAGGGCGCCGCCGAACGGATCGGCTGTCCCGAGGAACGTTTCTACATCAATCTCGACAAGTACGGCAACACGTCGGCGGCGTCGACGGCCCTCGCCCTCGACGAAGCGGTCCGCGACGGCTCCGTCAAGGAGGGGCAGACCGTCGTGCTCGTCGCCTTTGGCGGCGGCCTCACCTGGGGCTCCGCCACCATCCGCTGGTAGCCGGCTCGCCGCCCCCGTCATTGACACCGCGCGCCCCGCGCCTATAATCCGCCTCTGACCAGACGACCACACTAGGAGTCGCTCCGCTTGGCCACCCTCTTCCCATTAGAGCAGACTGCCGCCCCGCTCCGGTCGCCGCTCCGCTATCCCGGCGGCAAGACGCGCGTCGCCAAGCTCTTCGTCCCCTTCTTCCCCGAGCACGCCGACTACCGCGAGGTCTTCGCCGGCGGCGCCGCCATCTTCTTCCACAAGGCGTCCGCGAAAAGGAACTGGCTCAACGACCTGCATCCCGGTCTGTATGCGTTCTACGTTGTGCTCCGCGACCGATTCGACGCGTTCGCGCGGAAATGTCGACAGAACAAGACGAATGATCCGAAGGAACTTGTGGAGCTGTTCAACAAGTGCGCCGAAGACCGGAGGCTCATGCGAACAACGGGTGACGACCGTCTGGTGGCTCGTGCCTTCCAGTTCTACTACATCAACCGCACGGTCTGGGGCGGGCGGGTCGTGTTCGATCCGCGGCGGACGTCGCGGCTCTACTTCAGCAACCCGCACGGCTGGGACAACCTCGAGAAGAAGCTCGCCCACCTCGCGAAGATCTCGGAGAAGCTCCGCGGAGTCAAGATCACCTGCCGGAGCTACGAGAAATGCCTCCGCGGCGCGACGCCCGACACGTTCGTCTATGCCGACCCGCCCTACTACCGCGAGAGCACGGGCCACATCACTGACAAGCTCTACGACAAGTCGTTCGACGTGGAATGCCACCGGAAGCTGGCCGAGGCGCTCGGGGAGACGTCCGCGAAGGTGATGGTCTCCTACGACGACTGCCCGGAGGTCCGGGACCTCTTCGACGGCTGGCGGATCGAGGAGTTGCAGTGGAAATACTGCGGCACCTACGCCGTCAGCAAGGAGGACAAGGCGGGCGGCGTCAAGGAGAAGAAGGCCACGGGCCGCGAACTGCTTATCCTCAACTACTGAGCGACCGAGCGCCCAGCTCTGACGAATAGGCGGTTCTTCGCAGGCGGAGAGCGGGGCTTGGGCGTTGC
>CAYLQD010000143.1:0-3702 GCA_964385685.1 uncultured Planctomycetota bacterium | reverse complement strand
CTTTCCTTGCCGAACGCGCTGACGGTCACGCAGCCGCTCGGCCCGCCGGCGCGGGCGTCCTCGATCGTCTTGCCCGCGTTCAGCATCTCGCGGATAATGACGTCGGTGTTGAAGATCGACGGCTGCCCGAGCCCGGTTTGGATCACGCGCTCGGCGCGGAGCAGGAACGCGTCGGGGTTGTGCTCGCTCACCTGCACGCAGGCGCTCGGCTGGACGAGCTGCATCTCCTCGACGACGTCGAGCAGCAGATAGGAGACTTCGTTGACGGCGTCTGCGCCGTCGGGCCCGACGCCGCCGATGTTGATGAGCGCGAAGTCGGTGTAGGTGCCGCTCTGCTCCTCGGTCACGCCGACCTTGGGCGGAGCGGGCTGGTTGTTGAACTTGATCCAGAAGCACTCGAGCAACTCTTTCGCGGCGTCGCGGGTCAGCGTGCCGTCGGCGATGCCCCGCTCGTAGAATGGCAGCAAGTGCTGGTCGAGCCGGCCGGGGTTGAACGAGTCCCAGGTGTTGAGTTCGGTGATGACGCCGAGGTGAACGACCCAGTAGCTCTGGAGCGCCTCGTGGAACGTGCGCGGCGCGTGCGCGGGCACGCGGCGGCAGACGTCGGCGATCCGCAGGAGTTCCGCACGGCGGTCGGGATCGTCCTCGTCGGCGGCGAGCGCCTGGGCGAGGAGGGCGTGCCGCTCGGCGAACGCGATGATGGCGTCGCAGCAGATCGCCATCGCTCGCAGTTCTTCGGCCGCCTCCGCATCGCCGGCGTCCTGAGCCACCTTCAGGCGCTTCGCGATTCGCTTCTTGAAATCGGTGAAGCCGTGCCGGTAGATCTTGTCGTCGAGGATGGCGTGGCCGGGGGCGCGCTGCTCCATGAACTCGGTGAACACGCCCGCATCGAAGGCCGCGCGCCAGTCGGGCGTCATCGCGTCGAACACCTTCTCGCGGACGGTCCGCCCGGCCCAGAACGGGATGATCTCGCGCTCGTAGATGTCGCGGACCTCGGCGCCGACGCGGTAGGGGGTTCGTTCACGCGCGTCGAGAATGCGAAGGTCGTCGAGCGTGTGGCAGCACAACTCGGGGTACGTCGGCGTGGCCTTGGGCTCGGGGCCGCGCTCGCCGACGATCAGCTCGCCGTCGTTGATGCAGATGGACTTCTGCTCGAGTATGTGGCGGAAGGCCATCGCGCGAGCGACGGGCGGTGAGACGCCATCCGCCGAGCCGCTCCTGCAGAAGTCGGAGAGAAGCCGCGCGCGTTCGGCCGAGATGTGCGGAACGGCCTCGATGCTCCGGGCTCGGAGTTGCTCGACGCGCGGTGTCATTCGGACGAATCCCTCGGGACCGGCCAGTCCCAGACAGATCCACTTATTATATCTGCGCCGCGCGGGATGTTTGCAGCCTTTCTGGTCGCGCGGCAGCGCGGCGCCTCATCCCGCGAACGGATTCTCGCTCGGATAAAGGTCGCCGTCCGGCCTCGGCGCGGAGATGTCCGCGACGCCGAGCAGCCGCGTTGCGTCCCACAGTGTCTTCGCGGCGTGACTGAATCCGATCGCGGAGTGGTGCGGGAACTGCTTCTCGATGAGCACGTGCCGGTAGAAGCGCGCGAACCCGGGCATCGCGAACACGCCGATGCCGCCGAACGAGCACGGGTCCGCGTCGAGGATGTGCCCCTCGGCCACGTAGCTCTGCAGGTGGCAGCCCGCGGTGCTCTGGAGCCGGAACGTCGTGACCGGGCCTGGCCGCAGCCGCCCTTCGAGCGTGCCGCACGTGATGTCCGGCTCCTCGCCCGGCTCCATCAGGCGGTGCATGATGAGCTGGTACTTCATCGACGCGCCTTCGCACAGACAGCAGCTCGGCGTGTTGCCGCAGTGGAATCCCATGAAGAGGTCGTCGCGTGCCGCGCCCTTCAAGCTCTTGAGCTTCATGTCCGGCGGCACCGTGTTGTTGATGTCGAGCAGCGTCGCCGGCGCGAACGAGGCAAGCTGGGCCATGTACTCGGAGACCGCGCCGTAGATGTCGACCTCGCACGCGGCCGGGATGCCGCGCGTTGCCAGGCGGCTGTTCACGAAGCACGGGACGAACCCGAACGCGGCCTCGAACGACGGCCAGCACTTGTTGGCGAAGACGCCGAACTGCCGCGACCCCAGATTCGCTTCGAAGAACCTTATCAGCGCCAACTCGAACTGCGCGAGCTGCTTCAGCTTCTCCGGATGCAGGTTGCCCGCGCCAAGCTCCTTCGCCATGTCGCGCGCGATCGCGTTGATCTTCCGCGTCTCGCCGGCGACCGACTGGTACAGGACGTACATATCGAGTTCGGAGTTCTCCATCACCTCGATGCCGAGGTCGTAGAGCGGCTTGATGGGCGCGTTGCACGCGTAGAAGTCCTGCGGCCGCGGGCCGAACGAAAACGTTTTGAGGCTCTTGATGCCGACGGCGATGCGGGCGACGCCGATGAAGTGCTCGATCATCTTCGCGATCTGTGCGGGCAGGCCGACGGGCATCTGCGGGATGTGGGCTCGAAGGTTGCGGAGGCCGACGTTGATCGATGCGTTCAGCATGCCGCAGTAGGCGTCGCCGCGGCCGTCGATGAGGGTCTTCCTCGACTCCTCGGCGGCGGCGCAGAGCATGAAGGGCACGCCGAGTTTCTCGGCGAAGATCGTCGTCGGGCCCTCGGGGCCGAAGTTGCCGAGGTAGATGGCGACGGCGTTGACGCCCGCCGCCCGCATCTCGGCGACCGCCTCCATCGCGTCCGTTTCCGACTCGATGATCGTCTTGCACGGGGTGATCTTGGCGGCGGGCACGGCAGGCCGTGCCCCTGCAAGCTTCCTGCACTCGGCGACGACGTTCTTGAGTCGCGAGCGGCTCAGTTCGATCGGGAAGCAGTCGCGGCTCACCGCCACGAGCCCCATCTTCACGTCCGGTGTGTTCGTAAGTTTCATCGTCTTCTCCTCGGTCCGTGTTCTCCCAGTCTCGGCCCGCCGGATTCTAGCGAGACAGATGCCGGAGCGCAATGGGGCGCATGGTTCACGCCGCTTGACCCCGCAGATGCTCCGGCTATAATCCTCACAACTTTGGGCACACCTGTTCCCGCCGGTCGGAGTCGTCTATGCCAGAATCGAGTTTATCGAACAAACGCGTCGTCATCCTCGGGGGCGGGCCGAACCGCATCGGCCAGGGGATCGAGTTCGACTACTGCTGCTGCCACGCGTCGTTCGCACTCCGCGAACTGGGCTACGAAAGCATCATGGTCAACTCGAACCCCGAGACGGTCAGCACCGACTACGATACGTCGACTCGCCTCTACTTCGAGCCGCTGACGCGCGAGGACGTGCTCAACATCATCGAGCGCGAGCGGCCGCTGGGCGTCATCGTGCAGCTCGGCGGGCAGACGCCCCTCAACCTCGCCGTCCCGCTCGAACGCGCGGGCGTCCAGATACTCGGCACCTCGCCCGACAGCATCGACCGCGCGGAGGACCGCGAGCGGTTCCGCCAGGTGCTCGACAAGCTCGGGCTGCGGCAGGCGCCGAGCGGGACCGCGACGTCGTTCGAGGAGGCGAGGAAGATCGCCCACGAGGTCGGCTATCCGGCGCTCGTGCGGCCGTCCTATGTGCTCGGCGGGCGGGCGATGGTCATCTGCTACGACGACGAAGAACTCGAGATGTACATGGCGAAGGCCGTCGATGCCTCGCCCGACCATCCGGTGCTCATCGA
>CAYLQD010000142.1:0-3739 GCA_964385685.1 uncultured Planctomycetota bacterium | reverse complement strand
GGTCCTCGCCGACGGGCACGGCCTCGCCCTTGTAGAGCAGGATGTCGGCGGCCTGGAGCACGGGATAGTTGAAAAGGCCAACGTTGACGTTCTCGACGTTCTGCCGCGACTTCTCCTTGAACTGTGTCATCCGGCCCAGCTCGCCCATCGGCGTGACGGTGTCGAGGATCCAGCACAGTTCGCTGTGCTCGGGCACGTGCGACTGCACGAAGATCGTGCACTTCTCGGGCTCGAGCCCGCAGGCCATGTTGACGGCGACCGCGTCGAGCGTCCGCTCCGCCATCTCGGCCGTGTCGTAGCGGATCGTGAGCGCGTGCAGGTCGACGATGCAGAAGAAGCACTCGTACTTATCGAGCATGTCGACCCACGTCTTGATCGCGCCGAGGTAGTTGCCGATGTGGATGTCGCCGGTCGGCTGAATTCCGCTGAACGTTCGCTTCATCGTGCGGCCTTTCTCAAAGTGGCGCCAGTTCTACCTGAATCTTACTCTTAATCGTAATCATAATCGTAATCGCCGTTCTAACCACGGGTTACGATTGCGAGTACGACGCACACACTAGCGGTCGGCCTCGACGTGCTGCCCGACGACATCGGGCGCGGCGGCAAGGAGGTCACCGATCTTCGACGTGTCCTTCGCACCGGCCTGCGCCATGTCGGGCCGGCCCCCGCCGCTCCCGCCCGCGACCGCGGCGAGGTCCTTGATGAGCCTGCCCGCATTGAGTCCGGGCGCCAGGTCCTTGGTCACGCCGACGACGATCGATACCTTCCCGCCCGCGTCGGACGCGAGCACGACGACCCCGCTCCTAAGCTTGCGCTTGAGCGCGTCGCAGAGCTGCCGTAGGTCGTCCATCTTCGCGTCGGTCCGGTGCGCGACGAGCTTGACGCCCGCGACGTCGGCCGCGCCGGCGGCGATATCGTCGAGCGACTCGCCCGCGCCGGATTTCTTGAGCTTCTTGACTTCGGCTCTGAGTTCGCGGACCTCCGCGAGCAACTTCTCCGCGCGATTGACGACGCGGCCCTCGTCGCTCCCGAGCGCCCCGGCGACACGCTCGAGCGTCTGCTCGCGGCGGCGGCCGTGCTCGATCGCCTCGCGGCCTGTGACCGCCTCGATCCGGCGCGTCCCGGCGGCGATGGACGACTCGCTCACGATCCGGACCAGGCCGACTTCCGCGACGCTGTCGAGATGCGTCCCGCCGCACAGCTCGACGCTGTAGCCGCCGATGTCGACCACGCGGACGACGTCGTCGTACTTCTCGCCGAAGAGCGCGATGGCGCCCGCGGCCTTCGCCTCGCCGATGGGCATCTCCGACACGACCACGCCGGCGCCGGCGAGGACGTTCGCATTGACGATCTCCTCGATCCGCTCGATCTCCTCGGGCGTGACGGCCGAGTGGTGCGAGAAGTCGAACCGCAGCCGGTCGGGCGCGACGAGCGAGCCGGCCTGCTCGACGTGCTGCCCGAGCACCGTGCGGAGCGCGTTCTGCAGCAGGTGGGTCGCCGTGTGAGCCCGGCGGATGGCCTGGCGGCGCGCGACATCGACCTCGCAATCCACATCGTCGCCGACGGCGACGCGTCCTTCGCGCGCCACGCCCCGATGCAGGAAGTAGCCGTGGACCTGAACGGTATCCAGCACTTCGAACACACCCGCCCCGCCTCTAATGAAGCCCGTGTCTCCGACTTGCCCCCCTGCCTCGCCGCAGAAGCAGGTCCGGTCGAGGATGACGGTCGCCTCGGCGGCTGGCAGATCCTCGTTGCTGATGATCGTATCCCGCATGGGCTTGTCGCCGATCGCGGACATCAGTTTGTCGAGGGTGCCGGCCTCGATGGCGTCTACGAGATCGTCGCCGACGAGGATGGCGGCGACGGTCGCGTCGGCCGAGGTCGTCTCGTAGCCGTCGAACACGGTCGGCTTCGCGAGGTCCTTCACCTTGCCGAGCGGGCCGGTGTCGAACGCCTCGCCCATCATCGACGACGCGCTCCGCGCCTGCGCCCGCTGCCGCTCCATCTCGCGCTCGAATCCCTCACGGTCGGTCGCCATTCCGGACTCCGACAAAATGCTCTCGGTCAGTTCGAGCGGCAGGCCGTAGGTGTCGTAGAGGCGGAAGGCCTCCTCGCCGGGCAACACGGCGAGCCCCTTCGATCCGAGTTCGGCGACCAGCTCCTTGAGCAGGCGGGATCCGTTTTCGAGCGTCGTCTGGAACCGCTCCTCCTCGGCCTTGATGATGCGGGCGACGTTCTCGCGCCGCTCCGTCAACTCGGGATAGGTGTCGTTCATCATCTTTGCGACAACGGGCACGAGCGAATAGAGGAACGGCTCCTTCGCGCCGAGTTCGAGGCCGTCGCGCATCGCGCGGCGGATGAGCCGGCGCACGACGTAGCCGCGTTTCTCGTTCGACGGCAGCGCGCCGTCGACGATGCAGAACGCGACGCCGCGAACGTGGTCGGCGATGCGGCGGATGTGCCGGATGCTCGAAGCGGCCGGATCGACGTTGACGTCGAGCGCCCCGGCGACCGCCTTGACGACCGGCTTGAAGATGTCGATGTCGAAGTTGGACATGACGCCCTGGAGCACGGCGGCGGTCCGTTCGAGGCCCATGCCGGTGTCGATGTTCTGCATCGAGAGCGGGCGGAGGGCGCCGGGCCCGTCGCCCTTCTCAAACTGCTGGAGGACGAGGTTCCAGATTTCGACGTAGCGCTTGCAGTCGCAGGTGATGTCGCATTTCGCGGGATCGGGGCAATGCGGCTGCGGGCCCATGTCGACGAAGATCTCGGTGCAGGGGCCGCAGAGCGTACCGGGGGCCGACTCGCTCGGCGCGTCGGCCGGCCAGTAGTTGTCGTGCTCGCCGAGCTGGTAGATGCGGTCGGCGTCGATGCCGACGACGGACTTCCAGATGTCGAACGACTCGGCGTCGTCCTCGTAGACAGACACATAGAGTTTGTCGGGGTCGATCTTGAGCCACTCGACGACGAACTCCCACGCCATCTCGATGGCGCCCTTCTTGAAGTAGTCGCCGAACGAGAAGTTACCGAGCATCTCGAAGAACGTGTGGTGGCAGGGCGTCAGGCCGACCTCCTCGATGTCGTCGGTGCGGAAGCACTTCTGGCACGAGACGGCGCGGCGGCTGCTCAGGTCGCCCCGCCCGAGGAACTCGTCCTTGAACTGACTCATCCCGGCCGGGGTGAAGAGGACGGTCGGATCGCCCTCGAGCGTGAGCGGCGCGCTCGGCACGAGCCGGTGGCCGCGCTCCTCGAAGAACGTCAGGTAGGCGTTGCGAATCTCGGACGTGTTCATTCGGAGCTCTCGGCACCTTCGGCCGGTTCCGGCTCGACGGGCGACTCGGGGGCGGCCTCCGCCACGAGCCCCTTCGCGACGAGGATCTTGTGCCGGATCTCCTCGAACAACTCCGGGTTGTCCTTCAGATACTGCCGCGCCTTCTCCTTGCCCTGCCCCAGCCGGATGTCGCCATACGACCACCACGTGCCGGAGCGCTGCAGGATCCGGCCCTCTTCGCCGAGGTCGAGCGCGTCGCCCTCCTTCGAGATGCCCTCGCCGAACAGGATGTCGAACTCGGCCCGCCGGTAGGGCGGCGCGACCTTGTTCTTCGTGACGGTGACGCGCGTGCGGTTGCCGACGACGTCCTCGCCCTCCTTGATGCGGCCGATGCGGCGGATGTCGAGCCGGATCGAGGCGTAGAACTTGAGCGCGCGGCCGCCGGGCGTCGTCTCGGGGCTGCCGAAC
>CAYLQD010000141.1:0-4125 GCA_964385685.1 uncultured Planctomycetota bacterium | reverse complement strand
ATGCCGCGAGACAGCCCATGGGGCCCTTCTAAGCGCCAAACTGCGGAACTTGGGCATGAGCGACGCCGCATCCAAGAGGGTGCTTCTGATCGGCTGGGACGCTGCCGACTGGAAGGTCATCAACCCGCTGCTCGACGCCGGCAAGATGCCCAACCTCGAGAAGCTCATCAACGGGGGCGTGATGGGCAACCTCGCCACGCTCTATCCTGAACTGTCGCCGATGCTGTGGACCTCCATCGCCACGGGCAAGCGGCCGTTCAAGCACGGCATCCACGGGTTCACCGAGCCCGACCCGCACGGCGGCGGCATTCGGCCCATCACGAACCTCTCCCGCAAGACCAAGGCGGTCTGGAACATCCTGTGCCAGACGGGCCGCAAGTGCAACGTCGTCGGCTGGTGGCCCTCGCATCCGTCCGAGCCGATCGACGGCGTGATGGTCTCGAATCATTATCAGAAGATCGCCGGCCCGATTGACAAGCCGTGGCCCATGCGGCCGGGCACGGTGCATCCGCCGCGGCTCGCCGAAAAGCTCGCCCAACTGCGGCTGCACCCGCAGGAGCTGAGCGCCGAGCACATCGGGCCGTTCGTGCCCGATTTCGGTAAGATCGACCAGGAGAAGGACCACCGGCTCGAATCGCTCGCGAAGATCATCTGCGAGTGCACCAGCATCCACGCCGCCGCCACCGCCCTCATCCAGCTCGAGCCGTGGGACTTCATGGCCGTCTACTACGACGCCATCGACCACTTCGGCCACGGGTTCATGCGGTTCCACCCGCCCCGCCAGCCGTGGGTGCCGGAGGCGGACTTCGAGATATACCAGAACGTCGTCGAGAGCGGCTATCGCTACCACGACATGATGCTCGGCGTGCTTCGCGGGCTCGCCGGCGAAGACACGACCGTCATCCTCATCTCCGATCACGGCTTCCACCCCGATCACCTGCGGCCGCAGCACATCCCCAACGAGCCCGCCGGCCCCGCCGCGCAGCACCGGCACTACGGCATCGTCGTGATGAGCGGGCCGGGCATCCGGAAGGACGAGCGCGTCTACGGGGCCAGTCTGCTCGACGTCTGCCCGACGATTCTCACCCTCTACGGCCTGCCCATCGGGGCCGACATGGACGGCAAGGCGCTCGTGAACGTATTCGAGCAGCCGCCCGCCATCGAGTCCGTCCCGTCGTGGGACGACGTCGCCGGCGAGCACGGGATGCATCCGCCGGGCCGCGTGATCGATCCCGTCGAGGCGCGCGAGGCCATCAACCAGCTCGTCGCGCTCGGATACATCGAGAAGCCCGACGACAACCGCGAGAAGGCCGTCGCCAACACGGTCCGCGAGCTGCACTACAACCTTGCCCGTTCCTATATGGATGCCGCCCGGCACGCCGACGCCGCCAACCTGCTCGAAGGCCTGCTCGAGAAGTGGCCCGACGAACTGCGGTTCGGCATCCAGCTTGTCGTGTGCTATCAGGCGCTCGAGCGCGTGCCCGAGGCGCGCCGTGTGCTCGAGGAGCTGTTCAAGCACAAGCGCGAGCTGGCGAAGGACGTCGTCGAGAAGCTCAAGGCCTTCCGCGAGGAGCACAAAGACACGAAGGCCGAGGATCTGACCGACGAGCAGAAGAAGGAGCTGCGCGATCTGCGGAGCGCCGCCGGCCGCAATCCGTACGCGATGGAGTATCTGATGGGCTCGCTCCTCTTCGCCGAAGGCGACGACGACGGGTCGCTCAAGCACCTGCGGCGCGCGCAGAAGGCCGACGCGAAGCGGCCCGGGCTGCACGTCAAGATCGGGCAGGTCTATCTGCGGATGAAGCGCTGGGCCGATGCGACGGGCAGCTTCGAGAAGGCCCTCGAGATCGACCCCGACGACGCGGCCGCGCACCTCGGTCTCGCCCGGAGCTGGCTCGGGCGGCGCCGGGCGCCGAAGGCCGCTGAATCCGCGCTCCATGCCGTCGGCCTCATCTACCACAATCCCCAGGGCCATTATCTGCTCGGCATCGCGCTCCATCGCCTTGGCCGCATCGAGCAGGCCGTCGAGGCGCTCCAGGTCGCGATCGCACAGAACCCGAACTATGCCGACGCGCACAAGCGGCTCGCCTACGTTTACGACCGGCGGCTCGACAATCCGGAGGCGGCCCACGAGCACCGCCGGCTGGCGCGCGAGGCGCGGCAGCGGGTGCGCGACATCAAGGCGGGGCGGCTGAAGCCCGTGGCGGCGACAGCACGGGCGCCGGAGGACGACGTCGCGGTCGCGCCGCCGGGCGAGGCGCCCGAAATGCTTGAGGCGGGGCCGGTGGATATCGCCGAGACGGTCATCATCGTCTCCGGCCTGCCGCGCTCCGGCACCTCGATGATGATGCAGATGCTCGAGGCCGGCGGCCTGCCGCCGCTGACCGACGGCGTGCGCGAGGCCGACGACGACAACGTGCGCGGCTATTACGAGTTCGAGCGGGCGAAGAGCGTGCACAAGGACGCCTCGTGGCTGCCCGAGGCGAAAGGCAAGGCTGTTAAGATCGTCGCTCAGTTGCTCGGGGCGCTGCCGCCGAAGAAGGACCTGATCTATCGCGTCGTGTTTATGGAGCGCGACCTCGGCGAGGTGCTCGCGTCGCAGGGCAAGATGCTCGAGCGCCAGGGCGAGAAGGGAGCGGACCTGTCCGACGACGGCCTCCGCAACGTGTTCGCGGGGCAGGTGCGGCGCATTCGCGAGCTGCTCTCGGC
Source organism: uncultured Planctomycetota bacterium (assembly GCA_964385685.1). Classification (GTDB taxonomy): domain Bacteria; phylum Planctomycetota; class PUPC01; order PUPC01; family PUPC01; genus CAYLQD01. The sequence continues at coordinate 1,416 of CAYLQD010000141.1, read as the reverse complement.
GCGGCGGATCCCGACGCTGTGCGTCGGCCACCAGGATTGCATCAATCAGCCGGCGGAGGTCGCGGCGCGGCTGAACGCGTTCTTCGGCGGGCACCTGGACGAGGCGGCGATGGCGACCGCCGTCGATCCGAAGCTCTACCGCCAGCGACACGCGGGGACGTGAGGGGCAGGGGAGTTGGCTCGGGCGTCTCATCTCCCGGACGCGGAGTTGGTCTCGCTGTGAAGGGAGATCGCCGATCTCGAGCCCCGCGGTCATGCCGCGCGAACCGTAGCTGCCAACCCCGAGGTGGCCAGCGCGATGCGGTGAGCCGTCCGCATGACGCTGCCTCGCGGCCTTGGGGGGCCCGCATGGCTGGGCGGCAGGGTGTTCGCCTGCACGTGCAGGCGAACACCCTACGCATAGCAGATAGTATATCGTAGCAGGGTCGGCCCGGCCACCCGTCCAGGTCTCTGCATCGCAGTGAGGCGCGTCCGGGGGCCGCGAATCGCCTACGCAACACCTCCCCGGCGCGTCGGTCCCGGCGCTCACTACAGATACGATATGGCGAGTATTCTGAGCGCTCTTGCGATGGACCTGGGGGCGGCGAGCGCGGGTTGTGATGCCGTTCGGGCGGTTCACGGGCGACCGGGCAAGGGCTGTCCTGATTGCACGCTTCTCTCGACACTGACAGAAACGCATCGGGCCTTGCCCGTCGAGCGGGCAGGCGCTAGACTACGCGGCCACGGGCCGGCAGACGCGGCCCGCCCGTACTAAGTGGAGCGCGCTGGGATGAAGAACAAGGTCGTCGGAGTCCTGGTCGTTGTGATCGCGCTGGCCGTCGTCGGCGTACTGGTCGTGCGGCCCATGCTCAACCGGAAGCCGCCGAAGCTTGGCGGCGCGGTCAGCGTGCCGAAGGACACCACGCTCGGCGCCACGATCGAGATGGTCGTCACGGTCAGCAATCCGCACACCGCGCCGCAGCGCCTCCACAGCATCGACATCGACGACTCGTTCCTCCAGGGCTTCCGAGTGGTCAACGTCGACCCGAAGCCCGCGAACTGGCTGCACGTCGTCAGGGCCGGCCAGCGAAGCTGGTGGTTCAAGGAAACCGTCCCCGCGGCCAGGTCGGGACGCAAGGCGGCGGAGCGCGAGGGCGCAGCGCCCGCGGACGCTGATGCCAAGGGAGCGGGCACCCTCGCTGTCACGTTCCAGTTGGAAGCCGTTCAGGCCGGGCACTTCAACGGCGACGTCGACGTCTGCACCGCGGAACAGGATATCGCAACCGTCATCGTCGACGTGGTCGTCAACCCGAAGACCTCCGACTAGTCCGCCCGCGGTTTCCTACGCGCCACGCTCCCCGCTCTTCGCTCCGCCCGCGTTTCGCGATAGCGTACAATCAAGTGTGCACTTTCGGTGTGGTGTCGATAGGGTATGAC
>CAYLQD010000140.1:0-4296 GCA_964385685.1 uncultured Planctomycetota bacterium | reverse complement strand
CCGTCTGCCCGCGGCACAGGACGCTCTGCCCAGTGAAAAGGACGGAATGCCCGGGGGGCCGAACGCGCTGCCCGCAGGGCGAGACACATTGCCCGGCCAAGCGCACCGTCTGCCCGCGGCACAGGACGCTCTGCCCAGTGAAAAGGACGGAATGCCCGGGCGGCCGAACACGCTGCTCGGAGCAAGAGACGCGGTGTCCGGTGAAGCGGACCCGGTGCCCGGCGATTCGCACGCGGTGCCCGCGGGGTGAGACACGCTGCCCCATCATCCGGACGCGCTGCCCGCGTCTGGAGACCCACTGCCCGGGCGGCGAGGGGTGCCGCCACCGCAGGCCCCGCCGCTGGCCACGCCGCGGCGACGGTGAAGGCGGAGGCGACGGCGACCACAAGGAAGGTGGGGGGGAAGGCGACCGCCGCGGGGGCGGGGATGGCGAGGGCTAGCGCCGCAGGGCGATGATGACAAGAGAACGGGCGGGTCGGCCTGAGCCGACCCGCCCGCTGTTTTCAGTCGATCTGTTGCGCCGCCCCGGCGCCTATTCGCCCAGAGCCGTCTTGAGAACCGACACGAGCCGGTCCGGGGAGATCGGCTTCTGGAACACGCCCGCGAGCCCAAGCGCCGAGTAATCGGCTTCCATGTTGAACTCGTCGCCGACGGAGCTGAGCATGTAAACGGGGACCGTGTTGCCGGACACACGGAGTTCCTTCACGAACGTCGTGCCGGCGTCGACCTCCTCCATCATCAGGTCGACGATGATGAGATCGGGGGTCGCCTCCTTGCAGACCCGCAGGCCCGCCTCGCCCGTCGCCGCGGTCAGGGCCACGTAGCCGTTGGCCTCGAGCACCGTGCGAAGGAAGTCGCAGATGTCCGGATCGTCATCCATACAAAGAATCACGTGCTTGCCGTCTTGCATGATATTGTCCTCACTCTTCCGGTGCGCCGGCCCGCCGTTCCAAGTCGCCGCCGTCCGGCCGCACCTCGCAGAAGTCTCGCTCGCGGATCGCCCGTTCCAGATAGCCGACCGCCTCGGCAAGGTTGGCTTTCGCCCCCTCGGACAACTCCTCGCCGAACTCATTGAACACATAGCCGCGAATGCCCATCAGATAGGCCTCGGGCTCCGCGTCGAACATCTCCTTCGCCAGCCGGAGCACGGCGCCCGGCTCGACGCTGTGCGTGCTGAAGCTTCCGGCATCGGCGGCCGGGCCGATCCGCCGGACCCAGAACGGCTCGGGCCCGCCCACATCGGCATCGGCGAACACGACGATCCGGTGCCGGGCGACCGCCGCCGCGTCCTCGACGGTCAACTGGTAGTCCGCGTCGACCGTCACGCCGGGCAGCATCTGTTTTTCAATCGCTTCCGCGGCCGCCGGGCCGAGGCCGTCGTCCATCCGCCCCGGGTTGCCGAAGCCGATAAGAAGAACGTTCTGAGTCCCGAGTCCCGAGTTCCGGGTCGAGACAGAGCCGTTCATTTTGTCCTCCTGTCAACGACGTTTCCGTCAGCGCCGATGAGTTCGACGATCAGCGGCATCCTGCCGAGCGCGTGGGTCGCACACGAGAGGCACGGGTCGTAGGCCCGAATCGCGACCTCGACGTGGTTCAGAAGCCCCTCGGTGATCTCGGGCGCGCCCGAGATGTGATCGGCCGCGACCTTCTGCACCGCCCGGTTCATCGGCACGTTGTTGCTCGTGGTCGAGACGATCAAGTTGGCCATGACGACCTGATCGTTCTCGTCGACCTTGTAGTGGTGGAAGAGCGTGCCGCGCGGGGCCTCGACGATGCCAACGGCCTCCTCGCGCCGCTCGCCCGTGACGACGAGGCCGTCGCCCTGGAGGTCCGGATCGTTCAGGAGTTCCTGGATCTGCTCGCAGGCGTGCAGGAGTTCGATCATCCGCGTCCAGTGGTAGGCCATCGAGATGTTGTTCGGCTTGCCGTCGGTGACGGCCATGAACGCCTGGCGGGCCTCTTCGGCCTCGGGCGTGTCGATGAAGTCGCAGCAGTTGATCCGCGCGAGCGGGCCGACGCGATACCAGCCGTCTTCCGGGCCGACCGACTTGATGAACGGGAACTTCATGTAGGACCAGTCCCGGACCTCCTCGGCGAGCACGTCGGCGTAGTCCTGGTTGTCGATCTGGTCGAAGATCTTGTTGCCGTCCTTGTCGATTGCGCGGAGCTTACCATCGTAGAGGTCGAGGCAGCCGTCCTCACGGACAATCGACAGGTGGTTCGAGTCGAACGAACCGAAGGGGGCCAGCTCTTCGAGGTGCTCGACGGTGTAGTCGGCGGCGATCTTGAGGGCGCCGCGAGCCCACTCCATCATCTGGTCGATGTCTTTGAGGAACGCGTCGCGCTCCTCGATCGAGAGGTTCTTGTTGACGCCGCCGGGGATGGCGCCGGTCCCGTGGATCTTCTTGCCGGCTGTCGCCTTGATGATCTCCTGGCCGTACTTCCGCATCATGACGCCCTGGACGGCGAGGTCGGGATGCTTCGCGGCCACGCCGATGACGTTGCGGATGGCAACGTCGGCGTCGAACCCAAACAGCAGGTCGGGCGAGCACAGGTGGAAGAAGTGGAGCGCGTGCGACTGGAACGTCTGGCCGTAGTGCATGAGGCGGCGTATTTTCTCCGCCGTCGGCGTCAGGGTCTCGCCGCCGACGATCCGGTCCATCGCCTTCGCTGCCGCGAGGTGGTGGCTGACCGGGCAGATGCCGCAGAGCCGCTGGACGAGCACGGGCACTTCCCAGTAGGGCCGGCCCTGGATGAACCGCTCGAACCCGCGGAACTCGACGACGTGGAGGCGGGCCTGCTCGACGTTGTTTTGCTCGTCCAGCAGGATCGACACCTTGCCGTGCCCCTCGACGCGGGTCACGGGCTCAATGATGATTCTCTTGGCACTGGTCGTTGACACGGTTCTTCTCCAATCCTCTCCCGGATCAGTCGTACTTGATTAGTTCGTAGGGCAGCTCGACCGGCTTGTCGGTCAGGAGCGCGACGAGCGCCTCCCAGAGCGTGTCGGCCGGCGGCGGGCACCCGGGCAGAAAGTAGTCGATCTTGACGACCTGGTCGCACGGATACACGCGGTCCAGAATCAGCGGCAGCTCGGGATCGCTCGGGATCTGCCCGCTGGGGTTGTAGACGGTCGGCCCGTTCCGATAGGCCTCGTCGAGGCATTCCTGAAGCGGGATGCCGTTCCGCATCGCGGGGATGTCGCCCGTGATGGCGCAGCCGCCGATGGCGACGAGCACGTCGCAGTGCTTCCGAAAGTCCTGGAGCACGTGCACGTTCTCCTCGTTGCAGCAGCTTCCCTCGATGATGCCGACGGCGCATTGCCCGGTGAACTCTTTGATGTCGTTGATGGGCGACCTGTTGAAGTCGACGAGTTCGACGAGCTTGAGGATGCGGTCGTCGATGTCAAGCAGCGACATGTGACAGCCGAAGCAGCCACAGAGCGACGCCGTTGCGATTTTCGGTTTGGCCATCGTTGCTGTTCCTTATTCCTTGCCCGCGGCCTTCTCGATGTCCGAGCCGATCGGCTCGTGGTCGTATGTCCGTTCGCCGACCGGCACGGCGTACGCGGCGCCCTTGCGGAGCAGCGCGCCGACCGGGCAGGCCTCGACCGCCTTGTCGGTCACGTCGACGTCGGTGTCCCGGAGCCGCGCGTCGGCGTTGACGGCGATGCGCTTCCCGGCCCCGCGGCCGACGAAACCGAACACGTGCTTGCCGTCGAGGTCGCGCGACGCCCGCACGCACCGGGCGCACAGGATGCACCGGTTCCGGTCGATCCAGATCTCGGGGTGCGACGCGTCGATCTCGCGCTTCGGGAACATGTACGGATACTTCGGATGCGTGATCCCGAACCGATAGGCGAGCGCCTGCAGCTCGCACTCCCCGCTCTTCTCGCAGAACATGCAGTAGTGGTTGCCCTCGACGAACAGCATGTCGATGATGTCCCTTCGGATGCCGAGCAGCTCGGGGGTGTCGTTTTCGATGACCATGTTCGGCGCGGCAGGCTGCGTGCACGCCGCCTGCGGCCGGCCGTTGACTATCACGGTGCAGACACGGCAGGCGCCGAATGGCGAGAGCCCTTCGAGCGCGCAGAGCCGCGGGATGTAGATGCCGGCGGCCTGCGCGGCCGCCAGGATCGTCTGCCCCCGCTCCGCCTCGACCTCGACGCCGTCGATGGTGATCGTGATCGTGTCGCTCATCTGTGCTTGTCCTTTCCTCGGTCCCTAGGCCTGGTAGATCTCGGATTCGCGCCCGGCGATCGCCTTCGCGTCGGCCAGGGCCGCCTGGATGTCAAAG
>CAYLQD010000139.1:0-4459 GCA_964385685.1 uncultured Planctomycetota bacterium | reverse complement strand
TACACTGCCGCCCTTGCCGAACTGATCCACTTCATTCGGCTGAAGTGTTACGAACGAACACGTCTTTGAGCCAATCCTGTCTTCGCCGAAAGCGTCGGAGCCGTTGAAGAAGGGCGTCAGGTACACGATCATGCGTCTCAACGAACGGGATGCATTGGGAATGGTCAATTACTACTGGTCTGCCATCGTCGGAACCGACCGGAGTACGGAGTTTGCTCGCATGATGAAGGCCGAAGGTTTTTCGCGTTTTGAGGAGGTACTCGACGACTTCAGGGATCGATTCAACGACAGATGGCTGGCCAGTTAGACGGCTTGACTTGCCTTCGACGAGAAGGAGCGGGGTCGAGATCAATCGGTCGCCGCCTCTTTCGCGCACGGGGAGCGCAAGTCCGCGGCAATCAGTGATGCAGGAACGGGTCGGGCGGCTCGTCGGACCGGTGGGGGAACATCGGGTCGCGCCACGCGAGCAGCGCGCGGCCGTCCCAGTCGTAGCTTCGGCGGAACTGGGCCGTCGTGAGCCGGCGGGTGCCGTGGCTCGGGTCGGCGATCACAAGCCAATCGCCATCGAGCGCGAGCAGCGTGACGACGTGGTGCAGTCGGCCCTTCTCGACCAGCAGCACGGCGGGGCGGTTCATCCGGTGCAGCTCGTCGAGCGTGACACGCCGGATCGCCACCGCGAGCGGCTTGTAGCGGCCGAAGTGCCGGATTGCGTTGGCGAGGCGCGACAGCTCGGTCCCGCGGAACGACGTGCGCGACGCGAACGCAAGCTCGCCCTCGCGGACCCGCATGCCCCAGGTGTCGAGCAGCACGGCGCCCGCGGCCGGCCCGCAGGTGAACCGGCGCGATTGCCGCATCGTCGCCCCCTGCCAGTGCCCGACGAGGCCCGCGATCTCCGGTCCCCGCACGGCCAGATATCCGACGTCGCAGAACACGTAATACGTCAGGACCGCGCCGAAGACCGCGGCGAGGACCCGCTGCCGCGAGGTGCGCCGCCCGGCCGTTGCGGCCGCGGCGAGCAGCAGAAAACCGGCCGGGGTGATCACGCCCGCGACGAGCAGATAGGGCAGCGGCGCGTAGAACCGGTGCGGGAAGGTCGTGATCAGCACGCGATAGGCCATGCAGACGGAGCCGAGGATGGTCGCCGCGTACCGCGCCCACCGGTGCCGTTTGCACAGCACATAGCCGATGCCGAAGAACGCGATGCTCTCGATCACGACGACGGCGAACTCGGCGAGAAAGACCCAACGCGGCTGCACAGGCGACCTCCTCAGGTGGACGGGCCTACTTGTCGATCCGCACCGGGGCCGGCGCCTCGCGGACCCCGACTCCGGCCCGCACCCGGCCCCGAGCCGGTCGGCTGGCGCCGGAGATCAGCAGCAACAGGGCGAGCGTCAGGACCAGGCCCGCCCCGACCCGCGCGAACGCGCCGGGACACGTCGCCATCAGCGCCCCAAACACCGCGAGAACCGGGATCAGCACGAATCCTCCCACGCCCAGTGCCATCATCGTCCACTCCTCTCGCTAATCAGTATCGACATTTTCGCGGGGCGCGACAGCCGCCGCCTCACCTTCCGCGCCCTGCCGTGCCCGGAGGCCGATAGCGCGCGATCCGCGAGCCCGCGGCCACAAGCAGCCGCCCCGATTCGTCGCGCCCGAGGATTCGCCAGTAGCCGCGCGCGGTGAGGGTCGACAGCCGCTCGGTCTTCGTGCCGTTCCAGTGGAAGAGGCCGCGCCCGGCGATGCCGATCCACAGGCCGCCCTTGCCGTCGGGGAGGGTCGTGAAGAAGGCGGCGCCGCGCCGGGCGGGCCAGTCGCCGATGAGCCGGACGGACCCGGCCGAGAGCAGGAAGACGGCGCGCTCGCGGGCCTCGTGCGTCTGCGTGTCGACCGCGTTCGTCGCCTCGGCGAGCCAGGTGCGCCCGGCCGCCGGACGCTGGGGCCTGCTCGGCGCGTGGACCCGGACCGACTCGCACGTGTACCGGCCGCCGGGAAGCCGCTGCTGCGCGGCCCCGCTGCTCGCGAGCGCGTCGAGCACCATCTTGATCCGCGAACGCACCTCGGGATGCGGCGTCTGCGTCAGGTGTTGCTTCAGGTCGAGGGCCGCCCGGCGCCCGAGCGCGGCCAGGTCCTTCGTGGCCTTCTCGCGCACGGCCCACTGTTCGTGATTGAGCAGCGGCACGAGCCGGTCGACGTCGTCGGCCACGTCGCCCGCGCGAAGATCGAGCGTGACGAGCCGGCCCTCCGCCGTGTTGACCAGCATGGCCCCGCCGCCGACCGGGCAGACCGCGCGGACGTTGTCGCCCGGGAGGAGATCGCGGCTCGTGTGGTGCGCCCACGCCTTGCCGTCGAACGACCAGACGCCCCGGGTGCCGCAGAAGCCCTCCTCGGTGTCCGCGGCCCAGAAAAACACGCGTCCGCCGTCGCCTTCCGCGTAGTTGAGCGGCAGCATCGGCTCCCCGAGTTCGAGCCCGCGCTCGTCGGCCAGGTCCTTGTGCGACCAGGTCTTTCCGTCGAGCCACTGCACGCCGCGCGAATTGCCGAACCAGATCCGCCCGGCCTCGTCCTCGTGGGCCGACGTGAACGGCTGCCGCACGCCGGGCACTCGAAACCGCGTGCCCGGCGTCGGGCGCAGCTCGACGGCTGAATCGCCCTTCACGCCGACGATGCGCTGGGCGCTCCGCTCGAGGCACCACAGCCGCTCGGATCGATCCAGCAGGAGCGGCGTGAACCCCGGCGAGACCATCCCGCCGGCCGACACGGTCAGCTTGTCGTCCGGCCCGCCCGTTCGCTCATAGAAGACCCGGCCGCCGCGCGCGACGAAGACGCTTCTCACGTCGCGGCCGACGATCTCCTCCCACCTTCCGCCGAGCGAGCGCACCTCGGCGGCCGGCGCCGACGCGGCGCCCAGGCAGAGCACGCCCGCGAGGAGCGCGAAAGAGAGCTGTCGGGGGCTGGTCGTCATCGGAGTGTCATTCTAAGCGAAAGGCCGGGCCGCGCAAACCGATTTCTGCGCGCTTGAACGAACGCCCCGCTCCGGTACAATAGCCGCTCGGAAAGACCTGCGGATGACGGACATGAGTTCGGCCTACGAGACACTCGACGAGCGCGGTCTGATCGAAAACGTCACCGACGAGACGGCGGTGCGCGACATGCTCGCCGAGCCGCCCGTGACGTTCTACGTCGGGTTCGACCCGACCGCCGACAGCTTGCACGTCGGCCATCTCCTCCCGATTATGGCGATGGCGCACCTGCAGCGAGCCGGCCACCGGCCCATCGCCGTCGTCGGCGGCGGCACGGGCATGGTCGGCGACCCGAGCGGGAAGACCGAACTCCGCAACCTGCTCACCCCGGAGCAGATCAACGCGAACCTCGAGTCCCAGAAGCGGCAGCTTCGCCACTTCCTCGACTTCGACGGCGACGCGCCCGACACGGCCGTCGTGCTCAACAACGCTGACTGGCTCGCGCCGCTCCAGTACATCGAGTTCCTGCGCGACATCGGCGTCCACTTCACCGTCAACCGGATGCTGGCCGCCGAGTGCTTCAAGCAGCGCTGGGAGAAGGGGCTCACGTTCATCGAGTTCAACTACATGCTGCTCCAGGCCTACGACTTCCTCACGCTCTACTGGCGCGAGAGCTGCACGCTCCAGGTCGGCGGGAACGACCAGTGGGGCAATATCCTCGCCGGCTGCGACCTGACCCGCCGCGTCGAGGGCGCCGAGGTCCACGGGCTCGTCGTTCCCCTCCTGCTTGCGGCGAGCGGGAAGAAGATGGGCAAGACGGAGAAGGGCGCGCTCTGGCTCTCGGCCGACCGCACGACGCCGTATGACTTCTATCAGTACTGGCGGAACATCGACGACGCTGACGTCGAGACGTGTCTTCGGATGCTCACGTTCCTGCCGATGGACGAGGTGCGCGAGCTGGCCGGTGTCGAGCCCGGCCCGGCGCTCAACGAGTCGAAGAAGCGCCTCGCGTTCGAGATGACGACGCTCGTGCATGGCGAGGAGGCGGCGGAAGAGGCCGGGCAAATCGCCGAGGAACTGTTCGTGGCCGGCCGCGTGGTCAAGGAGACGCAGGATGGGGTGCCGATACCGCAAGCGGCTGACATCTTGATCACCGGGAGAGCGATGGCTGTGACCGCGACGGAACTTGCAGCGGGGGTCGGGATCATCGAGGCGCTTGTGGGCGCCAAGCTGGTCGAGACGAAGTCGGCAGCCCGCAGGGTCGTCGCGCAAGGGGGGGCATACGTCAATGAGGAGCGCGTTGGCTCCATAGACCGAGTTCTTACGCCACAGGATGCACACCGCGACCGAGTCCTTCTCCGCGTCGGCAAGAAGAAGCACGGTCAACTCGTCATCGAGGGGGAATAGCGGTGCCACGCGGGCGTCGGCGCACAAGAAGGGCGCGCAGGTGATGGGCGCGGAGACGTTCCGTGTCAACATCCCGATCCCGGCGTGGGGGT
>CAYLQD010000138.1:0-4648 GCA_964385685.1 uncultured Planctomycetota bacterium | reverse complement strand
TCGGAGGTCGTTCATTTGCCCAACTTCGGGGTTGACTTCCTACCGCTTGTCTCTCGCCATAATGCCGGCCGCTACGTCGGGCGGCGCTGCTCGAGCGGCGGGAACGCGGGGAACGCGGCGTGCGGCTCCGCCTGATACCAGTACGCGACCGACGCGATGTCGTCGGCGAGCGGGCGGAACCGCCCCGCCGGCAGCCAGCCGAGCGCCTGGATCGTCACGCGCAGGTCCTCTTCGAACCGGATCGGGTCCATGATGTGCCAGCGGTACAAGCTCCACTTCGCCGGGGCTTTCTCGTCGGACGACGCGATCGTCGTGCCGACGTAGGCGGTCGTGTAGGACTCGGGGAATCCGTAGCTGCCGCAGAAGTAGTCCTCGGTCCCGGTGCCGCAGATGGTCGGGAACTCGGCGTCGCCGTCCATGAAGAACTTGATCTCGCCCTCGCCGAACCAGCCGCCGGCGAACTGCGTCCACGCGAGGAACGTCCCGGCGTAGTGCCCCTTGCCCTCGATGCCGTCGACGATGGTGTAGGCGGGGTGCTCGGGCTCGGTCACGGCGCGGCGCCATTGCGCGTGGAAGTTAGCCGCGTTGTCGGGCACGTCGGTCTCCGCGTAGGTGATCTGGTACGCGACCGGATCGATCAGGCCGTCGGAGTCGTTCGTGAGTGTGATGCGTGCGTGCGTGCGGAACGGCATCGGCCAGTAGCAGTTGAGGGCCGACAGCGGATTGACGATGACGGCGAGCGAGTTGACGCGCGCGAACTGCTCGTGCCCGAGTGCGAAGAAGTCGGTCATCGGGACCTCGACCGACGGCGTCTCTTCGTCGTCCCAGTAGAACCGAAGCACGCACGCGCGGCCCTTGCCCGCGTAGTCGCGCGCCGTGACCATCCAGATATGCTGGATGACGCCCGGTCCGTCGACGTCCATGAGCGTCACGGTCTCGCCGGGCTGGGCGACGAGAAACGGGCGGACCTTCCAGCCCTGGCCGAGGTCGACGGCCGGGCCCGAGTGCGGCAGGTCGGGATCGTCGGGGTTGGGGATCGCCATCGCCCCTTTGCCCTTCTCGCCCGTCGGGTTCTCGGCGGAGATCGAGCGGGTGCGCGCGTCGGACAGGAGCGGCAGCCCGCCCAGCCCGAAGTTCAGCCCGGTGAAAGGGTCCATCGTGATCTCTCCGCTTCTGTCACTTGTGGCGTTCGGCGGTCTGCGGACCGTGGCGGGATTCTATCGGGCGGGGATGGCGTTGTCCAGCGGGTCGCCGGTCGGTGGGCTGCGTCGTCGCTTTGACCGGAACGCCAAGACGTATCCGACAATCAGAGCAAGCCCGAGGGCGGCGTAGGCCGCGCTGATGGATGCCACCAGGACGTAATAGGGCTGCCAGTAGTCGGCGTGGCACAGGCAGCCGAATTCGGAGAAGAGGGTGGTCCCCGTCACTGAGAAGAGATACCACGCGCCGATGCTGCCGAGCGTCAGGCCGATGCGCCAACTCCGCTTCCCTGGAAGAAGACGATGGCCGGCCCAGCACAGGAGCGCAGTTCCCAGGACCCACACACCAAGGGCGACGACGACCCACCCGGCCCGCGGGTAGGCCACAGGTAGAGCGAACCCAAAGTCATCTTCCAGGAGCTTCGCGGGCAGGATGAAGGGCGTGATGAGCGCGGCCGCAGCCGGAACACACGCAAAGACACACAGCCGTCCGATCTTCCGCGAGCGGAGGTAAGCGATAAGGGAAGAAAGGCCAAGGCCGAGGGCGCAGACGATCAGCAGCACGGCGAAGTGGTGCGGTTGGAGCGGAGCATCGATGAAGAGAATCGCGGCGTGCGAGAGGTCCGTGAACCACAGGACGAACGTCACGCCGAGAAGGATCGCGAGCGGTGTTGCGAGCGCCACCAAGTACGAGTTGAGAAAGGCGTCGATGCGCGACGACCGGCGGCGCTCCAGCACGAGCAGCAGGCCGGCCGTGGCAACGACGAACCACGGGATCATCGACGGAGCTGGGGAGCTGTAGCTGAACGCCTTCGCCAGGGAACTGAATTGGCCGCCGGGGGTGTAGCACATCGCGTGGACGCAACTGCTCAACATCGTGAACATCATATGGGCCGCGGCGAACAGCCCGAGCATCGCCAGAGCGTGGCACGCGCCGAGGAATACCAACCGCAGAGCCCGTGTCTTCGCCGTCACGCGCACACCTCCTTCCGCGCCCTAATTGTAGGCGAGATGTTCGCGGGCGGGCAAGCGTGGGGTGAGGCGAGGGAAATGAGCTTCCGCGCTTCAGAGCGCATTGACCGCCCGGAGCCAGGCCTCGGCGATGAGGGCGTGGCCGGGCTGGCTGGGATGGACGCCGTCGCCGGCCCAGAACGCGGGCTCGCGGTGCATGCTGGCCGCGGCGAAAATGCCGTCCATCGGGACGTAGATGGCGCCGAACTTGCGCGCGAGCCGCCGGCCCGCGTGGATCTTCGGGTCGAGGTCGACGCGCCACTCGAGCCGGTCGGCCGGGGTGGGCAGCAGGAAGGGCTCGACGACAACGAGCTTCGCGCCGAGCACGTCGCGCGTCCGTGTCAGGATGTCTTCGTAGCCCTCTTCGTAGGCCTCGGTCGCGGTCGGGTCGTTGCTGTCGAACCCGCGCCACGTGTCGTTGATGCCGATCATGATCGAGACCCAGTCGGGCTTGAGGTCGAGGCAGTCGGCCTGCCAGCGGCCCTGGAGGTCGGGCACGCGGTTGCCGCCGATGCCGCGGTTGAGGAAGCGGACGTTCTTCTCGGGGTACATCGCGGTGAAGAGCGCGGCGGCCATGGCGGCGTAGCCCTGGCCGAGGTTGGTCTCGTCGTTGCGGTCCCAGCCGGCGTCGGTGATGCTGTCGCCCTGAAACAGAACGGTTGCGTTGTCTTCGATGATCGGCGGCATAGGCGCGTTCCTTTCCTATGTTGCCCAGTTCAAAGGTACTTCGTTGAGCAGCGAGATCCTTCGCTCACGCTCAGGATGACGGCTATTGCTGTGCAATAGCTGGCAGTTGCTTCGCAACTGCTCCAGAGGGTGAGGCGTGTCGTTCTGAGCGAAGCGAAGAACCTCTACTCGCTTCGACGGCTGACTTCCAACAACACTATGCAAAGCGGGGAGATTAGTAGCAGAAACGGCGGCGGATTTCCAGCGCATTTCGCGCGCGGCCTAGCACGAGAACGCTCATGTTTCACCGCAGAGCTCGCCGAGAACGCAGAGAGTTTTGGCACAATAAAGCCGGGCGGACAGGAATGTCCGCCCCCACTGACCGCCGAACCGATTCAGTTATCGTGCGGGCGGGCGGACATTCCTGTCCGCCGCCTTTCTTCCTCGGCGGCCTCTGCGGTGAGGAAAGGCAGCGCGGTACCTGCTGCTAGTCGAACCCGGGGAACAGCACGACCGCCCATGCCACGAGGCCGATGAAGCCGGTGAGCAGCACGGAGAACGCGGTGCCGATGATGAAGAGCACCGCGGTCAGGCGTGGGGCCCGCAGCCCGAGCCAGCGCAGGTAGCACTCGACGACCGGTCCGGCGCAGTAACACACGTTCGCCATCACTCCGTAGAGCACGACGCCGATCGCAGCCCTTCGGAACGAGACCGCCGGGTCTGGGGCGTCGGGCTCGCCGAGGAGCCAGAGGATCCACGGCACGATAACGCCGACGAAACCGACCACGCCGACGATCAGGTTGTACGGGATGCGCAGTTTCTCCCAGCGGAAGAACGCCGCCCCCGCATCGCTCACCGTGAACTTGGCTTGTTCCGTCATCGGTCTCTCCTCCTTTCACGGCGACCAACGCGCTTGGGCGGACAAGAATGTCCGCCCCCACTGGCTCTGTCTGACAAATGCAGGTGCGACCGCCGGCTCGGAGAGCCGGCCTACAGAATCCCGTGCACCGGCCCCGTCGTGGCCGTTTGTAGGCCCGCTCTGCGAGCGGGCGGGCTGCTGACTCACAAGACAGGGGCTGACCGCCGAACCGGCCCAGTTGTGGTGCGGGCGGACATTCCTGTCCGCCGCCCTCTTGGCTCCTTCGCCCGTGCGCCTCAGCTCGGCTCGAACCCGGGCTGGGCCTGGACCTCCTCGATGAAGGCGAGCATGTTCTCGAGCGGGACGTCGCCCTCGACCGCGTGCGCCGGCGAGAAGATGTAGCCGCCCGCCTTGCCCGCGTCGATCAGCCGCCGCGTCTCGGCCCGCACGTCGGCGACCGTCCCATAGGGCAGCGTCCTCTGCGTCGACATCCCGCCGAAGAACGCGAGCCGCCCGCGATACTCGTCGAGCAGCGCAGTCGTGTCCATCACCTCGGGCTGGAACGGATTGAAGCAGTCGACGCCGATCTCGACGAGGTCGTCGAACAACTCGTCGACGGCTCCGCACGAATGGATGAAGACGAACTTGCCGCCCTTGTGGACCTCGTCGTAGGTACGTTTGAGGACCGGCTTGATGAACTCGCGCCAGTGGGCGATGCTCATCTGGAGCCCGCGCTGCTGGCCCCAGTCATCGCCGAAGTAGACCGCGTCGATGTCGTACTCGAGCGCCTTGTGGACCTGCGCGATGTTGTAGTCGGCGATGGCGTCGAGCAGCTCGCGGACGAAGTCGGGATGGTCGTAGCCCGCATTTCTCACCGGGTGCATGACAAACAGGCCGTCCTGTGTTATAATTG
>CAYLQD010000137.1:0-5213 GCA_964385685.1 uncultured Planctomycetota bacterium | reverse complement strand
GAGATCCGCACGGGTTACTCCTCCTGAACGCGTCCTGTGCCGGCGATGACCCGGACGGTGCGGGTGTTACCGTCGGCCGAGAGGACGACCGTACCGTCGCTGCTCAAAGCCGTACCCCAGCCGTTGTACGGCTTGCCAAGCCAGTCGAACTCGATTTCCTGCTGGCCGCCGAAACTGGCGGAATCGAGCAGAACGCCCTCAAATTCGTCCTGGTCGAGGGACACCTCGAACGTGCTCGCGCCCGTCACGGGATGGGAAAGGTCCTGCCGGTTGCCCCTGCCCGCCTGGTCCGGGTCCTCGATGTACACGCGGTACGTTTCGCTGCCCGGCGTGAACTTGATCCACGTCCGGCGGCGGGTCGACATCGCCATCGCTCGCGCCATCTCGATGTGGTTGGCCAGTTCGTGCGCCGCGCGCCGGAGCCGAGCCTGGTCCATGTCGATGAACGCCGGGATGGCCGTCACGGCCAAAATGGCGGCGATCGTCATCGTGACGATCAGCTCGATCAGCGTGAAGGCGCGCGGCCCGTTCCCGGTTGGCGTCATCCTATTCGTCATCGCTTGCGCCTTGCTCCTCCAGGGCCGACAGCATCTTCCGGACCGCCTGTTCGAGCGGCTCGTCGGGGCGGCAGCGGTCGAGGCAGAACCGCAGTTCCCGGCGCCCCTCGTCTGTGCGTCCCTCGGCCAGGCAGGCGAGCCCGAGCTGCCAGCGCAGCGGGGCGGAATACCGGTCGAGCGCGCACGCCCGGCGGAGGGACTCCAGCCCTTTGTTGTTGTCGGCCGGAATCGGGGCGACCTTACGAGTTTTTCGCAGCAAATCTCCGAGTTGCGCGTGGGGCCATGGGTCGCGGGGGCTGAGGCGTATCGCATTGTGATAGCTGCGCTTAGCGGCGTCCGCGTCGGCCGGGACGTGGCCCATGCCCAGCCAGGCGAGGTGCCGGCCCGCCTGGGCGTCGCCCAGATGCATCCACAGATGAGCCGAAACGGGGCACAGGGCCACCGCGTAGGGCGCGTTGAACCGGCTCCGCTGGAGCAGCGTCTCCGCGATCAGGGGCCGGACGGCGAGCAGGACGGCGGCCGCGCCCAGGGCCAGTACGCAGTGCGAGAGCAGGGGGGCCGGGCGGCGAGGGGCCGCTGCCGAGACCACGGCCGGCTTGAGACGCGCATGGCACGCCCCGATGATGCCGAAGCACACGAACACCGGGAGTGCCGTCGCGGATACGTAGAGGTTGTATTCGACGAGCGAGTGGAGCAGGGCGGCGGCCGCCCCCGCGGCGCAGGCGGCGATGACGGCCGCCTCCGACGGATCCGTCGGGGCACGCAGCGTCTCGCGCGCGGCACCGCCCACCCGCCACAGCAGCCAGAAGAGCGCGGCAAGGCCGAGCGGCCCCAACTCGATCAGAATCTGAAGGTAGTCGTTGTGCGCGTACCACTGCACGGTCCCGGCGAGTTCCGGCCGCTGGTGCGCCCGATAGTCGATGTGATACGTCTCGAGCCCGATGCCGAGCGGGAAGCCCTCCGCGGCCATCTCCATCCCGGCCTGCCAGTAGAGCACGCGGTGCTGAAACGTCTGGACGCGGCCCGGTCGGAGGAGCGACGCCGCGCGGCCACCGAGTAGGGGACCGCTCACAACGAACGCGCCCAGCCCGACGACGAGCAGCCCGGCGACGGCCGCGCGGCCGAGCCCGACCCGGATGACGTTCGCGCGCCACAGTCCCCAGCCGAGCAGCGCCATCCCGATGGCCCCGGCGACCCACGCGCCCCGCGAGAGCGACAGCGCCAGCGCGGCGAGCACGAGGGCGGCCGCGCCCCACAGGGCGAGCCGCGCCGAGCGGCCCGTTGCCGTGATCGCCAGGGCGACGGCCATCGGCAGGACGATGATGAGAAACGCGCCGAACGTGTTCGGCGTGACGAAGACCGAATGGGCACGAGCGGACCCGTTGGTGACGAACGAGCCGCGGCCCAGGGCCGCCTGCACGAGGCCGAGCGGAGCGAGCAGGCACGCGAGCACGACGAGCGCGACGCACAGCGCGCGCGCGTGCCGCGCCGTGTCGAACTCCCACAGGACCAGCATCGCCGCCGTGGTGCACGCGAACACCGTCGCGACGCCCGTCAGCGTCACGTAGCGGTCGATCGACCACAGGACCGACGCGGCTGCGACGCAGCAGAACGCGATCAGCGGGGTCGTGATGGGGGAGCGGGCGGGTGTGCCGAGGCCGGCGAGCCGGCGCCGCACCGCTGCCGTCGCGAGCAGGACGGCCGCGACGGTCACGCACGTGAGCGGGACGAGCCCGCGCCCGGCGCCCTCGTCGAACGGTGCGATGAAGAGCATGAACAGCAGGCCGGCAAGGAGGAGCCGCCGCTGACTATCCTGACGGGTCATGAGATGGGCCGCCAAGAAGAAGGGGTGCTCGCAGCTCTGAGCTCGCCGAGCTGCGAACACCCCGGGGTTGCGGCGACGGCGTCAGGACTACGGGTGCGTACTGCACGTGACCTTGCCGGTGGTCGTGCTGTACGTCCAGGTGCCGCTGGCCGGGCAACTCGGCGTAATCCCATCGCCGTACAGAGTGGCCGTGTCGTAGTCGGCGGGGAACGCCGCGGTGCGGCCGGCGGCGGCCTCCGACGCCTTGTAGAGAGAGCACGCCGAGGCGACGACACCCCTCTGCGCCTTGCACGACTGCTCCTCGGCCTTGTCGCTCAGATCGATGTACTTCGGGATCGCGACGGCGGCCAAGATCCC
Organism: uncultured Planctomycetota bacterium; assembly: GCA_964385685.1. Taxonomy (GTDB): domain Bacteria; phylum Planctomycetota; class PUPC01; order PUPC01; family PUPC01; genus CAYLQD01. Next base: position 2,474 of record CAYLQD010000137.1, on the reverse strand, counting down.
AAGAATCACGATAACCACGACCAGCTCGATCAGCGTGAAGCCCTTTTCCTTCCTCTTGCGCATTGCACTACCTCCTTCCGACATTGCGGGCCTCATCCTGTAGCGGGCCCTGGCCATGCATCCTTGCCTCAGACTGTCATCTCCGGCATCGCCCCGGCCCCGCCGGCGACGAACCCACGTCGGCGGCGTACCCAAGCGCTGTCTTGCTTATCGGCCTGAAAACACAGGGGGTTAGCAGAAAGCCCAAGGATTTTCGGATCTCTGCCGGTGTCTCGGCGCCGCCGCTGGGTATCCTGACAGTCCATAGGGAGCACCGCCAAACAGAAGAGGCGCTCGCAGCTCTGCGCGCTGCGAGCTGCGAACACCCCGGAGCTACGGCGACAGCGTCGGAACTATGGGTGCGTGTTGCACGTAACCTTGCCCGTGACCGTACTGTACGTCCAGGTGCCGCTGGACGGGCAACTCGGCGTGATCCCGTCGCCGTACAGGGAGGCGTCATCATAGTCGGACGGGAACGCCGGGGTGCGGCCGGCGGCGGCCTCCGACGCCTTGTAGAGGGCGCAGGTCGAGGCAACGACACCTCGGTGGGCTGAGCAGGATTGTTCCTTGGCCTTGTCACTGAGATCGACAAACTTCGGAATCGCGGTCGCAGCCAGGATGCCGAGGATGACGATGACGATGACCAGCTCGATCAACGTGAACGCGTTTCGTTTCTTCACCACCATTGCTTCTTCAACCTCCTTCTCCGTCTGAGGCCCATCTCGCCTCGCCGGCCCGGGCCTCCGTGTTAGTTCCCCATCACCTGCATCATGTCCCACATCGGCAAGAACACCGCGAGCGCGAGAAACAACAGGCCCGCACCAAGCATCAGCGTAATCAGCGGCTCGAGCGACTGGGTGAGCCGCGCAATCGCGACCCGCGTCTCGCGGTCGTAGTGATCGGCAACGGCCCGCATCATGTCCGGCATGGCCCCGGTCTTTTCGCCCACGGCGACCATGTGCTTCACGAGCGGCGGGAAGCCCGTCTGAGACTCCATCGCCGTCGCCAGGTTGCTGCCTTCCTGAATGGCGCCGCGCACCTGATCGATGTCGCGGGAGATCGCACGGTTGCCGATTGTCCGGGCGATCACCTTCAGCTCCTTCAGGATCGGAAGGCCGCTGTCACTGAGCGTGCCGAACATGTGCGCGAACCGCGCCATGCTGGCTCTCATCACGATCGAACCAATCAGCGGGCACTTCAGGACGAGCTTGTCGAAGTTCATCCGCCCTTTGGGCGTGCGGACATACCACACGAATGCGGCCGCAGCCCCAATCAGGGCGACCAGCGACACGTGCCAGTAGTCCTGTCGGATTACGTTGAGACCGACCATCACGCGCGTCGGGAGCGGCAGATCGTGCCCGAGCTTCCCGAAGAGCTTCGAGAACGTCGGGATGACGAACGTCACGACGACGAAGAACGCCGCGACCATTGCGCCGACGACGGTGACCGGATACCGCAACGCGGCCTTGAGCGTGTCCCGCGTCTCGGCCTCCTTCTCCAAGAGCACCACGAGCCGGTCCAGGACCTGGTCGAGCACGCCGCCCGTCTCGCCCGCGAGCACGGTCGACACGTACACCTCGGAGAAGACCTTGGGATGGTTGGCGAGGGCGGCCGAGAGGGTGACTCCGCTCTCCACGTCTTTCCGAACCGCCAGGATCACACGCTTGAGCGCCGAACTCGTCGTCTGATCGCAGATGGCATCCAAGCTCGACAGGAACGGCAGGCCCGCGCGGTAGAGGGTCACGAGTTGCCGCGTGAACATGATGATGTCGGTCGTGCGGACGCGCTCGAACGGCGAGGAGGAGGATCCATCGGCCGTCGTCGCCCCGCCGGCGTCGGACTGAATCTGAATCGGGATGAGGCCCATCGAGCCGAGGCGCTTCGCGACGGCGCCCGCCGAGTCGGCCTCGATGCATTCCGCGACCAGCTCGCCCGACGGCTTTCGCGCCTTGTAGCTGAACTGCGCCATCTGCCGCGTTCCCTCAGTCCGAATGGGTCACCCGGGTAATCTCTTCCAGGGTGGTGACGCCCTGAACCGCCTTCTCGATTCCGTCCTCGCGCAGCGTGCGCAGGCCCGCCTGCCGGGCGAGCTCGAACAGCTCCCGGGCGGCGGCACGATGGAGCATCGCTTCGCGAATGTCGTCCGTCACCGGCATCAGCTCGAAGACCCCGGTCCGTCCCTTGTAGCCGGTTTGGTCGCAGGCGGGGCAGCCCACCCCCTTGTAGAACGTGATCTCGTCCTTGCGCTCGAGCAGGCCGGCCTCCTCGACCAGGCCGATCGGAGGATCGTAGGGCTCCTTGCAGCGATGGCAGACCACGCGGATCAGCCGCTGCGCCAGCACGCCCGAGAGCGACGCCGACACCAGGAACGGCTCGATGCCCATGTCGATCATGCGGGCGACCGAGCTGGGCGCGTCGTTCGTGTGGAGCGTCGA
>CAYLQD010000136.1:0-5283 GCA_964385685.1 uncultured Planctomycetota bacterium | reverse complement strand
ATCTCAACGCTCTCGTTCATCTTCGCATCTGGCGGTGAAACTGGGGGCGGGCCAGTCCCCCGGCTATTGACTTGACAGGCCGCGCCGATAGAATGTGGGAACTTGGAGAGATGCGATGTCGGAAGGGGGCAACCAGCCCACACCCAGCGGCAACGACGAGCCGAGCGCCAACGGCTCCGCGCCCAATGGCAACGACGAGCCGGTCGCCGACGGCGCAACGCCTACGGGCGCCGACCGGCCGCCCGCCAATGGCGCACCGCCTACGGGCGCCGACGAGCCGATCGTCAGCGGCCTGACGCCAACCGGCGCCGGCCAGCCGCCCCCCAAGGACACCGACCGCCATTTCGTCCAGACGGTTCTGCAGGAGGGCCTGCTCAGCCAGTCGCAGGTCGAAGCGTGCAAGCAGAGCCAGGAGCGGCTGGCGAGCGAAGGCCAGCGGCACACGCTCGCAGAAATCGCCGCCAGCAAGACCCTCGTCAGCCAGAGCCAGGTCGATCGGATCGAGTCGAGTTCTCTGTCCGGCAACGTGCCGAAGATGGCGGGCAACTACCAGATTCTCCGCCAGATCGGCGAGGGCGGCATGGGCCGGGTTTACAAGGCGAAGCACGTCGAGCTGGGCAACTACGCGGCGGTCAAGTTCCTGCCGCCCCATCTCGCGCAAGACCAGAACTTCATTCAGCGGTTCGAGCGCGAGGCGAAGCTCGCGGCCCAACTGAACTCGCCCTACAGCGTTCGCGTGTTCGACGTCGTCGACGCCGAAGGCATGCGGCTGATCATGATGGAGTATGTCGAGGGCGAGAGTCTCGACGATCTCCTGAGCCGCGAGGGCCGGATGGAAGAGAAGAAGGCGCTGCGCGTCATCCGCGACGTGGCCACCGCGCTCGACGAGGCACACGAAGCGGGCATCATCCATCGCGACATCAAGCCGGGCAACATCCTGCTGACACGGCGCGGCGTTCCGAAGGTCGCCGACCTCGGGCTCGCGAAGAACGTCGAGTCGGGCCAGGTCGGGCTGACGTCGGCCGGCGCCATTCTCGGCACCCCGAGCTACATGTCGCCCGAGCAGGCGATGGGCCTGCCCGACCTGGACATGCGGACCGACATCTTCTCGCTCGGCGCGACCTTCTACCGGATGGTCGTCGGCGACCTGCCGTTCAAGGGCGAGACGCCCGTTAACGTGATGCACAAGATCGCGACGCAGCCCCTGAACCCGCCGCTCACGCAGAACCCCGCCTTGTCCGAGGACACCGCGGCCATCATCTGCAAGATGATGGCGAAGGACCGGGCCCAGCGCTACCAGAGCATGACGGCCGTGTCGAGGGACATCGAGACGATCCTCGCGGGCGAGAAGACCGGCCTCAAGTATGAGGAAACGGTCTCGCTCGTGACCTCGGGCTCCTACCCGGTGCCGCCGACGGCGCTGACGCCGCAGGCCGCGAAGAAGAGAAAGGTCCTCATCGGCGTCGCGGCGCTTGTGCTGCTCCTTCTGGTCGGCGCGTGGGCCTTCGGGCTCTTGGGAGGAGACGGCGGAGGCGGCAAGCCGCAGATGACGGCGGCCGAACTGCTGGCCGCCGCGCAGGAGGCCACCGAGGCCGAGCGGTGGGAACGGGCGCGGTCGCTCTCGCAGGAGTTGGTCGACAAGTTCCCCGACGCCCCGCAGGCGGCCGAGGCGAAGCCCCTGCTCGGGAAGGCGACCCGCGAGGCCGTCATCGGCCATCTCGTCGGTATCGCCGCGGAGGGCGAAGTACTCACCGCGCTGGCGAAGCTCGAGGAAGCCCAGGAGAAATGGCCCGACGACGAGCGGATCGCCGGGCTGCAAACGACCGTCATGGCCCGGGTCGAGAAGGCGTACAGCGGGGCGATGGAACGGGGTGCCGCGGCCGACAAGGCCGGCGACGTCGACGCCGCGGTCAAGGCCTACGACCTCGCGGCGAGACTCCGCGGAACCGACGAGGCGAAGGCCAAGCTCGAGGCGGCTTCCTCCCGCCAGCGGCTCGTCCAGGCCGGGCGGGTCGAAGACGTGCGCGAGAAGCTCCTGGCCATCACGAAGGTGCTGCAGGACAGCAACGGCACGGCCGACCGGCAGGTGCAGGCGAAGATCGAGGAACTGATCGGCGAACGCAGCAAGGCCCTGACCGCTCGGGAATGCGCCGGCGGATTCCGGGCGCACATGACGCCCGACGTCAAGTCGACCTTCCTCCTCGCCGAGGAGAAGTTCGTCGCCGACGAGAAGAAGCTCCAGACGCTGCAGCCGCTCGCAATGACGGCCGAGACGCTCGATGCGATCATCACCGATCTTGCCGACGTGGAGACGCGGTTCACGACCGCGGCATCGGCCACGTTCGACAAGCTCTACCCGGACCTGGACGGCCAGCTCGCCGGCGAGGCGTTCGCGGCCGGCCTGCTGCGCCTGCACGCGGCCCGCGAGAACTATCCCGAATACTCGCGCGTGAGGCAACTTGTCGCCGAGCACGATCCCGACGGGAACGCGATGGCGACCGCGGCGATTGTCGCGACGACCCGTGTCCGCGCGTCGGACTATGACTCGGCCAAGGACGCCGAGGCCGCTCGCGGCAAGCTCGACGAGGCGTTGAAGCACTGCAAGAAGTTCGCGGCCGAAACCGAGGCCACGAGCAAGGCGCTCTCATTGAAGGCCCTCGTGCTGGCCCGCCGCGCGGCCGCCCACGACGCCGCGGGCGCGCCGCTGCCCGCGCTGGCCGATGCATCGGCCGCCGCCGACCTGACGGGCGACGAGCGAGCGTTCGCCGACCTGCTCGCCGGGGCCGCCGCCGACGCCGTCAAGGAGTTCGGCGCCGCCTTCAAGGACGGCAAGGCGCGGGAGCACATCGAGCGAATCGACGACGTGCTCGGCGGCAAGAAGCACGAGGCGGGCCGCTGGGCCCTCGGCCGCGCGATGAGTCCAGCCGCGTTCGCCCGTGCCTTCATGCGGGACGCCGCCCTTGTGCGCCGATGGTCGGAAACGGTCGCCGCGTTCGAGCCGCCCGGCATGGCGCCCGTGCCCGCGGGAGCCTACTCGCTCGGGCTCAAGTACACCGGGCTCACGACCCTCGCTCCGAGCAACTCGCCCGAGCATCCCCGCAAGCTCAAGGCGTTCTTCATCGATCCGAACGAGATTACGAACGAGCAGTTTCAGGAGTTCGTCGCGGACGGCGGCTATGTCGACGACGCCTGGTGGGCCGGCACCGACCGCAAGGATCTCGTCGACGCAACCGGTAAGCCGGGCCCGAAGCTCTGGCGCAACGGCCGCCACGCCGCGGACGATGGCAAGCTGCCCGTCGTCGGCGTCTCGTTCCGCGAGGCCGCCGCCTACGCGCGCTGGGCGGGCAAACGACTGCCCACCGAGACCGAATGGGAGTGCGCCGCGCTCGGCGTGCCTCCCAAAGAAGGACAGACGGCGTTCGGGAAGCGCTCGTTCCCCTGGGGCAACGGCTACAAGCCGGACAGCGCCAATCTCGACGAGGCCAAGGTCGGCAAGCCGGCGCCGGTCGGCTCCTACACGAAAGACCGCAGCGCCGCCGGCTGCTTCGACATGGCCGGCAACGTGCGCGAATGGACGAGCAGCACCTACGATCCGTACCCCGGGACGAAGTGCCGGGACAAGAAGCTCGGCAAAGGGCTGGCGGCGGTGCGTGGGGCAAGCTTCGCCGACTCCTATATCACGGCCTCGCCGACGACGCGGCGCGCGAACGACCGGGCCGTGCGCGACGCCCGAATCGGCTTCCGATGCGCCTGGTCGCCGCCGGCCGCAGCGCCCGAGCCCGAAGAGTGATCCGTTTCCGAGTCGCAGGACGCGAGGGAACTTCTCGCAGCAAGGAGGTGAACGATGGTGAGTAGAGGATTTGTTGTGTGTGCGGGCCTGGTGGCGTTGGTGTTTCTCAGCGGCTGCGTGAGCTCGGCCGACCTGACGAAAGTCGATGAGAAAGTCGATGAGAAGGTCGGGGCGCTCGAAGGGCAGCTCAAGTCCGTCGAGGACACCCTCGCGGCCAACTCGGAGACCGTCACCAAGATGGACGAGGCGGTGAAAGCTGCCGACGAGCGCCTCAAAGCCGTGTCGGAGGACGTCGACAAGAAGGTCGCCTCGGTCAAGGCGGAGATGAGCAACGTACAGACCTCGCTCAAGGCGATCAGCGACGAGGCCGCGAAGCTCGCCGAGTCCCTCAAGGCCGTGACGACACGCCTCGAGAAGGCGGAGGCCGACGCATCCGCCGCCTCGAAGCAACTGCCGACCGTCCGGGCGGAGATCGAGAAGTTCGGCGTCCAGTTCGAGCAGATGCAGACGTCGCTCAAAGAGGCGCAGGCCCTGATGGTCAAGAACCTCGAGAACGCCCGCGACATCTACAAGACCCAGTTCATGGCCATCGACGAGGTCCTCCAGAACCTGAAGAAGGAGACGGAGGGGAAGAAGAAGGCGCCCGAGGCCGAGGAATAGCACCACACGCGCGGCCGACACTCGCGCGGGGAACGAGGGGGCCAGCCGATGGCGAAACTGGTCTGGACGGACAACGACGCCCGGCAGGAGCATGAACTCCAGGCCGAAACGCGCATCGGCCGCGCACTCGACAACGACATCTACTTCCTCGACCCCATGGCGTCGACGGCCCACGCCAAGATCCTGAGCAAGGACGGCGCCTGGATCATCGAGGACATCGGCAGCACGAACGGCACGTTCGTCAACGGCGAGCGGTGCAAGCTCGCCACCCTCCGCAACGGCGACGTGATCCGCATCGGCGACACGGAGCTGACCTTCGTCGGCGAGCCCGCACCGGGGCCGACGACCCTCTTCCTCAAGAAGGGCGACCCGCAGTTCCGGACCTCGACCATCGGCGGCGGGGCCGCCGGCCCCGACGCCACGGTCGGCGAACTCGACAGCGTGCTCCGCGACAACGGCAACGTCGGCCAGATCGAGACAACCGCCGTCACCGTGCCGATAGACCGAGCCGAGCCGCCCGCCGCCGACGCCGACGTGCTCGCGCGCCGGCTCAAGGCTAGCTACGAGATCTCGAAAGCCACCGCGGCCACCCTCGACCTGCCCGGAATCATGGACCGCGTGCTCGCCGCGCTCCTCGAGATCTTCGCCGCCGCCGAGCGCGCCTTCATCCTGCTGCTCGACCCCGATACCGCCGACATCAGCTCGGCCGCCGTCCGACGCCGCGCCCCGGACGCCGAAGAAGTCACGATGTCGCGCACCGCCATCCAGCACGCGATGGACCGGCGCGAGGCCATCCTCTGCACCGACGCGCTCCACGACGCCCGCTACGCCGA
>CAYLQD010000135.1:0-5740 GCA_964385685.1 uncultured Planctomycetota bacterium | reverse complement strand
CCGCCGGGGCCGCATTCACCGGCGTACCTGGGTCTGGGCGTTTTTCCGGGAACTGAAATCCGCCGACGGGCTCGCCGGTTGCTTTCGGCAGCCGCCGAAATCAACCGGAAACACCGTGTTGTTGTCCTCCGTGGCTCCGTGTTCTCTGTGGTGAGTCGCTGTCTGCTGTTCTTTGTGCTCAGCGGTCTCGGCGATCTCCGCGGTGAAATACTAACGTTGTCGCGCTAGGCCCGCCGCCGCGCCGCGCCCTCCAGCCGCAACAGTTTCCGCTTGAGCGGGATGCCCCCGCCATATCCGCCCAGCGACCCGTCCGACTTCACGACCCGATGGCACGGCACGACGACCGGCACGGGGTTCGCGTGCATCGCGCCCCCGGCGGCCCGTGCGGCGCCCGGCCGGCCGGCCATCCGCGCCAGCTCGGCGTAGGAGCGCGTCTCGCCGTACGGGATGCGGCGGCACGCGCGCCAGACCTTCTGCTGGAAGGCCGTGCCCGCGGACAGATCGAGCGGTACGTCGAACTGCACCGGCTCGCCCGCGAAGTAGCTCTCGAGCTGCGCCCGGAGCCGGTCGAGGACGGGCGCCGCCGTGTGCCCGGTCGCTTCCTCGCGCCAGACCGCCGTCAGCTCCCGCTTCGTCGGCCCGAGGACGATGCGGCAGATCCCCTTCGCCGTCGCCTCGACGACGACCGGGCCGATGCGGGAGTCGAATATCTCCGTCATGCCCACCTCGTCATTCCCCAATAGCAGATGAGCGTGCGCAGCCACACGCCCAACTCCAATATACCTCTCGCACCTCTCGCGTCAACTCCCGGCGGCTCGGTTCCGTTGCCGTCCCCGGATTCTCCTTGCACCCCCGGCCCGCGGGCATACACTGAACGGCGAGCGAACAGACCGCCGACGCCGGGGGAGAAGCCCGTGCGAGCAGACTCGAACTCGTCAACTGAAAAGCAAGTGTTCTCATATCCGCGCCCCGAGGCGTGGCTGGGCGTGTTCTGCGTCCTGGTTTTCGGCGGCCTCGTTCTGGTTCCTCACGGACTCGCGGCTCTCGGCAGGGACCCGGTTCCGGGGAGCATTGTCCTGATATTTGCCGCCCTCTTCGTGGCGCTGATATTAGGCGGTTGGCCCGTTTCGCGGCTCACGCGTGTCGTTCTCCACGAAGACGGGATCTCGGTCGGCGGGCGGCGGGTGAGATGGGACGAGATCGTAGAAATCCGACACGGACATTTCCTCACAGGACGGCGCCGCCGCGTCCGGCTGAAACTCCGGAAGACCGAGCGCAAGGTCCACTGGCTCCAGCGGGGGCTCGGGCCTCCTTCCCCCATTACGATGGTCGCCCACCCGTTCGTTTTTCGGTCCATCATTCCCGCGATCATGGAGCGCCGCCCGGACCTCAAGATGTCGCCCATCGTGCGCGAGGGGCTCGCTCAACCGGAAGACAGGATCGAGGCCAACGCGCCGGCCGTGCTTCTCGGCCTCGTCGTAATGATGGCGGCTTGCGTCCTCGCCCTCATGCCGACGTTCCAGAACCCTCTCAACTTCATGATGTTCGTCTGCTTACCGGCGTACCTTGCCATGTGCCTCGGTGGCTGGGGCACGGTGATGAGCGGCCGGTCTGGGCATGTGTTTGTCAAGGCCGTTCTGATATGCTGCTTCGTGTTGCCGGCCAGCCTTATGTTCTGTCTATGGGGCGACGCGACAGTCATCTACATCCAGACAGTCGCGGCGACGGAACTGGCCGCGTGCGCTTTGGCTCTCGGCGTGGCAGCAACACGGTTCAAGATAACGATCGGTCGGCAGGTCGCGATTGCCGTGATTCTGCTGACTGCCCCCTTCGTCGCGCGTGGCGCGTTCGAGGAGTCGTTTCTGCCGGTACGTGAGATCGAGGTCGACGCAGAGGACGATGTGGAGTTGTTTCCGTTCTGGGGCCGGTCCGGGGAATACCTGACCAGCGGATACGGAGCCGTCGATTTTGTGATCGATCTCGAAACGCTGAAGACCTTACGGCTGCCCCGTCATGGAAAAGCCAGCATGTCGGCGGTCTGGCTCGATTCGTCGCGTCTGGTCCGCAGGGACAGGGGCAGGAGCGATCCCCCGCTACCCCAAGCCCTCTTCGTCTACGATTTCGAGGCACGGCGGGAGACGAAGATCAGATCGGCCCGAAACATCGGAATCGGGGGCATCCGGCCCGTCTCCATGGACGGCAAAGTCCTCGTGTGGGTCGAACACGATGAGGACGGACGGGCGCTATCGGTGAAGTTCTGGAACCTGGCGGAGGAGCGCGAGGAGCCGCCCCAAGAGGCAGTGCCCGCACTAACCGATGACGTCCGCTGGGCGACGGCCAACTGGGCCAGCCCGACTGAACTGGTCTTCGCCGGACGCGAAGGACCGCGCGACGCCCGGAGCGACCCCGATGCAGCCGCCATCCTGCATCTCATACGGTTCGACGTTCGAGCCGGTACTGCGAGGCGGTCGCGGTTCGAACTCGATTGGAGCAGAGCCTATCCGACCGATGATTTCCTCTTCGCCTTTCTTCGCGCTGAGACGGAGGGGAACATCAGCCATCGCGTCGACCTGCTGAGCGGCAAAGTGGAACCATTGCCGGACTGGAACCTGTCCCACTGGATCCTGTCCGGCCATCATGTCTATGCGCTCTGCGACATGCCCGCCGGACGATTCGTGCGACGGGTCGATATTAGAACAGGTCGGGCCTCGGCACTGCACGAAGTCCCGCGGAACGTGGTCCTTGTGAGCGTGTCGCGGACCAACCGGTTCGCCGCGTTCTTCTATTCGTCATCGTTTCCCGAGTTCGCGGTCGCCCGATACCGGATTCTCGATCTGCAGGAAGGAGTCGCCTACGAAACCTGCCTCCCCGGGATGCTGGGCTTCGTGCACTCGACTTGGGAGAGTGACCGGTCTTCGCCGTGGTCGCGGGACGACCAATTCCTTCTCATCAGTTCATTCGGCGCTTCTGGAAAAGGCAAGGTTGCGCTCGTGCCCCTCCCTCGCGCGGCCGTCGCGGCTCCGAGCCCTATTCCCCCGTCACGGTCACGATGATCTGTCGGTCGCGGGGCTTGACGTCGCACTCTAGAATGAAAAGCTGCTGCCACGTGCCGAGCACGAGTTCGCCCTCGACGATGGGGACGGTGAGCGACGGCCCGAGGAGCGTCGCCTGCAGGTGCGAATGGCCGTTGCCGTCGTGCCAGGCCTGCTCGTGCCCGTAGTCGAGGCTGGGCGGGATGAGGGCGTCGAGCGTCTCGGGCAGGTCGGCTTCGAGCCCGGGCTCGAACTCGATCGCGCCGATCGCGCCCGTGCTGCCGACGTTGAAGATGTGGGCGGTCCCCCCGGCGACGCCGGAGCCGGCGACGACGGTCGCGACGGCCTCGGTGATGTCGTGGATGTCGCGATGCCCCGCCGTCTCGACGATCAGTTGCTCCTGATGAACCATTGCCGTCTCCTCGAATGAAGCGAGCGACGATTGTTGAGTCCTGCATCGAACAAGGGAACATGCTTACACGGCTTGAGAGATTCTTCGCTAGCGCTCAGAATGACAATTGTCGCGGGATCCGTGTGTTCGTGTCCGTTGCGAAGCAACGGCAAGCGACCGCTTGGCGGTCGCCGTCATCCTGAGCGGAGCGAAGGACCTCTGTGTTGTCAACGCGCTTTCCATTATCATCGCGGGACTCAATAGTGCTTGAGTATCTCCCGGAGGACGGAGATCAGGCATCACTCTTTCGCATACACCACCTCGGCGGAGCGAGCAACCTCGTCCCGGAAATAGCGGCTCAGGTCGCCTGGTGTGCGCATGTCCACTTTGTGCCCGACGACCTCCGACAGCCGCCGCTCCATCCCCGCCAGCTTGATCAGCCCCACGACGGCCCCCGGCTCGAACTCCACGAGGAAGTCGACGTCGCTGTCCGGCCGGAAGTCGTCTCGCAGGACCGATCCGAAGAGCGACAACTTCCGGATTCCATTGCTCCGGCAGAACCCGGCGAGGGCATCTCGGTCTATCGTGATGGCGGGGGGCATCCGGTCTCGTCCTTTCGTCTTGCCTGCGGCCGCTCCACACGCGTTCCGTCGGAGAGCGCCCCTCTATCTTAGGCCCCCGCTCGCGGCAAATCAAGCAAACGCGGCAGCGCAGTTGACAGTCCTCCCCGCCCGGCCTACAATCCGCCGCGATTCTTAGCCCTCTGAGGAACACGCCATGCCGAAGATCACGCTGATGGGAGCGGGCAGCTTCTTCACCTTCCCGCTCTTCACCGACATCGTCCGCATCCCCGACATCGGCGGCGGCACCATCGGGCTCGTCGATATCGACGGCGAACGCCTCCGGCTCAGCGCCGGCGCGCTCCAGATGGCGCTCGAAAAGCTCGGCGTGGACAAGAAGTGGACCATCGAGGCGTCGACCAACCGCCGCAAGGTCCTCCCCAAAACCGACTACCTCATCAACTGCGTCGAGGTCTCGGGCACCCAGACCGTCCGCTACGACTATCGCATCCCGAAGCGGTTCGGCGTCGACCAGTGCATCGGCGACACGACCGGCCCCGGCGGGCTGATGAAGGCGCTCCGCACGCTGCCCGTCTGGCTCGAGATCGTCCGCGACGCCGAGGCCCTCTGCCCGAACGCGATGATCCTCAACTACACGAACCCGATGTCGATGATGAGCTTCGCGACCCTCCGGTCGACCGAGATGCCCTACGTCGGCCTGTGCCACTCGGTCCAGGGCACGTCCCACCTGCTCGCCTTCTACGCCAGCGTGCCCTACGAAGAGATGAAATGGGAGTGCGGCGGCATCAACCACATGGCGTGGTTCACGAAGCTCGAGCACAGGGGCCGCGACCTCTACAAGGTCATCCGCCGCAAGGTCGAACGCCGGGCGAAGTGGCGCGGCCATCCGATGCTCTGGCACGACCCCGTCCGCTTCGATCTCATGCTCCACTTCGGATACTTCCCGACCGAGTCGAGCGGGCACATGTCCGAGTACGTGCCCTACTACCGCAAGCGCTCGGACCTGATCGACAAGCACTGCCGCGACGGCTACACGGGCGGCCGCGGGTTCTACGCGACCGAGTGGCCCAAGTGGCGCCGGGGGTTCGACCGCGACCGCCGGCGCGTCCTCTCCGGCAAGCAGGAGCTTCGCGTGCCCGAGCGGCGCGGCCACGAGTTCGCCTCGTACATCATCGAGGCCCACCTGCAGAACAAGCCGGCCGTCATCCACGCGAGTGTCGAGAACAAGGGCCTCATCGACAACCTGCCGGGCGAGGGCGTCGTCGAGGTGCCCGTGATGATCGACCGGCACGGCGTGCATCCCTGCCGGTTCGGCCCGCTGCCGCCGCAGTGCGCGGCGCTGTGTGCCTCGAACATGCGCCACTTCGAGCTGGGCGTGAAGTCGGTCCTCGAGAGGGACCGCGACATGGCCGTGCAGTCGCTGATGCTCGATCCGTTGACGGCCGCGGTCTGCTCGCCCGGCGAGATCAGGAAGATGTTCGAGGCCCTCGTCCGCGCCGAGAAGGACTACCTGCCCAAGTACCTCACCAGAGGCATCCGGGGAAAGTAAGGCAATCCCGTGTGGTGGGTGGGAGGCGTCCGCTGCCGTGCCCGCGCCGCCCGGACGAGCAGTATTGACCCCCGGAGAATTCTGTGGCACAGCCGCCCTCGGCTGTGAATCCATGAGCGACCACAGCGGAGAGCCGCTGTGCCACATCAACAGCAATGGGCACTGAATCTCGCTGACAAGGACTGAT
>CAYLQD010000134.1:0-5817 GCA_964385685.1 uncultured Planctomycetota bacterium | reverse complement strand
GTCACATCGCCCTGCGACCTGCCCGTTCAGAGCCCGGTGAGAAATGCGGGTTAGAGGCCCTTACTCATCCAGATCGACGCCCCGGTCCTCCTCCCCGCGGTCTTCGCCCTCGTCGTCTCTCTCATCGCCATCCTCGTGTTCGCCCTCTTCCTCCTCCTCGTGCCGGCGCTCGAGCTCGTCCATCGCCTGCTCGTGCCGCTCGTGCTCCTGCCGGACGGCGTGGAACTCGTCGGCTCGCCCCGCGACGAGAAGCTGGGCCGCCCATCCGCGAAGGCCCCGGATCGTCTGTTCCGCCTCGCGCCAACGCCCCGCCTTACGATGCTCGATAGCCTTCGCGAACGTGTCGCGGGCGCGCTTGGCTGCGGCCGCCCGAATCGCCTCGATGTCCTGCTCCGTGAACTCATCGGAAATCTGCTTGTACGCGGCAATGGCCGCATCGTTGTCGCCCGCGTGCCTCGCGATCTGGCCCAGCCGCCGCAGCAGGGCGAGCTTCTCGCCCTTGTCCTTGGCCTTCGCCGCCTGATCCTTCAGCAGCGCGACCGCCTTGGCCGCCTGGCCCGCCTCGACGTACATCAGCACGAGCGACCGCAGGGCCATCGAGCGAAACCGGCCCGTTACCTTCGCGTACACGCCGGCCGCGCTGTCGACATCTTTCAGGCCGACCTGGTGGACCCGGCCGATGTCGTACATCGCCGCGGATCGCACATCGTCGCTCTTCGTCGCGGCCGCGAGCTTCTGCAGCGTCTCGAGCGCCTGCTCGCCCTCGCCCGTGCGGAGTTGGAGCTGCGCGAGCGAGAACCGCGAGTCCTCCAGCACGTTGCACGGCACCCGAAAGAGATGGTCCTTGGCGAAACGGTCGATGATCTGGAGAGCGTGCGGCTTGATCGGCTCGCCGCGGTCGGCCCGTTCGAGAATATGGCGCAGCTCGTCCGGCGGCACGTCGTCCTCTTCGGCGCGCGCGATCCCCAACATGAAGACGGCCGCCGCGACAAGGCCCAGACACAACAGGATGCGTCTCATCGGTCTCCCTCCTCAGTCGGCTCCCCCGGTCGGATATACACCGCCTCCGGCCTCTTTCATGTTCCTGATTCTAACGAGCCGGGCCGCCCTCGGCAACGTTGCTCAGCGGGTTGCCGCCGGGTGATGCTTGGCATCAACCGGGCCGCCCGGTAGAATTGGTGCGTCGGACTTCTGCGAGAGAACGCCCGGGTGGACGCGGATAAGGACATTGGCATCACAACCACGATCCCGTCGGAGGTCCTCTACGCCGCCGGTCTGCGGCCCGTGGACCTCAACAACCGGTTCATCACGTCGCCCGGCGCGGCGAAGATGGTCGAAGGCGCGGAGCACGCCGGCTTCCCGCGAAGCATCTGCTCGTGGATCAAGGGCATCTACTCCGCGGCCCGGGCGCTCGGCCTGCGGCGCCTCATCGCCGTCGCCCGCGGCGACTGCAGCAACACGCACGCGCTCGCCGAAATCCTCGAGACCGAGGGCGTCGAGATCGTCGACTTCTCGTTCCCCTATCGCCGCGACCCCGGCGAACTCGAGGCCGAGCTGGCACGGCTGTGCGACCGGCTCGGGACGACGATCGAGGCCGCTGAAGAGCAGAAGCAGCGGCTCGACGCCGTCCGGCGCGTCGTCCGCGAGATCGACGACCTCACCTTCGACGGCGGCCGCGTCACCGGCCAGGAGAATCACCTCTGGCTCATCAACTGCAGCGATCTCGGCGGCGACCCCGACCAGTACGCCGCCTACGCCCGCGCGTTCCTCGAGGAGGCCGAGACGCGGCAACCGCTGCCCGACGGACCTCGCCTCGGCGTCATCGGCATCCCGCCCATCTGCTCCGACCTCTACGACACGCTCGAACAACTCGGCGCGCGCGTCGTCTTCAACGAGATGCAGCGGCAGTTCAGCATGCCCGACGACACGCCCACGCTGCTCGAACAGTACCGCGCATACACGTATCCGTACGACATCTTCTTCCGGCTGGCCGACGTGGCGCACGAAATCGAACGGCGCCGCATCGACGCCGTCGTCCACTACGTCCAGAGCTTCTGCTTTCGCGGCATTCAGGACCGCGTCGTGCGCGAGCGGCTCGGCGTGCCCGTGCTGACACTCGAGTGCGACCGGCCCGGCCCGCTCGATGCCCGCAGCCGCACGCGGCTCGAGGCCTTCATGGAGATGCTCAGCCCGTGACCGCTCCGAAGAAGACCGTGCCGCGCTGGGTCTGGACGCTCGTCAAGCTGGCGGTCGCCGCGGCCGTCGTCGTCTGGATGTTCCAGCGGGACGTCCTGCGCCTCGAAGAGGACACACTGCGGAGCGCGCTCGCCCACGCGGGCTGGCTCGCGATCGCGCTCGTCGTGCTGATGATCGGCATCTTTCTGCAGTCCGTCCGCTGGGGCATTCTGCTTCGGGCGCAGGGCATCGAGGCCGGCACGCTCGAACTCTACACGCTCGCGATGACGGGCCTCTTCTTCACGCTCGTCGCGCCCGGCGGCATCGGCGGCGACGCGGTCAAGGCGTTCTATGTCGCGCACGGCCGCGAGAAGAAGGCGGAGGCCGCGACGACCGTCTTCCTCGACCGGTTCCTCGGGCTGGCGACCCTCTTTCTCATCGCGGCCGTGATGGTCGGCATCAAGGCCCCGGCGCTCTGGAACAAGCAGCTCGACACGCTCGACCGGTTCGGCATGCCCGGCGGGCGGGTTCTGGTCCTGGCCATCGCGGCCGGGGTGCTCGTCATCGTCGCCTTCGCCGTGCTGGTGACGAGCAAGCGTCTGCGGCGGTCCGAGTCGCTCCGGTGGCTCGCGCGGTTCCTCCCGTTTCGCGCGACGTTCGTCAAGATCTACGACGCCCTGCACCTCTACGGTGACCGGCCGGGCACGTTCCTGCTCGCCGCGGCCGTGTCGGTGCTCGCCCAGTCGTCGCTCTACATCATGTATTACGTCGCTGCGCTCGCGATCGGCGCCGAGATCGAGTGGTGGCACTGCGCCCTCATCGTGCCGCCGGCGATGGTCATCCGCGTGCTGCCGCTCGTGCCCGGCGGGGCGGGGCAGGGCATGGTCGCGATGGGGCTGCTGTTCCCGCTCGTCGGCATCGCGAGCGCCGCGGGCGGGGCCGTCGGCATGATCGGCGACGTGATGTTTATCATCATCTACCTCATCGGCGGCCTGTTCTTCATCTTCGGACGAGCCGCGTACGGCGGCCTGCGCGCGGCCGCGACGCAGGCGACGTCGGAGGAACCATGAGCGACCTCCACGAGTCCGTCGGCGCCATCCACGTCCACACGGCCTACTCCGACAGCTCGGGCCGCATGCCCTATGTCATCGAGTGCGCGCGGAAGGCCGGGCTCGACTACGTCATCACCGGCGACCACAATACGGTCGCCGCCCGGCACGACGGATGGGAGGGACATCACGACGGCGTCCTGCTCGTGATCGGCGTCGAGATCACGTCGCGGCTGGGCCACGCGCTCGCGCTCGGGATCGACCAGTGCGAGCGGCGCACGGCGGCCCACCCCGACGAGTATCTGCCGGAGATCGAGCGGGCCGGCGGCACCGCCTTCATCGCGCACCCCGAGCGGAGCAGCCGGCGGACCCTCTGGTTGACGCGGCAGTTCTGGCCCGACCTGAAGACCGACTGCTACGCCGGAGTCGAAATCTGGTCGTACATGCACGACTGGCTCGAGTGGGCGCGGCCCTGGCATCCGATCGCCGGCATCCGCACGCCCGAGGCGGGCATCACGGGCCCGAGCCCGGTGGTGCTCCGCGACTGGGATCAGGTCGCGCTCCGGCGACACGTCTCGGGCATCGGCGCGCTCGACGCCCACGAACTTCGGCTCCCCATCCACCAGTTCAGGTGGTCGCTGCTCAAGATCCTGCCGCTCGAATACACGCTGCGGACCGTCCGCACGCACACGCTGACGCCCGAAATGACAGGTGATGCCGCCGCCGACATCGCCGCGATCACCGATGCCCTCGTCGCCGGACGGTGCTTTACCGCCTATGATCTCATCGGCGACGGGACCGGGACGCGGTTCTCCGCGCGGCGCGACGGCGAAGTCGTGGTGATGGGTGAGAAGACCCCCGCGGGCGGCGAGTGGGAGTTCGTCGCTTCGGTTCCGCTCGCAGCCGAGATCGTCCTGCTGCGGGATTCCGAGGTCGTTGCGGAGGCCGACGGCACGGAGCTGATCCACCGCGACGCGCGGCCCGGCGTCTACCGCATCGAGGCGCGGCTCGACGGCCGGCCGTGGGTCTTCACGAATCACATCTACGTCAGGTAGGTCGGGTACCCTTCCCGATTGTCCCGAGGGAATCCTCGAGGATGTGATTGCCGAGGCCCCCGGCTTCTCACTGAATGACTTTGGCCAGGTCTATGTCTGATCTGATGAGGTCGTTGACGACCGTCGACACGTCGGTGTGCTTGTGTTCTGCGATTCTCTCCACAAAGCTCCGGACCTGAGAATCGAGATAAACGGGAAGGTTGAACTTCGCGTCCGGGTCGTAGAACTTGCCTCGTTCTCCCTCAGAGAAATCATACTCCTTCTTCATGTTTCTGCTCCTGGTATTGTTCAATCTCGTGTTTCGTTGCCTTGCGCGTTGATATGATGCGAATCCGCACCGTGGATTCGTCAACTTCCTCATACGTGTGGTGCACGACGAAGAGACCTCCCGCCGCCGAGAGGCCGAGTGTTATCCATCGGTCCTCGGCCGCGCTATGGTCTTCGTCATACACGGACACCGCCCGGGGGTCCTTGAAAGCCGTCGCGGCCTGTTCAAAGCTGACGCCGTGCTTTTCCTGGTTCTGCTTCTGCTTGTCTGGGTCCCACTCGAAATTGTACTGCACAATGACCCCTTTGGCCGCCGCACGCAAAACATAAACATACAATAATCCGAGACGCGTATCAATCACTCAGGCTACGTTTTTCTCGGCGGTGATGCGGCCTCCGCGGCAGGCGGGGATTAGGATTCAGGTCGAGGGGCGTTCTCCGACGAACGCGGCGAGCCGGTCGGCGATCCGGTCCGGCGTGTCGTCGGGCGCGACGTCGAACCACTCGATGTTCCTCATTCGCTTGAACCACGTCATCTGCGCCTTCGCGAGCTGCCGCGTGTGGACCTTGAGCAACTCGACGGCCTCCTCGAGCGTGCATTCCCCGTTCAGGTGCGCGAGCATCTCCGCGTAGCCGAGCGACTGCGACGCCTCCTTGCCGAGCGGCTCCGGCGCCGAGGCGAGCCGCCGGACTTCGTCGAGCAGCCCGGCCGCCATCATCGCGTCGACCCGCCGGCCGATGCGGTCGTGCAGGTCCGTCTTCTCGCGCCGCAGCGCCATCACGACCGCGTCGACCGTCTCGTTCGGCCGCCCGAACTGCTTCTGAAGATCGGATATGGGCGTGCCGGTCTTCTCGTAGACTTCGAGCGCGCGCTCGATCCGGCGCAGGTCGTTCGGATGAATCCGCTCCGCGGCTGCGGGGTCGACCCGGGTCAGGCGCTCGTGCAGGTGCTCGGGGCCATGTTCCGCCGCCTCCGCTCGAAGCCGGGCCCGCAGCACGGGGTCCGCGCCCGGGCCCTCGAAGAGGCCCTCGGTCATCGCCTTCAGGTAGAGGGCGGTCCCGCCGGCGAAGAGGGGGACGGTGCCGCGCGAAGTGATGTCCTCAACGGCCGCCTCGGCGCCGCGCACATACAAGGCCGTGCTGAAGTGCTCGTGCGGGTCGACCACGTCGATCATGTGGTAGCGGACCGCGGCGCGTCGTTCGGGCGGCGGCTTGGCCGTGCCGATGTCCATCCCGCGGTAGACCTTCATCGAGTCGAGCGAGATGATCTC
>CAYLQD010000133.1:0-6163 GCA_964385685.1 uncultured Planctomycetota bacterium | reverse complement strand
GACCTGCCCGTTCAGAGCCCGGTGAGAAATGCGGGCTAAGTGTGACAGGCACACTTACTTGTACTTGCGAAGTGTGACAGGCACACTTACTGGCACACTTGCTTCACAGGCGCACTTACTTCGCCCGGACCGCAATTCCGATTCTGAGCGTTCACGTGAACGCTCAGAATACAAGTTCAGTATGTGGCACGCGGCCCACGCAAGCCCTGAACGGGCCGGATGGCTCCCGCATCGAACCGAACACTTTGCGGGCGCCGTTCGTACCCCACGGTCCGACAAGGACCTACGCCTCCTCAGTGTGACAGGCACACTGACTCACTGACTCACTGACTGGGCACACTGACTTGGACTTGGGACTTGGCGCACTGACTTCGGCGCGCCGGAAGACCCGGACGGGTGGCCGCACGGACCCGGGCGCCAACATAGCATCCACTATGCGCAGGGTGTTCGCCTGCACGTGCAGGCGAACACCCTACCGCCAACATACGCCGGCTCGTGGCACGGCCGCGGGGCTCTGCGATTGCTCAAGCCGCTGGGGGATCCGTCCCTACCGTTCTCGCGACGCGGCCGCGGGGCTCCGAGGTCGGGAGTTTTGCCCTTTGCGGCGCAACCGGCGCGGACCGCAATACGAGTCGCCGCTCCCGAAATCTCTCTGGCAACGGGCCCGGCTCGCGCATATCATGAGGGTGTCGTGGGGGCCCGCGTTCGACTGGCCGGCAGGATGTGTTGCCGATGGCTCGGATTCTGTTGAGCGCCGCGATGGACCGCCCGTGGAGCGCGGGGCATTCGCTCGCCCCCGCGCTCGCACGCACCGGCCATACCGTCCACACCTTCGACTTCGTCGGCGCCGAACGTGTCGACGAAGAACTCCTCCGCACCCTCGACGCGCTCAAGCCCGACCTGCACATCATCTACGGCGGCCCCTTCTACACGCCCGACCTGCTCGAGGCCGTGCGGACGCGCGGCGTCTGCCAGGTGCTGTGGTATCCGATCGTGACGCCGAAGCCGCGGTCCGACGTCGTCGAACTCGCGCGGCGCTGCGACCTTTTCTTCACGATGGCCCAGGGGCTCGTCGGGCCGTTCCGCGACGCGGGCGTGCCCGAGCCCGAGTGGCTGCCCGAGGCGATGGAGCCGTCGGTCTTCGAGTACGACGAGATGACCGACGCCGACCGGCGGGTCTTCACGTGCGACGTCGCCCTCGTCGGCAAGCTCGAATCGGACAACCCCGCGTATATGGAGCGGTGGAAGTTGGTCAAGCGGATCGTCGACGAGGAGGTCGACATCAAGTGGTGGGGGCCGCGGATAAACCGCCGCATCGGCACGTATGTGCTCGGGCTGCTGCTGACGAAGGTGAGCCGCGCGTACGGCGGGCGGTTCGTCTGGAACGAGACGTACGCGAAGGCCGTACACCTGTCGAAGATCTTCCTGGCCCGCGACGCGTATCCGCACGTGCGGCTGTCGATGAGCGCCCGCGCGTTCACGGCCCTCGGGCTCGGCGCCTTCTACCTCACGTTCTCGACCGACGGGATCGAGGAGCTGTTCGAGCCGGGCGCCGAACTCGTCACGTTCGACAGCCCGGACGACATGATCGAGAAGATCCACCACTACCTCGCCCACGATGACGAGCGGCAGGAGATCGCGGAGGCCGGGCGGCGGCGGGCGCTCGCGGAGCACACCTACGAACGGCGGTTCGACCGGATGTTCGAGGTCATGGCCAAGTGCGGCTGCAGCGTCGACTCCCCTTAGTCGTGGATGCCCTGATAATGGACGGCGCTCACTTGCGAAAGAGATTCTTCGCTAACGCTCAGAATGACATGAATGGCTCCCATGTCGTCATTCTGAGCCCTTCGGCTTCGCTCAGGACAGGCTCCGTGAAGAATCTCTGATGCGAAGACCGGGGCTCCCATCGTCAACGCACGCTTGAACTGTCCCGATAGCTCCCCTCCTGCGAGCCCCTCGTGAATTCCACAGCGCAACAGGTTGCCGTGGCCGCGCGGAGCGGGTAGAATAGCCGCTCCTGAGCTTGACCGGAAGGAGTCGCGATGGCCGGGTCCAACGAGCGCAGCCGTTACCGCAGCCCGCTTGCCGCACGATACGCGGGCGCGGCCATGTCCCACATCTTCTCCGACGACTTCAAGTTTCGCACGTGGCGGCGGCTGTGGATCGCACTCGCCGAGGCGGAACGCGAACTCGGGCTGCCCGTCACGCAGGTGCAGATCAAGGAGATGAAACGCGCGGCGGACAAGATCAACTACGCCGCCGCCGAGCGGATCGAGAGGCAGACGCGGCATGACGTGATGGCGCACGTCAAGGCCTTCGGCCTCCAGTGCCCGAAGGCGAAGGGCATTATCCATCTCGGCGCGACAAGCTGCTTCGTCGCCGACAACGCCGAGCTGCTCCAGATTCGCGGGGCGCTCGGGATCGTGCTCGCCAAGCTGGCGAAGGTGGTCGACACGCTCGCCCGGTTCGCGGCGAAGCACCGCTCGCTCCCGGCCCTCGGATTCACGCACTTCCAGCCGGCTCAGCCGACGACGGTCGGCAAGCGCGCGTGCCTGTGGGCGCAGGACTTCGCCCTCGACGTCGACGAGATCGAGACGCGCATCGAGCGGCTCCGGTTCCGCGGCGTCAAAGGCACGACGGGCACGCAGGCCAGCTTCCTCGCGCTCTTCGGCGGCGACGAGCGCAAGGTCGTCCGCCTCGAGAAACTCGTCACGAAGAAGATGGGGTTCGCCGCCGTGTTCCCCGTCACGGGCCAGACCTACTCGCGCAAGGTCGACGCGCAGGTCCTGGCCGCGCTGTCGGGGATCGCACAGTCGGCGAGCAAGATGGCGACCGACATCCGCCTGCTCCAGGGCCTCAAGGAGATCGAGGAGCCGTTCGGCAAGAAGCAGGTCGGCTCGTCGGCCATGGCCTACAAGCGTAATCCGATGCGGAGCGAGCGCATCTGCGCCCTCGCGCGGTCCGTCATCTCCAACGCCGCGAACCCAGCGATCACGGCCGCGACCCAGTGGCTCGAACGCACGCTCGACGACAGCGCCAACCGGCGGCTCGCCATCGCCGACGGCTTCCTCGCGACCGACGCCATCCTGAACCTCTGCCTCGACGTGACCTCGGGGCTCGTCGTGAACAAGGCGCAGATCGCGAAGCGCCTCGCCGCCGAGCTGCCGTTCATGGCGACCGAGGAGATTCTGATGGCGGCCGTCAACGCCGGCGGCGACCGGCAGCTCGTGCACGAACGGATTCGCGTGCACGCGCAGGCCGCGGCACGGGCCGTCAAGCAGGAGGGCCGCGACAACGACCTGCTCGGGCGGATCGCGGCGGACACCGCGTTCGCCGGCGTCCGCGGCATGCTCAAGTCGATGACCAATCCGCGCCGCTTCATCGGCCGGGCGCCGCAGCAGGTGTCGGATTTCATCCGGAACGTCGTCGGCCCGATCCGCCGGAAGCACGGCAAGGCCGTCCGGGCGCTCGAAGAAGAGAGGATCACGGTATGAGACGCCTCCTGTTGCTGCTCGCCGCGTGTGTCTTCCTCGCGGCCGCCGGCTGCGACCTGACGCCCGAGGAAGACCCCGGCTATCACGTCCGCGGCGCGTCGGCGCCGGCAGCGTGCGAGACCTCGTGATGGACAAGCACATCGCGCGGCGGCTTCGGCGGCTGCGTTCGTCGTTCCGCCGCAACAAGATCGACGGGATGCTCGTGATCGCGGACGCCAACGTCCGCTACCTGAGCGGGTTCACGGGCGACAGCACGCGGCTGCTCATCACGCGCCGCGACGCCGTGCTGCTGACCGACTTCCGCTACGTCGAGCAGGCCGAGGGCGAGTGCCGCGGCTACCGCGTCGTGCACAGGCGGCACCCTCTGCAGAAGGCGATCGCTCGCTGGGCCCGCAAACTCGGAGCGACGCGCCTCGGGTTCGAGCCGGCGGCCATCTCGCTGGCCGATGCCGACGGGCTGATCGACTCGCTCCGCAAGGGGAAGACCGAGCCGGTGCGCGTGTCGGGCGCGATCGAGGAGCTGCGTGCGGTCAAGGACGCGGCCGAGCTGCGTGCGATCCGCTGCGCCGCCGAGGGCGCGGGCCGCGTGCTCGAGCAGGTCAAGCCGTACCTCGTACCCGGGATTCGCGAACTGGACATCGCGGCGGAGATCGCGTACCGCGCCCACGGGCTCGGCTACGACGGGATGGGCTTCCCGCCGATCGTCGCGTTCGGCTCGAACGGCTCCCGCTGCCACCATACGCCGACGAAACGCCGGCTCCGCGCGGGCGATCCGATTCTGATCGACTGGGGCGTGCGGTGCGACGGATACGTCAGCGACTTGACAAGGACGTTCTTCCACACTAAGATTCCGAGGAAGTTCGAGCGGATGTGTCGCGCGGTTCTCGAGGCGCAGCGGCGGGCCATTCGGCGGATTCGGCCGGGTGCGGTCTCGCGGGACGTGGATGCGGCCGCTCGCGGTGTTATCACGAAGGCCGGGTTCGGGCGGCGTTTCGGCCACGGGCTCGGCCACAGCATTGGGCTCGCGGTGCACGAGACGCCGGTGCTTGCGAAGGACTCGGCAAGCGTGCTGAAGCGCGGGATGGTGCTGACCGTGGAGCCGGGCATCTACATCCCCGGGCTCGGCGGCGTGCGGATCGAGGACGACGTGCTTGTCTCGTCCGGCGGGGCGACGGTCCTCTCGGACGTGCCCAAGCGGCTCGGCGACGTGGTGATCGGAGGATAGGGCTTGATCGGCGGCAGCGACCTCAAGAACGGCATGACGATCATCTACAGCGGCGCGCCGCACCGCGTCGAGTATTTCCAGCACGTCAAGCCCGGGAAGGGCTCGGCGTTCACACGCACGAAACTGAGGAACCTCGCGACCGGGGGCATTGTCGAATACACGTTCAAGGCGCGCGAAGACATCCAACCCGCCATGATCGAGCGGCGCGAGATGGAGTATCTCTATCGCGACGGGTCCGACCTGGTCTTCATGGACCCGGAGAGCTACGAGCAGTTCCCCTTCTCGGCCGAGCGCTGCAAAGACATCCGGCCGTACCTGAAGGAGAACATGCGGGTGACCGTCGTCCGCTTCGAGGACAAGGTGCTCGACATCACGGTGCCGAATTTCGTCGAGCTGAAGGTCGCGAAGACGGACCCCGGGCTTCGGGGCGACACGGCGTCGGGCGGGAGCAAGCCGGCCGAACTGGAGAGCGGCGGCGTCGTCAATGTGCCGCTGTTCATCAATGAGGGGGACGTGGTCCAGATCGACACGCGGACCGGGGAGTACCTCGGCAGGGTCTGACCGCGGCGGCCGCCTCGATCGGGGGCGGGGGCTCGCGCACCGGAGGGCAGGAATGGATATCGACGAGACACGCCGGCTGCTGGACGAGCTGGCGTCTTTCATGAAGAAGAACGACCTGTCGGAGCTTGAGCTGGACATCGACGGGGCGGAGATCAAGCTGAAGAAAGCCGGCCGGCAGGCCCCGCCGCAGATGGTCGCGCCGCCGGCAGCCGTCGCTCCGGCCGCGACGCCGGCGCCGGGGGCGGCTCCACACGCCGGCGCCCACGCCGCCGACCTGCCGAACGAGCCGGGGACCGTCACGGTCACGTCGCCGATGGTCGGCACGTTCTACCGCTCGTCGAAGCCCGATGCCGACCACCTCGCGGAGGTGGGCGACGAGGTCGCCGAGGACGCCGTCCTCTGCATCATCGAGGCGATGAAGGTGATGAACGAGATCAAGACGGACCACAAGGGGCGGGTCGTCGAGATCCTCGCCGAGAACGGCGAGCCCGTCGAGTACGGCCAGCCGCTGTTCCTCATCGCCACGGAGTGACCACGGTGTTCGGTGCTTGGTGTTCGGTGTTCGGAGAGGCGGTGTCGTGACCCCGAACACCTGTCACCGAACCCCGACCACCGACAGGTAAGCGGAGCGAAGCGACTTGTTTTCACGCATCCTCATATGTGCTCGCGGCGAAATCGCCCTGCGGATCATCCGCGCCTGCAAGGAACTGGGCATCTCGACCGTCGCCGCATACTCCGAGGCCGACAAAGACGCGATCTATCTCGACTTCGCCGACGAGACGATCTGC
Source organism: uncultured Planctomycetota bacterium (assembly GCA_964385685.1). Lineage (GTDB taxonomy): Bacteria > Planctomycetota > PUPC01 > PUPC01 > PUPC01 > CAYLQD01. Next base: position 95 of record CAYLQD010000133.1, on the reverse strand, counting down.
ATCGGCCCCGGGGCCAGCGACAAGAGCTACCTGAACATCCCGTCGATCATATCGGCCGCCGAGGTCGCCGACGTCGAGGCCATCCATCCCGGCTA
>CAYLQD010000132.1:0-6719 GCA_964385685.1 uncultured Planctomycetota bacterium | reverse complement strand
GAGGTCGTTCATTTGCCCAACTTCGGGGTTGACTTCCTACCGCTTGTCTCTTTCGACCACGACGGCCACCAGGCGCAGTGCCCGCCGAGCAGGTGGCACGCGATCAGAAACTGCAGCGGCTGCGCCGACGTGGACCCGTCCACCTTGGGATAGTCCTTGACGGCCAGAACACCCGGCCTCAGCCCGTCGGTTCCTGTCGTACCCTTCTTGCCCGCGACAGGTGCGCGACACCCGACGCACGCGATGAACACAAGACACACAGCCCCAACCAACGCGGTGCGTTTCATGACATGTCCTCCCACCGGCTCTTCGGAACTCAGCGAACGTTCCCGCCTCCCACGTGTCCGGATGCTTCTTGTATCGTAGCAGTTCGACCACAGAAGTAAAGGGGCGCCGACGAAGCCGGCGCCCGACGCCCTTAGGTCCACTGAACAGTGTTGGCCGTCACGGCGGTGTTGTTGTTCTCGTTGAACTCGGCGACCTCGTCGAGCGCGTCGAACTCGACCAGCAGGTAGTACGGCCCGCCGGGTAGCGCGGCCACGGGAACTTTCTTGAATTGGACCTTCTGCGGCTTGCCGGGCTTGGTCAGCTTTCGCTTGACGCGGGCGGTGGCGAGGAGCGAGGAGCCGGGCAAGTCCTGGTCCACCGAGGCGTACAGGCTGCACGTAAACAGGCCCGCTGGAATGGGCAGGTTGCCCTCGTTGCGGGCGAGGGCGATGACCTTCTTGATGACGCCGAGCTTCGGGTCGCCGGCCGTGACGGTGGCGGGAAACTTCGACTTGGCCTCGTCGAAGCTGCCGGCGATGTCGCGGCCGTCCTGATTGTTGATCTTGACCACGAACGCGTCCTGATCCCCGGCATACGTCGAATCCCATCCGCCGGCGAGCGCCGGCTTCCATTTCTTCGACTCGGTCGAGCCGCAGACGAGAATGGCGCCGGTGCTGTCAGTCGTGACTTCCTGTCCCCACTCCTCGCCCTTGCCGCCCAGATACGACGACCAGTTGTGGGCGCCGTCGGCCGCCGCCAGACTCGCCACGAACCCGTCTTCGGCCTTCTTCACGTTGCTCTTGAGTTGGAAGCCGCCCGTGCACCAGCCGTCGGATTCCGTCGTGCCGGCCACATAGACCGTGGTCGTGCTGCTGACGGTGACGCCGAGGCCCCAGTCATCATTGTCGCCGCCCAGGTAGGTCGACCACGCGTGTGCGCCGGTGTTCGTCACCTTCACCGCGTATCCGTCGCGGCTGCCGCCGTACGTCAGGTCGTAGCCGCCGGCCACCCAGCCGGCGGAATGCGTGAACCCGGTCGCGTAGACGTTCGAGCCGTCCGTCGCGACGCCGCGTGCGTAATCGAAACTATCGCCGCCCACGTACGTCGACCAGGTGTGGTCGCCGGTCGTGGAGAGTTTCGCGATGAACGCCTCCCCCAGGCCGTTGGGGGTGGTGTCGTAACCGCCGGCCACCCAGGGCGCGGCGCCGGGAAAGGTCTCACCGGCGACGAGCACGTTGCTGGAGCTGTCGGTCGTCACGGCGAACGCTTCGTCGGTGCCGCTGTCGCCGAGGTAGGTCGACCACAGGTGGGTGCCGGCGTTCGTGAACTCGGCGACAAAGCCGTCGCCCCAAGTCCCGCCGTTGTAGGAGGTGTCCCATCCGCCGGCGGTCCAGCCGGACGAGCGCGTGCCGCCCACGACGATCGGGTGCTGCGACCCGTCGACGGCGATGTCATGTGCCTGGTCGAACGACGCGCCGCCGAGGTATGTGGCCCACCCGTAGGCGCCGGTCGGGCTCAGCTTGGCGACGAATGCGTCGCTGCCGCCGCCGCGCGCGGTGTCCCAGCCCCCGGCGACCCAGCCGTCTGATTGCGTGCTCCCGCAGAGGAACACGTTGCCGGACGTGTCGGTCGCCACGCCGGTGGCGCCGTCGACGCCTGAGCCGCCCACGTATGTCGACCACAAGTGTCCGCCGTTCGTGTCGAGCTTCACGACGTAAGCGTCGTCGTTCCCGTTAAACGTCGTGTCCTGGCCGCCCATGACCCAGTTGGCGGATTCTGTCCGGCCCGCGGCGAGAACGTTATCCGACGGGTCGACGGCGACATCGAGTGCGCTCTCTTCGGCTGTCCCGCCGAGGTACGTCCCCCACGCGATGTTCGGGTCGATGATCATCTCCGCGTCGGGCAGCGCGTTGCGGCGGAGCGTGAACGCGACCGTGTCGGCGTCGAGCAATTCGTACTTCGCCTTCAGATTGCGCCGCTTCCCGTTGGGTTTGACCTGCCAGGCGACGGGCTTGTCGTCGACCAGTTCGCCGAGCGGCGTGACGACGCGCAGTTCGCCCTTCTTCAGATAGAGAGCGTCGGCGCCCGCATACGTCATCTGAATGGAATCAGGATCCGCGCCGGGCGCGACATGGAACTCGTACTTGAGCCCGTCCGACCTGCCCCACGTCAGGAGATCGACGCCGTCATAGAGGCCGTCGTAGGCGACCGTCTCGTATCCGCCGACGCCCGAGCGCCAATCCGCCTGATCGCCGAGGTGGAAGTTGTAATGCCCGCCGGACGGGTCCCGCCCGGCCGGATTGACCGCGGCCGCGCCGTCGAACTGGACCGACACCGCCGCGCCGCCCTCTCCCTCCGCGCCGAAGAGCTGCACGACCGGCCCGTCGGTCGTGTGCAGCACGTTCCCGCCGTCGCCGAGGCACGCATACCGAACCGACGCGTCCCACTGGCCCGCGTTCTCGACGAAGACCGCCGTCGCGGCCGAAAGAAGCTCGACCGACCCGCTTAGCAGCAAGCGCGGCTCCAGCGCCTCGAACAACACTCGCCGCCCGGCCAGGGCACTTGTCATCGTTCCGTCCTCCTATTCGCGTGTTTCCGTTGCGGGCCGTCCTGCGTCAGCCGCCGGCCTTCGTCTTCCCCTCCTTGGGCTCCGGCGCCGGCTTCGTCTCTTCGTCCGGGAACAGGTCCGCGAGCTTCGCCACGAGCGCGGGCCCGCGAAGTCCGGTCTCGATGATCTTCCCGTCCTTCCCGATCAGAAAGACCGCGGGGATCGACGTGACGCCGTACTGCTTCGCGGCCGGCGTCTTCCAGCCGCCCGGCTCCTTCCACGTGCACGTCCACTTGATGCCGCCGCCCTTCACGTAGCCCTTGGCGTCGTCGAGCGTGCGGTCCAGACTGACGCCGAGGATCTCGAACCCGCGATCCTTGTACTTCGCGTAGAGCGTGCGCAGGTTCGGCATCTCGGTGCGGCAAGGCCCACACCAGCCCGCGTAGAAATCGAGCAGCACGATCTTCCCCTTGAAGTCCGACAGCTTGACGGCGTTGCCATCGAGGTCCTGCGTCTCGAACTCCGGCGCGGGCGCCTCGAGCAACGCGATCTTCTTGAGCAGCGCCTCGGTCTGGCGCTTGCCGGGGAAGCCGGGATGCGCCTCGAGCAGATCGGTCAGGACTTTCTTCGCTCCCTCGAACTCGCGTTTGCGCATCAGCGCGTTGCCGATCATGTACTTCGCGACCGCAACGCCCTCGCTCTTCGGGTAGCGCTCGATGAGGGTCTTCATCAGGCCGATGGCCTTGTCGTGATCGTCGAGGAACTCGGTCGAGGCCCTGGCCGCGAAGAAGAGCGCGGCCGCGCCGGCTTCGAGCTTCTGATGCGTCTCGGCGAACGCCTCGGCCTTGGCGACCCGGTCCTTCAGGAACGTCACCATCTCCTCACGGCTCTTGGGCTGCGTCTCGACCTTGAGCAGCGCGGTCAGCTCCTTGAGCGCGACCGCTTCGGGATCGACCTTGACAGGCGGCTTGGGCTTCTCCGCGGGGACCGGCGGCTCCTCGGCCGGCGCGACGGGCGGCTTGGGCTTCTCCGCGGGGACCGGCGGCTTCTCGGCCGGCGCCGCCGCGACTTCGACCGCCTCGTCCTTTGCCGGAGCGACCGCGGTGTTGGCTCCGTTCGATGTACACGCCGAAACGCCAACGAGGAGCAGCGCCACGACCATGCAACGCCAAACCCGACTGCCCAGATATGATTTCTTCACCGTGCTTGCCTCGCGATAGAGGGGCGGGCCCGCAGGACGCTCCCGCGGGATATGCCCGCATTATAGCCCCCCCGCCGCCCGCGTCAAAACAAAGTCGGAGCGACCAACGGCATCTCTCGCAGAGAACGGCAGGAGGGTGACCACAAAGGCACAAAGGCACGAAGTTCACCCGCCGGAGGCGGGAACACAGAGGACACGAAGGAGGAACGGGCTTCTCCTCCTGCCCCTTCGTGGGCTTTGTCTCCCCGCCGCCGCCCTTCGGGCTTTGGCGGGCAAGCTCCGTGGTGACTTTGTGTTGTTTCTTCTGGGCGCGCTGCCCCGTCTGCGCTAAGATACACGTGGCCGACAGGTTGGACCGGGAACTACTTCTCTCCGCGACAGAACTTCAATGACCGACTTCGAGACCCGCGTCAGTCAGGCCGTTGCCAACCCGCTCTGCGCCGTCGACCTCGCCACCCTCCAGGCCAACCTCGGGCTCCTCTGCAATCAGAGCTGCGCCCACTGCCACCTCGCCTGCTCGCCGGACCGGACCGAGATCATGGGCCGGGCCGTGATGGAAGCCATCCTCGCCGCCGCCGACGCCGCGCGGCCCGCGCTCGTCGACCTCAGCGGCGGCGCCCCGGAGCTGAACCCCGACTTCCGGTGGTTCGTCGCCGCCCTCGTCGGATGCGGCCATCGCGTCCAGGTCCGCACGAACCTGACCGCGCTGCTCGAGCCGGGCCAGGAGACGACGCCCGACTTCCTGCGCGAGCGCGCCATTGACCTCGTCGCATCGATGCCCTGCTACCTCGAGGAGAACGTCGACGCGGCGCGCGGCGCCGGCGCCTACACCCGAAGCGTCGAGGCCCTCCGCCGGCTCAACGCGCTCGGCTACGGCGCCGATGGCGGCGGCCGGCTCAGACTCGTCTTCAATCCCGCCGGCCCCGACCTCCCGCCCGAGGCGTCGGAACTCGAAGACGCCTACCGCGGCGAACTCGACCGGCGGCTCGGCATCCGGTTCACCGACCTCATCGCGATCACGAACATGCCCATCGGGCGGTTCGCCGCCCACCTCGAACGGACCGGCCGCGCCGACGAGTATGCCCAACTGCTCGAAGAGTCGTACAATCCCGAGACCCTCCCCGCGTTGATGTGCCGCCATCAGGTCAGCATCGGTTGGGACGGCACGCTCTTCGACTGCGACTTCAACCTCGCCCTCGGGCTGCCCGTTGTCGACGATGCGCCGCAGCACATCGCCGAGTTCGACGCCCCCGCCCTCGCCGATCGCGCGATCGCGACCGGCCCCCACTGCTACGGCTGCACCGCCGGCCGCGGCTCCTCCTGCGCCGGGGAGCTGGTGTAGCACCCGACGGCCTCCGCTGTGAATCCCATCTGAATGTGGCACAGCCGCCCCGGCTGTGAATCTTCATGCAGACATGTGGCACAGCCGCCCGCGGCTGTGAATCTCATGTCACCACAGCCGAGGGCGGCTGTGCTACATTAGCGCTTGTAGTACATTAGTAGCCGTGCTACGACGAGCGGCCCTCGATCCACTCCCGCCAGAGCCAGGGGTACTCCTCCGTGCTCTTGACCAAACCCTTTCGCGCTGGATTCGAACAGATGTACTCGACCTTCTCGCCCGTCTTCTCCCCAGACCGCAAGACGTGATCGAAGGACTCATCTTGCCAGACGTGGCCGCTTCGCCCGAGCATCCGGTTCACGGTGTGCGCCGACGCCCCTTTCAGCGCACCCATTATCTCGGCCGAGCCGAACGCGGTTCCTTCCTGATCGGTCAGCGGGGTGAAGATCAGGTGCACATGATCGGGCATGACGACGGCCCCGTGCATCCGGAGTTTCGTCCCGTGCTCGTGAAGGCAATGCGAAAGAACCGCCGAACGGACCGACTCCGGCAATGTCCATCTCTCGCACGTCGAGAAGGTGACGAACAGCGTGGGGCATCCGCCCTGCAGGTGGGGCAGGTTGCGGCGGTATTGCGATTTCGCCGGCTTGGCTTTCATGTCCTCTCGCTCTAAATGTGGCACAGCGGCCCCCGACTGTGAATCTCATGCAGATGTGTAGCACAGCGCCCCCGGCTGTGAATCCGATACTATCACAGCCGAGGGCGGCTGTGCCACATTTCACGGCCCAAGCTCGCGACAGGCGAACCGGTCGCGGCCTCGTCTTTGGGTGGCCCGGACTCCGTCCGGGTCCGCGGAGCGGACAAGAGGCCGAAGCGATTTACTCTTGTCGCCCCCGGCGCTGCGGCCCCCACGCCAAAAAAGCCCACACATTTCTTTGCGGCTGTATCGTCCCGCATAATAATATGTTACGCCGCTACGGCCTGATTGTGTGTGGTGTTTATTTTCGCGCGCGGCTTGCGCTTCGGGCGTTTGTGGTGTATGAAAGGTACGGGGATGCGCCAGGCCTTCGGCCTGAATGCCCAATGACCAAGCCCCAATAACCAACCGCAACGGCTCTTCTTACCACAAAGTTTACCCGCCACAGGCGGGGCACCGGGGCACGAAGCTTGCCCGCCACAGGGCGGGAACGGCTCACGGCATCTCTCGCAGAGGGCACAGAGCACGCGGAGAGAGACGCTGCGTTCTGTGGCTTCTGGGCCGTAATCTTAATCGTAATCATAATCGTACTTTGATGGCGCACGGCGATTACGATCAAGATTAAGCCCGCCGCGAGGGCGGGCAAGATTACGATTACGAAGGAAGA
>CAYLQD010000131.1:0-7011 GCA_964385685.1 uncultured Planctomycetota bacterium | reverse complement strand
GTTTCGACAACGCCAGGCAAAACCTGGAGCGAAATGTGGGTAAAGACAAGGGCTTCAGCCGGGGTAACTGGGCGGCCTAAAGGCCAGCCAGCCCCGTTCACGGGGCTTCCCCTGGCACCCGCTGGCGCGGCTTGAGCCGCTGGGTAAGCCCGGTGAACCGGGCTGGAACAACATAAAGGATCTCCCGCTGGGTTGCCCCCGCTCACGGTTTACCCGCCAAAGGCGGGCGGGGGCCCGCCGCCGCTGAAGCTGTGGCGGGCAAGCCTGGACTCGGCCCTGAAGGGCCTCGCGAAGCGGCATAAACGCCGCTCAAACAAAGCATTACAAAACTGGGGATGACTCAGCCGACGGGTCATCTTCGCGCAGCGGGGCCCCCGCCACTGGCACCGATCGCATGTTTCGGGTACGATGAGCCGGCCACACAACCGTTGAGGGGCTACTTGAGTGCCCGGTGGGGCAGGCATTCCTGCCTGCCATACGGCGGACAAGAATGTCCGCCCCACTCTCTGAGGCAGTCACTGAGGCGCCGCGTAGGAGGCATCCCGTGAATGAGTTCGTCGTTCCCCTGGAGGACCCTAAGCCCAACGTCGGGCGGTTCCTCGACGCCATGGACGGGAAGGTCGAGCCCGACCGCCCGCCGACGATCGAGTACCTCGTCGACGACTCGCTCATGCGGCCGATCCTCGAGGAGCGGATGGGCCGGCCGTGGATCGAGCGGGCCGAACTCGCCGACCAGACCGGCGGGCAGATGGACCTCTCGCACGAGTCGCGCGATACCGCCCGCAACTGGCTCGACAACCTCATCGAGTTCTGGTACCGCATGGGCTACGACTTCGTGCGGATCGAGGCCAGCCTGGCGCTGCCCGCGGCGCCCCACGTCGCGCCCGACCCCGCGAAAGGGAACGAAGACCACGACCGGGCGTGGCAGGAGCTGCACGAAGGGCCGATCAAGGACTGGGACGATTTCGAGAAGTACCCCTGGCCCGAGGTTCGCGACAGCGACTTCTTCAGCCACCAAACCATCTGCGAGCGCCTGCCCGACGGGATGGGCCTCATCTCGTGCCACGCGGGCGGCGTCTACGAGCACACGTCGCGCCTGCTCGGCTACGAGAACCTCTGCTACAAGCTCGCCGACGATCCCGACTTCGTGCGCGCCGTCGCCGACCGGATCGGCGAACTCGTCCTCGAATACAACCGCCGCCTGCTCCAGTTCGACCGGTTCGTCGCGATCCTTCAGGGCGACGACTACGGATTCAACACGCAGACCCTCATCCCGCCCGCCGCGCTCCGCACGGTCTTTCTGCCCTGGCACAAACGCTACGCCGCGCTGATGCACGAGCACGGCCGCCGCTACTACCTCCACAGCTGCGGCGAGGTCTCTGCGATCATGGACGACCTCATCGACGACGTCGGCATCGACGGCAAGCACTCGTTCCAAGACAACATCCTGCCGATCACCGAGGCGAAGAAGCTCTACGGCGACCGGATCGCGCTCCTGGGCGGGATCGACGTGCACAAGCTGACGACGCTCGGCCCGGACGACCTGCGGAGGCATGTCCGCGAAATGATCGACGCCTGCGCGCCCGGCGGGCGGTTCGCCGTCGGGTCCGGAAACTCGATCCCGAGTTACATCCCGCTCGAAAACTATCTGACGATGGTCGACGAGGCGCTGCGGTGAATGGTGGGCAAGATACACATGTGATGGCCGGAGGAGAGGGAGGAAGGGAGGTCGAAATGCGGCGACTCACGACGACGCTGATTCTGATGTCTCTGGTGCTCGGGGTGACGGGGTGCGCCACCCTTAGGCCGTCGCCCCCGAAGCAGAAGTTTCTCATCATTCTCCAGGCGGGCACCGAGAGCCACGAAGGCCTCGCGCGGGCCGTCCACGCGCTCCTCTACAGCACCGAGCTGCTCGAGAAAGGGCACAAGGTCGTGCTGATCTTCGACGGCGCCGGGACCGAGTGGGCACGGGCGCTGCGGGACCCCAAGCACAAGCTGCACGCCCGCTACGAGAAGCTCGCCGAGATGGGCGTGGTCGAGGAGGTCTGCGACTTTTGCGCCGGCGCGTTCAAGGTCAAGTCGGACCTGCGCAAGCTCGAGGGCGTGCCCCTCATCGGCACCTACGAAGGGCACCCCGGTCCCACCAAATGGATCGACCTGGGCTACACCGTGATCGTGCTCTAGCGGGCGCGCCGCGACATAGGAGCGACCGACAATGCCATCGGAAGCACGCGGGATTCAGAAGATTCTCGACAAGTGGCGCGGGGCGATCAAGAGCAAGAAGCGGATGATCATCTCGCTCGAAGAGATCATGCAGCAGAAGATCGAGTCGCTCAAGCCGTGGATCTTCCCGGAGACCGAGCCGCTCGATGGCTGGCAGCACCGGCGGTTCCGATACGACACCGCCCGTGAGCGCACGTGGGTCGATCCCGAGTGGTCGCCCATCGGCGTCGGCGACACGTGGGGCGGCGAGGACATGAGTTGCTTCTTCCGCTGCACCGCCCGCCTGCCCGAACGGTTCAAGGGCGAGAAGGTCGCCCTCAAGCTCTACTTCGGCGGCGACGGGCTGCTGCGCGTCAACGGCCGGCCTTACCACGGGCTCGATCCATTCCGCGACACGGTCTTCGTCGCCGAGCACGCCGAGGGCGGCGAGGAGTTCGAACTCGAGGTCGAAAGCTACATCATGTGGCACTTCGGCGAGGGCACGATCAAGACGGTCGAGGCGTTGCACTGGGCGACCTACGACGAGGAGATGAACGCCGCGTACTGGGACCTGCGGGCCGCGTTCAACGTGCTCGTCTGCGAGGATATCCCCGGCGACCTGACCGCCTTCCTCCGCGAAGTCCTCCACGACGCGACGAACCGCATCGAGCAGGAATGCGGCGACCCCGCGCGCGTCCGGGCAATGGCGCTCGAAGCGCAGCAGATCGTGCGCGAACGCATCTACGAGTGCGACCGCTTCCGCAAGGACGGGCTGCTCCACCTCTGCGGCAACTCGCATCTCGACCTCGTCTACCTCTGGACGCACGCCGAGTACGAACGCAAGCTCGGCCGCACCCACGCGACCGCGCTCCGAATGATGGAGCAGTACCCCGACTACATCTTCTCGCAGAGCCAGCCGCAGATGTACGACCGGATGAAGACGCTTTATCCGGAGTTGTACGAGCAGGTCAAGGAGCGGATCCGCGAGGGCCGGTGGGAGCCGGTCGGCGCGTTCTGGATCGAGCCCGACTGCAACCTCATCAGCGGCGAGTCGATGGTCCGACAGATCCTGCACGGCGTCCGGTTCTATCGCGAGGAGTTCGGCGTCACGCCGCGGACCGCGTGGATCCCCGACGTCTTCGGGAACGCGTGGACGATGCCGCAGATCCTGGTGAAGAGCGGCCTGCGATACTTCGTCACGCACAAGATGGACGTGTGGAACGACACGAACAAGTGGGACAAGCACGTCTTCTGGTGGCAGGGGCCAGACGGCTCGCGCATCTTCGCGACCGTGCCGCCGACGCACTTCATCGGCGTCTGCGAGCCCGACCACCTGAACACGCACTGGGACAAGTACACCGGCAAGGCGAACATCCGCGAGAGCATCTACTGCTACGGCTGGGGCGACGGCGGCGGCGGGCCCGACCCCGAGATGCTCGAATACTGCCGACGCTATCAGGATTTCCCCGGCGTCGTCGGCGGGCGGATGTCGCGCGTCGAGGACGCGCTCGAGAGCATGCACCGGTGGGCGCTCGAGGCGCCCGACCTGCCCGTGGTGAACGATGAGCTCTATCTCGAGGAGCACCGCGGCGTCTACACGACGAAGGGGCGGCTCAAGAAAGTCAACCGCCGGAGCGAATTCCTCTACCGCAAGGCCGAGCTGTTCAGCTGCTTCGCGCCGGGGGCGTATCCGCGCGAGGCGCTCGACCGCGGCTGGAAGACGCTGCTGACGACGCAGTTCCACGACTCGATTCCCGGCACGCACACGACCCCCGCGTACGGCGAGCTGCTCGAGATGCACGACGAGGTGACCGACATCGGCGAGGGGGCGTTGGGGGCGGCGCTCGGCGCCATCGCCGGCGAGATCGACACGACCGGCCCCGGCGGGGCCATCATCGTCTTCAACGCGCAGCCCTTCGTGCGGACGAGTATCGTCCGCGTGCCCGCGCCGGAGGGCGAGGTGCACGTGCTCAACACCGACGGCGGCGAGATTCCGTCGCAGATCACGACCGACTTCGAGACGGGCGAGCGGACGCTCGTCTTCCGCGCCGACGGCATCCCCGGCGCCGGATACTGCGCATTCCGACTGGTCGAGGGACCGGGCGAGGGAGCGCCGGACGTTGCCGCCGGCGAGCGGTCGCTCGAAAACGAGTTCCTCCGGATCGAACTCGACGAGCGCGGCGAGATCGTCTCGCTTGTCGAGAAGGCCACAGGCCGCGAGTGCATCGACCCCGACAGCCGCGGCAACGTGCTCCAGATGTTCGAGGACATGCCCGGCGTTTTCGATGCGTGGGACATCGAGGAGCACTACGAGGACACCGAGTTCGAGCTGCCGCCCGCGACGGTCGAGGTCATCGAGCGCGGCCCGGTCCAGTCCGCGCTCCGCGTTCGCCGGAAGTTCTTCAACTCCGAGATGACGCAGGACGTCGTACTCGCCGCCGGCGCCCGCCGCGTCGAGCTCCGCACGTGGATCGACTGGCACGAGCAGCACAAGCTCCTCAAGACGCGGTTTCACACGACCATCCGCGCGCGGGCGGCGACGTACGACATCGCGTACGGCAACATCCAGCGGCCGACGACCCGGAACAACTCGTACGAGAAGGCGAAGTTCGAGGTCTGCGGCCATCAGTGGATGGACCTCTCGCAGACCGACTTCGGCCTGAGTGTGCTCACCGACAGCAAGTATGGCTACGAGGCGTTCGGGCGGCGGATCGGCCTGACCCTGCTCAAGGGCCCGAAGTATCCCGACCCGGTGTCGGACCAGGAGGAGCATCGGTTCACGGTCGCGCTCTATCCGCACGAGGGCTCGTGGGTTTCGGCCGGCACCATCGAGGAGGCCGCCGACCTGAACGATCCCGTCGACGCCGTCGTCGTCGATGCACATTCCGGGCGGCTGCCGCCGCGGCACGCGTTCATCGAACTGGACGCGCCGGGCGTGACGCTCGAGGCCGTGAAGCGCTCCGAGGACGGCAACGCGCTCATTGTGCGCATCGTCGAGCGCCACGGCGCGCGGACGACCGTCCGGCTCCGCCTGCCCGGCGGCATCGCCGGCGCCCGCGAGTGCGACCTCCTCGAAGACGACGCCGACGAAGTCCCCATCGGCAGCGACGGCGCCATCACGTTCGACATCCACCCGTACGAGATTCGGACGTTGAAGCTACTACCATTGCGCTGACGAACGACGGAGGGAGTGTGTAATGCCAACGCATGAGACCGGAAGAGAGGAAGAAAAGCGGTCGGGGCGGGTGCGCAAGAGACCGTCTGGGCTGCGAAAGCCCCTCACGCCAATCATTGCTGTCGTCGTCGCCGCCGCCATCGTCGGCGGCGCGCTCTGGATTCTCTCCCAGCGGCCCGAGCCACCGGCGCTCCTCGCCCTTGAGAGGTATGGCGTTCTGGACTTGGCCGCGCCGGACGAGTGGAAGAAGTCACACGAGGTCTTCTTGCTGCTTGACGGACGCCGCGTGAGCCTCCCAATTGTGCTAAAGGGTATGAGAATCCTGAGTATCGATGTGACAGGCGAGGCAATCTCTGTGGACGGGCAGCGGATCCCCCTTCAGACCGAGCCGGAAAGCCGGCTTGACTGCTGGGGGCCGATTCTTTCTTTCTTCCCCGCTCCTGTCCGTGTTGAGCGGAAGAGCGGGAGGATCGCCGTTACCGCCGTGAGCTACTGCAGCTTCCGGCCCCAGGGACACCCAGGGCCCGACCGAGAGATAACGTGGGAGCATGTCGAGAAGCGAATGGCGGAACTGCCCGTGATCGATCTGAGCCAGCAGGAGACAAACGAATGACACAGGCGTCCACACCGTGCCATAAGCTCGAATCAGCAGTGGCGTTCATTGTCGCCGCCTGTTTGTGTACGGCGGCGGGCGGAGCGTTCGGCCAGACACCAGAGAGGAAAGCACCTGTGAAGAAGCTGCCGATTGAGGGGGAGGTGTTCGAGGTCGAGGGGCGGACGGCGTTCCTCATCCTGCCGCCGGAGCGGGACGCCGACGCGCCGACGCCGTGGGTCTGGTACGCGCCGACCCTGCCAGGCCTCCCGGCTGTCGAGGAGAAGTGGATGTTCGAGAAGTTCCTCGCCGCGGGCATCGCGATCGCCGGGATCGACGTCGGCGAATCGTCCGGCAGCCCGGCCGGCCGCAAGCTCTACTCGGCGCTCCACAAGGAACTCACGTCGAAGCGGGGCCTCGCGAAGCAGGCCTGCCTGCTCCCGCGGAGCCGCGGCGGGCTGATGCTCTACAACTGGGCGGCCGAGAACCCCGAGTCCGTCGCCTGCATCGCCGGAATCTACCCGGTCTGCAACCTCGCGAGCTATACGGGGCTCCGGAATGCGTGCGGGGCTTACGGGCTGTCAGAGGGGCAACTCGCGGCCGACCTCGCCAAGCATAACCCCATCGACCGGCTCGGGCCGCTGGCGAAGGCCGGCGTGCCCATCTTCCACATCCACGGGGACGTCGACGCGGTGGTCCCGCTGGAGCAGAACTCGGGCGAGCTGGCACGGCGATACACGAAGCTCGGCGGGAAGATGACGCTCGTCGTCCCCAAGGGCCAGGGCCACAACATGTGGCAGGGATTCTTCCAGTGTCAGGAGCTGGCCGACTTCGTTATCAAGCACGCGGGCGAAAGCAACAGACTCAAGGCGACGAAGGAACAATGACCATGCGGGGAATGATGTGATCCCCTGGTTCGGACTTGTCATCATGCTGGGCTTCGGGGTGTTCTTCTATCGGCTCGCCGAGGCAGACGGCAGACCAGGTTTCCTTTGGGGCGGAACCAGTGTTCTCCTCTACCTGTGCGGTCTTTACTTCCTAG
>CAYLQD010000130.1:0-7095 GCA_964385685.1 uncultured Planctomycetota bacterium | reverse complement strand
CCCTATAGGACATTTTCATGTTGCTTGCATAGGACATTATCACGTTGCTTCTACAGGCCGATACACGATGCTTGACAGCCGCGTGCCCGCGCCCTACGATAGCCCGCGAAGATGCGTTGGCGCGGGCATTTCGCCCGCACGGTCAGCATTGTGCCCCTATTTGGGAGGAGTCGAAGATGGGAGACGAAGCACAAGGCACACCGGCCGAGGAGCCACAGGCCGCACCGGCCGCCGGGAAGTCCGACAAGTCGAAAGTAGTGGCGTTGATCCTGTCCGTTCTTGTGGGTAGTCTCGGGATCGACCGCTTCTATCTGGGCTACACCGGGCTCGGCATTCTGAAGCTCATCACGGCTGGCGGCTGCGGGATCTGGTGGCTCATCGACCTCATCATGATCGCCATCGGCTCCATGAAAGATGCCCAGGGCCGCGAGCTGTCGTAGGGCTTCGCCGCTCATTGTGATGTCGCTCCTCCGCCGGCATATCGGCGCGCGGCGGACATGCGCCGCCGCGCGCATGTTCCACGCAACCTGAACGGGTAGGGCCATGGGCATCCGTGTCACCTGCACCGGCTGCAAGAGCGTCCTGACCGTCACGGACAGGATGGCGGGCCGGCGCGGGAAGTGTCCGAAGTGCGGCGCCGTCCTCGAGGTCCCGTCCGCCGCGCCCGCTGCGCCACTGGCCGCGCGCCTGACGGGCTCCGCGGATGCGGAGGACTCCCCCCGAGCCGTCTTGTCCCCCTCGCGGCGTGCCGTGTCGGGCAAGTCGCAGGCCGCGGCCTTCGCACTGTCGATGTTCCTCGGGGGATTCGGCGTCGACCGCTTCTACCTCGGCTACACGGGCCTCGGGATCCTGAAGCTGCTGACGTTCGGCGGATGCGGCATCTGGTCGGTCATCGACTTCGTCCTCCTCGGCGTCGGGTCGATGAAAGACGCCGCCGGCCGGCCGCTGCACGAGGCCGCGCCGGTCGGCACGCCGACAAAGGACCGAACGCTGACGTTCATCTTCGCCTGGCTGCTGGGGACGCTCGGCGTGGACCGTTTCTACCTCGGCGACGTCGGCCTGGGCGTCCTCAAACTCCTGACGTGGGGCGGATGCGGCATCTGGGCGCTCGTCGACTGCCTGATGACGGGGATGGGGACCCGCACCGACGCCGAGGGCAATTCACTCCTGAAATCATGAGCACCGGCGACGCAATCACGTGCGAGCGCCCGTCGAGCCGGCCGGCCCCGCCCTGGGCGGCCCTGGCCGTCTTGGCGGTCCTGGTCGTCTGCTCGGTCACCGAGGCGCAGGCGCGGCTTCCGTTCTCGCCCTGCGTGTTTCGCAACGCGACCGGGCTGCCGTGCGCCGGATGTGGCATGACGCGCGGGCTCACGGCGATGGGCCACGGCCGGCTCCTCGAGGCGTGGCGGATGAACTCCCTCGCGCCGGTTGCGTATGTCTTCGCGTGGGGGTACGTCGTCTTCGCGGTCCTCGCGTGGCGGTTCCCGGGCGTTCGGGCGCACCTTCGTCCGCGGCCTCGGCTGAGCTGGGCGCTCTTCGCAGTCGTGCTGGCGGCCGTCCTGATCTCGTGGGCGACGACGTTGGCCCCCTTCTTCTCGTGATCGAACGCCTCGGACGCCGCCGGCCTTCCGCTTGCGCCCGCTCTGGTTTTCGGTACGATGGACGCTGGCGCCGGCGACCGGCGCCGGTGTGCGACAAGAACCGCGCGGACAAGGAGCGGATGATGCGGACACGACACGGGGCTCTGCTCGTCGCGTTGATGGTCTTGCTCGGATGCGGCCTCGCCGTAGCGGGCGAGAAGCCGGACGGGAAGAAGCCCGTGAAGCCCAAGGAGCCGGAGCCGGTCGTCGACCCGCTGAAGGCGGGGCGGCGCCCGACGGAGTTCTTCAGCGTCTTCAACTTCGGCTACGCGGCCGACAACATGCCGAAGGAGCCCGAGCAGTTCGAGACGCTCGTCAAACGCATCTCCGAAGCGGGATACAATGCCATCCTCTGCAAGCACACCGACGAGCGCGCCGCGATCTGCAAGAAGTACGGCATTAAGATGATGGTCGACCTCCTCGTGCCCGAACATCACGTGTTCAAGGCGCCCGACCAGTGCGAGGCGCTGTGTCGCAAGCTCCGGGGCGACGCCACCGTGCTCGCCTATCACCTCTGGTCCGACCAGTTCGGCAAGCAGGGCAAGGGCCGGCAGCGCGATATCCGCAACGTCCACGAGTGGGACCCGACACATCCGACCTACATCGGCACATACAAGACGGCAGGGATGAGCTTCCTGGCCGAGTCGGACTTCGTCAGCTACTACGACTTCCATTGGAAGCGAGGGGCGAACAAGAACTTCAAGCATCTCCTCACGGCATGGCAGACGGCGAAGGCGACCGATGCGCGAGTCGGCCGGTTTGTCGCCACCGACCCCGCGTTCGGCCGAACGGGCGCGGGCAACATCGGCCGCCATCGCTACACGCTCAACACGTCGATCGCGTGCGGCCTCAAGGGCTGCCTCTGGTTCGTCGGCAACCGGACGATGAACCCGAAGACCCTCGAGTGGACGGGCCTCGGGCTCGACGTCAACAAGGTGCTGGCCGAGATCATGCCGCTCCGGGCCGAGATACCGAAGCTCGGGAATCCCAGGGCGATCTACTCCACACGAATCACCCGCACCCCCAAGAACCGTCCGACCGGCCACGATGAGCCCATTATGCCGAAGGGCCTGGAGAAGCACGCGTTCCCCGAGCGGTTCTGGATCCAGCCCCGCAGCGGCGAGTTCCTGATGGGCGTCTTCAAGTACGAAGGCAAGCGGGACGCCGTCTTCGTCGCCAACCACAACGCCTACGCCGAGCAGGACGTGGCCCTCGAGCTGCGGAAGGACATGAAGAGCGTCCGCCTGTTCGACCGCAAGACGGGCCAGTGGCGGGCCTTGCCCGTCGAGGACGGCGGCATCAACTTCAAGCTCGACTGGGGCGGCGGCGAGCTGATCCTCCTCGATGCCGTCGAGCCCGAGAAGAAGGAAGAAGACGGGGACAAGGCCGGCGGCGAACGAGACAGGCCGGCCAAGTGAGGGGAGGGCTCTTGAGCTTGCGCAGAGGTCGACCCTAATTGCACACTTCTCTTGACGCTATCGCAATTGCTTTTTGATTGACATGCCCGACACGCATGGCTATAATTCGCGGTTCCTGTAACGAAAGGCGGCAGGCGAAGCGATGGCAACAAAGAGCTTTATGGCGACCTCACAGACCGTCGAGCCCAAGTGGTATCTCGTCGATGTCGAGGGCAAGACTCTCGGACGGATCGCCACGAAGATCGCCACCATCCTGATGGGCAAGCACCGCCCGCAATACACCCCGCACGTCGACACGGGCGATTTCGTCGTCGTCATCAACGCCGAGAAGTTCGTCGTCACCGGTCGTAAGATGGACAACAAAATGTACTACCGGGCCTCGGGCTATCCCGGCGGGCTGAAAGAGACGCCGCTCGCGGAGCTGCTCGAGAAGAAGCCGGCCGAGGCCCTGCGGCTTGCCGTCAGGCGCATGCTCCCGAAAACGAAGCTCGGGCGGCGGATGTTCAGCAAGCTCAAGGCCTACGCCGGGCCCGAGCATCCGCACGAGGCCCAGCAGCCCGAGCCGCTCGAGCTCTAGCCGGTCGGAGGAACCACGTGCCACAAGGCCCTGTCTATCTCGGAACCGGCCGCCGCAAGTCCTCGGTGGCACGCGTCCGTCTCGTTCGCGGCACCGGCACCGTCACCGTCAACGGCCGGCCCGCCGCTGAATTCTTCCCCCACAAACGGGCCGTCGAGATCGCACTCGCCCCGCTCGAACTGACCGAGATGGCGACGAAGTACGACGTGGCCGCACGCTGCGGCGGCGGCGGCTTCACCGGACAGGCCGGCGCCCTCCGGCTCGGCATCGCACGGGCGCTCCTCAAGGCCGACCAGTCGCTCGAGCCCAAACTCCGGGAGGAACACCTCCTGACCCGCGACCCCCGCGAAAAAGAGCGGAAGAAGTACGGACGCCGCGGCGCCCGTGCCGGCTTCCAGTTCTCGAAGCGGTAGCTCCCTCTTCTGTGTCCCGCGACGACTCCCTGTCTGGGTGAGAAGTCTGTCGTGACCGCGCCGCCCGTTCGTCAGGCCTCGGGCGGCGACGGCGGAGCCGGCGGCGCCGCGAGCCGGTCGAGCCGCTCGATCACCTCGGACAGCGCCAGCCGCGCGTTCCGCGACGGGGCACACGACCGCAGCACGATGTCCTCTAGCGCCGGCGGCACCTCGGGATTGAACTTCCGGACCGACGTCTCGAACGTCTTCATCTGGAAATCCATCGCGCCGGCCGTCGGCCCGACCGTCGGCCGGATCGTCTGCTCGGTCAGCGCCCAGAACATCGTCGCGCCCAGCCCGAAGACGTCCGTCCGCTCGTCGACGCCCGCTCCCACAAGCTGCTCGGGCGCCATGTAGTGCGGGCTGCCGACGACCTGCGCCGCGTGCCCGTGGCGCTTGCACGCAAGCCCGAGGTCGAGCAGTTGAACGTGTCCGTCGTTGTCGACGATGACGTGGTGCGGCTTCATGTCCGCGTGGACCACGTTCTGCTGGTGCATGAACCGCAGGATGTCGGCCGCCTGGCGGTAGATGCTGATGAGCTGGCCGATCGAATAGTCGTGCCCCTTCCGAAGGTTCCGCCCCTCGGCATAGTCCATCACGAGGTGGATGCCGCGGATGCGCACGAAGAAATCGCGCTCGACCTCGAGCCGGTGCATCCGCGGGATGCCGACGTGCCCGCCCGCGAGGTTCGTCAGCCGGTGCCCCAGGCGCCACTCGTTCCGCACCTGCGACACGTACACCTTGACCATCTTGTTGATGTTGCCGCCGAACTCCGGCGCCGGCGCGTGCTCCTGAATCTCGACAATGATGTCACGCGTGACGCTCTTCACCGCGAGCCGGTTCCCGGTCTCGTCGTCGCGCGCCTCGAACACGACGCTGCCCGCGCCGTTCCCGATCTGCCCGACGATGGACACCCCCGGCAGGTTGGGCGTCAGGTTGTCCGCTGTCAGTTCCGCTGCCATCGCTCCCGGTCCCCGGGTCGCCCCTGGGCTTCCTTCCTTTGCTATCCCCGTTCTATCGGCTGCAGCACGCGCCGAGCGGCACAAGGCACAGCATCGTAGCCGGCTCGTCGCCCGTGTTGCGGAAACAGTGCCGCTCGCCGGCCGGCATCAGGATCGCGTCGCCCGGCCCAAACGCGGTCTCGCCCTCGACGTGCACGACGACCCCCGAGCCCGAGAGCATGAAGACCTCGTGCTCCCATTCGTGGTCGTGGAACGGCGTCGCGCCGCCGGGCGCGATCTCGAAGTGCCGCATCGCGAAATTCGGCGCGCCCGCCTTCTCGTCGATGAGCCAGCGGATCCGAACGCCTTCCGCAGGCGCCGGCACCTCGGTCGCGTCGACGTCGTTGAGATTCTGCAGCTTCATGTTCCCGGCTCCTCGGCCAGCTTGTCCTTCATCTGCGTGACCCGCGTGTCCAGGTCCGTCAGGGCCTGGCGGATCCGCGCGACCGGCTTCTCGATGTCCGCGTCGGAGACCGCCCTCGCGGCCGACTCGAGCTTCGCCCGCGCCGTCTCGGCCGCCTTGCCGAGCGCGTCGAGTTCGCGCGTCACGCTCGTCAGCCGCTCGACGTCCTCCGCGGCCGGCATCTGGGCGTCGAGCGCGCCCGTCTTCGCCGCCGCCGCGTCGACCTTCGCCTTCAGAGCGTCCAGCGCCTTCGACAGCGCCTCGACCTGCTTCGGCAGTTCCTTCAGCGGCTCGAGCGAGCGGACCGTCTCGCGGAGCGCGGCCAGGTCCCGCGCCGCCTCGCGCGCCTTCGTCAGATCGTCGCTCAGGTCCCGCAGCCCGGCCCGAAGCTCGAGCAGTTCCTTCTCCGAACTCTCGATCTGCCGGATCTGCTTCTCGACGTCGCTCCGCACGTCGTTCCGGAGCGAGCGGTTCGCGATCCACTGGAAGCCCGCGAACGCGACCAGCACGACGAGCACCATGACGATTGTCTTCACGTTGTCCACTTGCCTTTCCGCCGAGAAAACCTGGACCCGGCCCGGCCGCCGCGGGCCGCATGACGCGAGCATTATAGCCGCCCGCCCCCATATCCTCAACCTTCCTGTCCCACGCGCCGCTCGCCCTCGAGTTTGCGGGGCAAACTCCCAGGCGTTTCGGCCCAGCCGGAACGCCCGACCACCAAGACACCAAGGCACGAAGGGCGGCAGGAAGCACGACGGCCCGCCACCACGGAGTCCGGCCGCTGCAAGCAGCGGCTTGGAGTTGCCTGCGGCAACGTCCACGGAGGCACGGAGGGAGCATCTGTCGGGCCGATTCCGGCAAGCGCCGGAATCGGCCCGTGGAGCCCGCCGGCGGGTTTCCGGGACAGGGAACCCGCCGATCTGGCCCGTTCCTCTCCGCGCCCTCTGCGTTCTCTGCGAGAGGCCTGTTCCGTGCCTGTCTTGTCTCCTTTGTGTCTTCGTGCCTTGGTGGTGAGCATCCGCTGTTCCCCGCCCCCTGATCCCTGCCGTTCCCAGTTGGCTTTGTTCGGTAAAACATACTTCTCGATGCCCTCTACGCCCCGCAGAAGCGAAAACGGCTTTCACCGCAGAGCACGCCGAGACCGCCGAGGAAACGCCGTTTTCGGGCCAATTCCGGGGAGAACCGGAATTGGCCCGTGGAGCCCGTCGGCGGGTCCCGTCCCGGGAACCCGCCGAAGCAGTTCCTTTCTCTTCGTGTCCTCTGCGCGCTCTGCGAGAGGCCATTGTTCTTCGTGCCTTTGTGCCTTGGTGGTTCATTGTCTTCGTGTCCTTCGTGATCTTCGTGGTGAAAGCTGCTCTCTGTGCTCTCTGCGATCTCTGCGGTGAAAATGCTCCCCCTCTACTATACGGACGATTTTCGCGCGAAATCGAAAACGGCGCGCCGTGTTTCACTGTTTCAACGCCCGAAGCCGTTCCGTCCGAGCGACTTCCAATGTTGCCTCAGATCAACATGAAAAACAGGACGCGCGAAAAAAGATTCTTTCGTCTTTTGTAACACTTCAGCCGAATGAAGTGGATCAGTTCGGCAAGGGCGGCAGTGTACCG
>CAYLQD010000129.1:0-7355 GCA_964385685.1 uncultured Planctomycetota bacterium | reverse complement strand
GAGATGCCGATCATGCACACGAGCATCGAGACGAGCAGGAGCCAGCCCATCCGCTTGCCGAGCCCCATCCAGCCCGTGCCGACGTCCGCCGTCAGCAGCGCGGCCTTCACGAGCGCCACCTCCTCGTGGTGGACCTGGCCCAGCCGGGTCAGCCGCTCGGCCGTGAGGCCGGAGACGTCGGCGCCGCCCTCTTCCGCCTTCCTGAGGAACGGCTTCATCTTTTCGAGATACCGCCCGGCCGCGGGCCGGTCCCGCAGAGCGTCCCACAGCATCCCGAGCGTGACGTCGCCCGGAAGAACGTCGTGGTATTGCGCGACGGCCTTCCGTGCCTCCTCCTCCCGAATGCTCTTCTCGATGAGCCGCGACTGGAGCACGCGGTTCGCCTGGTCGGCGACCTCGGGCGCGATCTCCTTGTCGAACGCGAACCCGGCGGCCCGCACCGCGTCGCCGAACGTGCCGCCGGCGTCGGTCAGCGCCGTGAGCATGTCGCGCGTGCCGCGCGCCGCCGACACGCTCGCGATCGCCTTGAGCCGCCCGTCCCGCACGGCCCCGGCTCGGTCGAGCAACTTCGGCCGCCGCTCGCGGACGAACCGCCGGAGCGCGTCCTCGTCCGGCTTGCCCCCGAGCGACCGCATGCGGCCAAGCTCTTCGCTGAACCGCGTCCACCCGTCGTCGGTGACGAGTCGGTTGAAGATGCCGATGCCGGTCGCCGTGTGCACGAGACTGCGACGCCGGCCATAGTCGAGCCGGTCGAAGAACGCGAGGTACTGCGCGGCCTCGACGGCGTCGCCGTGGAACTCGGCCATCGCGGCGGTCCCGAGCCCCGACATCGCCGCCATCTCGGGGTACCGCGCGTCGTCCTCGTTCAGCGCCGCCAGCTCGATGATAATCTCTTCGCGCGTGCCCGGCCGCGAGAGCCGAGCCATCCAGTCGTGGGCGAGCCGGAGCCGCGCGATCCGCTCCGGCGTGTTGCGGCCAACGGCGCGCTTCAGCAAGCTCTCGCTCATGATGTTCATCAGGAAGGCGACCGCCATCGCGATCACGGCCACGGTCACCGAGGCCCGGAACAGCCGGTAGCGAATGCCGTCGATGGTGATGCGAACCGTTCGCAGGAAACCCAGCTTCGGCTGGTTCGCGATCTGGATCGGCTTCATCCCGCCTGCTCCTTCGGCATCACGATCACCAGCACGCCCCGCTTGACGAGTGATTTGATGTAGGTCGTCACGGCGACCCGCGCCTCGTGAAACGTCAGGTCGTGCGTCGCCGCGAACGCGTCGATGACGGCCTCGACGGTCCGCTCCCCGTCACACTGCCGCCACATCTGCGACCCGACGCGGTCGAGCACAACCCTCCGCTCGCGCCGGTGCGGCACGATCCACGAAAGCGGCGGCAGCATGTACCACGGCCGGACATTCTTCACATACACGACCACGGCGTCCGAGCCGGGCGACGTCGAGGGGCCGTCCAGCTCGTCCACCCGCGCGGCCATGTTGTGCACGGGCCGGGCGCTCAGCATTCGCTTCCAGGATCCGTCATCGGTCGCGGCGCGCTTGCTCCGGCCCAGGGTCATGTCGCCAGCTCCAGGGACGGGCAGCACGAAAGCCGGCCGCCGGCCAGCGCCGCGTCGCGATCGGATCCGCTCCGAGGCCGGCTGCACGAGACACTGTAGAGCCGGCCGTCCGCGGGGCAGATCCAGGCCGCGGCGTCGCAGCGCGCCCGCCGCCGACGCAGACCGGGCAGCGTCTTCTCGCCCGTCAGCGAGTGCACCGAGTGCCCGTGGATATCTGAGAAGGACGTCCGGACGTCCCGCAGCTCTTGATCGATCCAGCGGCGAAGCCACCTGTCCAGCGGCGACTTCAGCCATTCGCGGACCATGCCGCGCCGCCCGAACCGCTCGAGCGACCGGCGCTTCGGGTCCGAAAACTCCAGCTCGACATTGCCCGGCTCGACCCGGCAGGCGCTGAACGTCAGCGGCTTCGCGGCCAGCAGGTCCATGCCGAACGCGCGCCAGCGACGCAGCCCGTCGTGCGCGGGCTCCTCGCCGACACTGTCGGCGACCCGGCGCATCAGGCCCGAGTCTTTCTTCCGCGGCCACAGAAACACAAGCTCGACGACGCTCCCCTCGTTGGCGAACCACCGTCCGAGCCGCGTGATAATCTGTCCGTCCATCTCGCCGCCGACGCCATGCCAGGCCCGGTGCCGGAACCGCGAGCCGTCTTTCATGCCCTGCAGCTGCAAGCTGGCGGCGTAGTCGGACATCATCCGGTCGAAGTCGGGCCGTCCCGGGACCGCCCGCCAATTCAGCTCGAGCCGGAACTGATAGCGATCCGCGAAGGCGCAGCGGCCCGACTCGGGATTCCGCGTGAACTGCAGCATCTCCCAGTCGGCCGGGACGCTCAGTCCGAAATTGCACCAGACCCATCGCTCCATCATCAGGCGGACATTATAGCGGTGTCGGCTGCAACATCTACCGGAAAGTGCGGCGGTTCTCGGTGCTTCGGACAGGTCACGACGCGTTGGGATCCCGGCACCGGCGACCGACGCCGCCCCCGGAATCGTCCTCGTCGTCGTCCCGCCTTCGCCGAGGCTTCGGCGGGCGGGCCTCGTCCTCGAAACAACCGACGACGAGGACGAGGAGGAGGACGAGAACGAGGGAAACGCGGGCATGCCCTGTCAACAGATCACCGCAAGACCGGAGTGTCGCCCCCTGCGGGCTTGCTCTCCGCCCCGAGAACGGTATCATTATGAATGGGGAGCGATCGGGAGACACGAACAGATGACGTCGGAAAAACCTGAAGCCCGGAAAGACGGCGGGAAGCCGCGGCCGCTCTGGCGGCGGCTGCTCAAGATCGCCATCTGGCTGCTCGCCATTTTCGTGGCCCTGTGCATCGTGATCGCCATTCTCGTGCCCATCATCCTCACGGAAGAGCGGCTCAAGAGCATCATCGCCGACGTGGGCGGTGAGGCGCTCAACGGCCGCAAAGTCTCCGTGGGATCCGCCGACCTCGATCTCTGGAGCGGCATCAAGCTGACCGACCTCCGGGTCGGCGGGCGTGAGGGCTGGGGCTCCGATCTCATGCGCGTCAAAGAGGCCGACGTCCGCGTGCAGGTCTGGTCGGCCGTCACGAGCTTCGGCAAGACCGTCCACGCGAAGGTCATCGTGACCGACCCGCACGTCGTGGTCGAGCGAACGGCCGACGGAAGGCTGAGCATCGAGGACCTGCTCGAACTGACGAAAGAGGAAGAGGAGCCGCTCGTGCTCGACGACGTGTCGCTCGAGTTCAAGCTGACCGGCGGCGAGGTCGTCTTTCGCGAGCAGGTCGGCGGCGGGTGGCGCGAGACGAAGCTCGGCGAGCTGAACGTCCGCGCGGACCTGGCGTCGATCGACAAGCCGCTGACGTATGAGATGACCGGCTCCGTCGGCGACGGGCGCATCCAGGCCCGCGGCAGCGTCCACGTCTTCCACGAGGGCACGGTCGATCCCGCCCGGATCCGCGGCAAGTTGCTGACCGCGACGGTCTCCGGACTCAAGGCCGATGCCATCCCCGCCGGGCTCGGCCTCGCCGAGTTCGTCAAGGCCGTCGACGCGGAACTCACCGTTCGCGCCGACACGCCCGGGCAGGTCATCTCGAGCGGGAAGCTGACGGTCGCGAGCCCGCACGAGGGGGTCGGCCTGACCGCGACGCTGACGTCGGAGGCGGACCTGGCGAAGCTCGACGTTTTTGCGAAGGTCTGCGTCAACGCTGCGCCGTTCTCGGAGAGCACGCTCGACGTCGAGGTCCGCGACGCAGGCGCGGACAAGATCGACATCACGGGCGACTTCAAGCTCGACCTCGCCAAGTTGACGGGCAGCAAGCTGGCCGGCGCGCTCGGGATGCCGGCCCTCGCCGACGGCACGCCCGCCGCGTCGAAGGGCGTGGCCGCGGGCCAACTCGAAATCGGCGGCAAGCTGACCGAGATGACGTGCAGCGTCTCCGGCTCGATCGAGGGCTTCCAGGCGCATCCGTCGCTGACCGGCGGGACCGAGCTGCCGCCCGAGGACGCCGACTTCAAGGCCGACATCGTCCTGACGATGACGAGCGACGGCAAGCCGGAGACACTCGAGATTCCGTCGCTCGAAGCGAGGGCCGCGTTCCTCGAGGCGAAAATCACCGACGGGCGCCTGACGTCGCTGGCCGACCTCAAGCAGCTCGACGCCGACCTTTCCGGCTATGCCAAGTTCAGCGGCCGCGCGTTCAGCAGCAAGCTCGGCAAGGCGCTCGGCCTGCCGCCCGTGCACGACAAGGTGGCGGCGACGTTCTCGGCCAAGGGCAATGCGGGCGAGGCGACGGTTCAGGCGGCCGCGAAGCTGGAACGCGAAGAGGGCCCGGCCGAGCCGATCGCGTTCGACCTGTCCGCGAAGATCGACGCGAGCGGCGAGCAGGCCAAGCTCACCGAGATTCGCGGGTCGGCCCGCGCGGGCGCCGACGCCGATCCGTATCTGCAAGGCGCCCTCACCGGCTCGGTCGGCGATCTGACCGGCGACCCGAGCATCGACCTCGCGTTCGGCGGGCGTATCGACGTGCGCCGCCTCGCCGCGCGGGTCGCGGCGTACGCCGACATCCTCTCCGAACTCAAGCCGGCCGGCCTGATCGTCGTGCGCGACGGCAAGCTCCGCGGCACGCCGAGCGCGTTCCAGGCCGAGTTCAAGGCCGCGGCGACCAAGCTCTCGCTCGCGGGCGGATCCGACGACAGCCGCGTGCCGAAGGAGCTGACCGACCTCCTCTCGAAAGAGGAGTTTCTCTGCCTCGCCAAGCTCAAGGCCGACCTGACGCAGAACCGCATCGAGATCGAGGCGTTCAACGTGAAGTCCGAGATGCTGACGGCCGGCATCAGCGGGGTCGTCAGCGACTACGCGGCGCTCGAGGCGGCCGTCGACGTGAGCGTCGTCGCGAAGACCGACGCGATCGGGCCGGCGCTCGCCGCGCTCCAGCTCGCGCCGAAGGGGATCGACACGACCGGCCGGGCCGAGTTTGCCGCGCGGCTCGACACCGGCGCCGGCCGGGTTGAGCTGAAGAAGCTGCAAGCGGCCACGCCCTACATCGACGTGTCGCTCAAGGAGCCGGGCGTCATCACCGGCATCGACGTCGCCAAGCTGCAGGAAGACCCGGTCGCCGCGGCGACGTCGATCGCGGGCAGCGCCGAGATCGAGGGAGTCGTCCGGCTCGGAGCGCTCGCGAAGCTGCCGGCGGGCGTCCTGCCCGAGGGACTCAAGGCCGACGGCGACGTGCCGTTCTCGGTCACGCTCGGCAAGGCGTCGCCGACCAAGGCCGAGTTCTCCGCCGACGCGACCGGCGCGGCGCTCAGCTACGGCGACCTGTTCGCGAAGCCGGCCGGCGGCAAGGCCGTCGTCAGCGTGATCGCCCTGCTGCCCGAAGATGCCGCGCTCGACATCCAGAACCTCGAGGCCGAGGTCGACGGCGCGCAACTGAACCTCGCCGGCACGCTCTCCGAGGACCTCGGCACGTTCACGTGCAAGTCGTTCCGCGCGACGCTCGACGAGCCCGAGAAGCTCATCGCGATGGCCCCCGCGCTCAAGGACATCGCGCTCGCCGGGAAGGCGGACCTGACCGGCTCGGCGACCGTCGACGTCGAGAAGGCAAAGACCGGCGACCTGTCGGGCGTCGTGCTCGACGGGACCGCGAACGTCCGCGACCTGCGGGCGCGCTACAAGCCGATCCCCAAGATCGAGGTCCGCGCCGGCGGGGCCGTCAAGCTCGGCTCCAAGGCCATCGACGCGAGCGGGCTCACCGTGACCGCGAGACAGCTCGAGGCCGGACACGACGCGACGCTCACGTTCAAGCAGCTCCGCGTGACGTCCGCGAAGCCGAACGCTCCGCTGCTCTCGGACCTCGATGCGCTCGCGCTGACCTTCGCCGCGCACTCGGCGGAGATCGACGCGGGGGCGCTGCTCGCGGCGCTGCCGGAGAAGGAAGACGCGGCGGGCGACGCGGGGGAACCGGCCCCGCCGTCCGACGAGCCGGCCGCCGAGGAACCGCTCGACTTCGCGTTCCTGAAGAAGCATCGGGTCGACGGCACGGTGGCGGTCGACAAGCTCGTCTACGAGAAGCACGTCGTGAGCAACATCGCGGCGGACTTCGAGCTTCGCGACAACAAGCTCGTGACGCGCAAGCCGGTCCGGGCGCAGGTCCACAAGGGGACGGTCGAGATGAACGCGACGGCCGACCTCAACGATCCGAAGATCGCGCACAGCGGCAGCGTCAGCATCAAGAAGATCGACATCGACAGCGCGGTCGGCGCGATGCTGCCGTACGAGGCCGTCTTCCAGGGCAAGCTCGGCGGCGGCGTGACGTGGAAGGGACAGGGCCTCGCGATGGCGGACATCAAGCGGGCGTGGACGGGCGACGGCGAGATGCTCATCGAGGACGGCGTCATCGCGAACTTCGAGAAGTCGCCGGAATGGGTCGCCGCCATCAGCGGGTTCCTGACCGAACAGCTCGGCGGCAAGGTCTTCCCCGGCGACAAGTATCGTTACGGCGAAGTTCGCATCAAGGGGCACCTGGCCGAGGGGAAGCTGAAGGCCGAACCGTTCACCCTCAAGAGCAAGGTTGGGCTCAACTTCGAGGTGTCGGACCTGCTGGGCGACCTGGACGGGAACGCCGACGCACTGACAACGGTCTTGATCCCGACGGACCGGGCGATGGAGTTCATCGCGGATAAGATCAGCGCGGCCAAGCGCCCGCGGGTCGCGGCGCTCATCAAGGAGAAGCTCCTCAAGGACGACCCCCCGTTCGGCTCGCTCCACCACGTGTGGCAGGACGGGAAGTACCGCTTCATGCCCAAGCTCCTGATCATCGACTGGGTGACGAAGGCGGCCGGCAATCTGCTGAGCGACCCGCGAGGGCTGCTCGACGGGCTGCTGAAGGACAAGCTCGAGGAGAAGAAGCGCGACCGGGAGAAGCGCGGTAAGGACGAGGAGGACGATCCGAAGAAAGAGGCCATCAAAGGTATCCTCGACGGCCTGTTCAAGTAGGGCGCCCGCTGAGTCATCCCCAGTCTTCTAATGCTCTGTTCAAGCGGCGTTTACGCCGCTTCGCGAGGCCCTTCAGGGCCGAGTCCGGGCTTGCCCGCCACAGCTTCAGCGGCGGCGGGCCCCCGCTTTGAGCGGGGGTAACCCGGCGGGAGGCCTGTCGTGTTGTTCGAGCCCGGTTCACCGGGCTTACCCAACGGCTCAAGCCGCGCCAGCAGATGGCAGGGGAAGCCCCGTGAACGGGGCTGACCGGCGTTTACGCCGGCGAGATACCCCGGCTAAAGCCCTTGTCTTTACCCACATTTCGCTCCAGGTTTTGCCTGGC
>CAYLQD010000128.1:0-7361 GCA_964385685.1 uncultured Planctomycetota bacterium | reverse complement strand
TCGTCCGAAACATAAGTCATGTTCTGATACTGCTTCATTTGGCTGAAGTGTTACTTGAGTTCGAGATTCCCGAGGGCGAAGAGATCGTCGGCGCGAGCATCTTCTTCGACAGAATCCGCAACTGGCGAACCGAGCCGAACGACCTGTGGCTCACGTTGATGGACTCCGACTTCACCGGCATCAACATCTACCGGGACGACCAGGCCGCCGGCAACTACTTCGACGGCCTCGGCCTCGAACTCGAGCACTACGTGAACCTCTCGAGCACTGCGCAGAGCTTCTCCTACAACTTCGACGACGACGAGATCGACCAACTCACCCTGAACCTGGCCGACGACATGGCCGGTATCGCCTTCGACCCCGACTGCCACTTCTATAACTGCGGCGTCAAGCTGACGATCGAGACGGACGCCGGCGGCGACGAGCCGCCGATCGCCGAGCCGCTCGCCGGGTCGCTCCTGCTCGCCGGTGTCGGCACGCTCGTCGCTCGCCGCAGGCGGTAACGCATAGATTCCGTTCTCCTCCTCCTCCGCACGCGGGCCGTCCGGGATTCGGGCGGCCCGCGTGTTTTGGGTCTGGGGACACGTACCGATCCCCTTCCGCCGAAGGCGGCAGGGGCTTCCGGTACATGTCCCCGTCCGGTCGAAGGCGCGACTCCCTGGCCCGCGCCTTGTTGGCCGCACCCGCCGATCCCCTTCCGCCGAAGGCGGCAGGGGCTTCCGGTACATGTCCCCGTCCGGTCGAAGGCGCGACTCCCTGGCCCGCGCCTTGTTGGCCGCACCCGCCAAGGCGTGTATAATCATGCTGGCACGGGTCGGAACATTCCGGGGGACAACATGACACGCCATTGGTCCGTTGAGAAGCTCTTCTTTCCGGGTGGCCCCGACCGTGTCGGGGTCGCCGAAGGCGACAAGAGGAGAGGTAAAGACCCTCTTGCGGCCTGCGGCGGGCCCGGCCCTCTCATGAGGGCCAAGCCCGTTGGTGTTCGCTTTCAGCGAACACTCACGTCTCGCAGAGCATCCAGCTCTGCGAGACGCGGCCGCCCGGACGGAGTCCGGGCCACCCAACAACGAGGCTCTGAACAGACCGTCTTCAACGCGGCGGCACGCCGTCTGCCCTTCGTCGTCGCGGTCGCAATGGTCGGAGCGCTGGCCCTCGCGCCGGTGGCCGGTGCGGGCGAGGCCCCGCCCGTCGTCGTGGCCGACTTCGAGGACGCGGCCGACAAGGCCCTCGTGCGCTCGCGGAAGCGAACGGCGATCTCGCGCGAAGTCTCGTCCCGCGGCCGGCACTCGCTCGAGGTCCGCAACGGCGACTATCTGACCCTCCGGTCGAGCCGGCTGGGCGGCGCCCGGCCCGGCGACCTGCTCCGGATCGACCTCTTCAACGCGGGCCCGACGGCCGAGCCGCTCCGAGTCGAACTGTTCGACGACACCTCGCGCCGCGGCTACTGGTACCGGCACGTCCGCGCGCTCGCCCTCCGCCCCGGCTGGAACACCCTGTCGTTCCGCGTCGCCCGGCTCTACCGCGGCGAAAAGAACACGCGGAAGA
Organism: uncultured Planctomycetota bacterium; assembly: GCA_964385685.1. Lineage (GTDB taxonomy): Bacteria > Planctomycetota > PUPC01 > PUPC01 > PUPC01 > CAYLQD01. The sequence goes on along the minus strand of CAYLQD010000128.1, from coordinate 5,813 downwards.
TCCAGGACTCGGTCCTGAACCCGAAGCGGATCGACCGCCTCGACCTCGCGTTCGGCGGCAAGCGGCCGACGCTCATCTATCTCGACAACGTGCGGTTCGAGCCCGACAAGCCGATGCCGGCGGCGCCCGGGCTGCTCGCGTTCGATTTCGGGCCGGAGAATCAGGCGCCGCGGCGGGGCTTCGTCGCGTGCTCGCGCGAGACGTACGACGGAACACGCGGCCACGGCTGGTCGGGCCCAGGCTGGCCCAAGGCCGTGCGCGACTACACGCACCCGAACGATCTGCTCGCGGACTTCCGCGAGGCGCGGGGCGAGACGTTCTCGGCCCGCGTGCCGAACGGGGCGTATCACGTCCGCGTCTACTACGAGGACCACGGCTGGTGGTCCGATCAGATGGTGCGGTTCGATTGGCGGACGATCTCGGCCGAGGGCAAGGTCGTTCACGCCGAGCGGCCGACGGCCGCGGAGGCGGCGCGCCTCTTCTACCGGTTCGCCGACGTCGAGCCCGGCCCGGCGACCGACGTCTACGCGACGTACATCCGCGGCGGCCGCTACAAGCCGAAGGAGTTCGACGTCGACGTGGCCGACGGGCGGCTCGATCTCCGGTTCGACGCCGACCGCCCGTGGGCCTGCCGGATCGCGGCCGTCGTCCTGTGGCCGGCCGGGCAGGCCGAGCCGGCGGCCGAATGGTGCGCCGAACTCGACCGGCGCCTGCACGACGAGTTCGACGCCGAGAACGTCTACATCGACACGGCGCCGCGCGGGCGGTATGTCCGCGACCTGCCCGAGGCCGCGCGGCAGGGCGGGCTGGTCGTCTTCTCCGCGGGCGGGACCGCGCCGACCGGCCCGAGCTACGCGCCCGAGGCCGCGCAACTGCTCACGAGGCGGCACCTCACTTGCGTGCCCGGCGAAGACACGGGCCTGTCGTTCAGCGTGCGGCCGGTCGCGACGGGCGCGGCCAAGCTCACGGCCGCGGTGCCGGGCCTCGGCACCGAGCTGTTCGTCGTCCGGAACCGCATCCGCCGCCGCGCCGGCGGCTACACGGTCGAGCCCGACGTCCTCCAGCGCGCCGATGGCGCGGCCCTCACGGCGCACGAGACGCGGCAGTTCTGGCTCGAGATCGCCGTCCCGAAGGACGCGAAGCCGGGCAAACACGCGGGCGAGATCCGCATCGAGTTCGGCAAGCACACGCGGACGATCCCGCTGACCGTCGACGTGCTGCCCGTCGCGCTGTCGGAGCCGCGGATGGAGTTCGGCCTGTTCGGACTTCGGCCCGACTGGCACGCGCGGCCGGACGCGCTCGACACGTTGGTCGGGCTGCTCCGGAGCCACGGGATGTCGTCGGTCTCGGGCGTGGGGCTCGGCAGGGTCAAGCCGGTCGGCGGCGCGGTGCAAGTCGATTTCACCCGCGCCGACAAGGTGATGGCCCGGCTCAAAGAGGCGGGGTTCCGGCTGCGGGTCGACACGTACGGCGGGGGGCTCGGGGGCGTGGGCCCGACGGCCAAGGCGCTCGGGCGGCCGCACGACGCCGTGCTCAAGGAGGCGATGGGCCAGCTCGAGCGGCACGCGAAGGAAGCGGAATGGCTGCCGCTGAGCTACTCGCTCGTCGACGAGCCGCAGTGGTCGGACAAGGAGGTCACGCGTGCGACGAAGAAGGTCGCTCGGTTCCGCGCGGCCGCGCCGTGGCTGATGACGAACGGCTACTGGAGCCCGAGCGCGAGTAACAAGACGCACAAGCGCCTGATGACGACGCTCGGCCGCACGTGCTCCTCGCGGATCCGTCGCGACGCGGTCGCGTTCCTCAAGGCCGGGGGCAAGCGGCTCGGGTACTACGACACGTGCTCGCGGCAACGATTCGGATTGAAGCAGTGGGCCGCGGCGGCCGAGGGGTTCGAGGCGCACTACGCGTGGCACTCGCACATCCGCCACGGCGATCCCTACTACGACCTCGACGGCCGCGAGCCGGACGCGTGCATGTTCTACTACACGCCGACCGAGGTGCGGCCGTCGCTCCGGCTCAAGGCGGTCCGCGCCGGCGCATACGATTTCCGATATCTTCGGACGCTGTCCGACGCGCTCGAGAAGGCCGGGCCCGCGGCGCCGGGCGCCGGCGAGGCCCGAAAGCTGCTCGACAAAGCCGCCGCGGCCGGTAACCTGTATCGCGAGCGGTCGGCCCCCCGCATCCGCGACGTCGACGCCTTCCGGCTCGAAGTCGCGCGGGCCATCCTGGCGCTCACCGGGCGGCAGTGACAAAGGGGGCCGCGGTCGTCGGCCCTGAAGGGGCCGAATTCGATAGCCTGGGGCAACGCCCCAGGAACAGAATGCCCGAACGGCGGAGCCCTGAAGGGGCGAGACAAGAAAGGTCTATTCCGCCCTTTCAGGGCTTGCGCTGCATGCTCCCGAGAGTACCTGGGGCGTTGCCCCAGGCTGTCGGGCGAGCGTCGCTCGCCTGGCAGTTCGCCCTCGGCGAACTGCGACGGCAGCCGTGCTGCCGCTGCCGCCCCTTCGGGGCTTGGGGCCGCATATGGCCACGAACGGGAAGAACATAGGAAGGAGGATGACTGTGCTGTGCGACCGAAGATTCGCCAGACCGTTCGCGGCCTCGTTGCTGGCTGTGGCTCTCGCGGTACCGGCCGCGTCGTTCGCCGCGGAGCTCGAAATCCCGACGCGCCCGCGCCCGGAGACGAAGAAACCGGCCGCGGCCAAGCCCGTCATCGTCGTGTTCGACTTCGTGTCGGAGTACGACGGCGACCGCGTCGGCAAGTTCGTCGGCAAGAACCTGTGGGCGAAGCTCGACCGCTCCGGCAAGTGCCAGCTCATCGAGCGCGACGACGTGAACACCGCGGTCGCCGAGGCGAAGTTCGTCGCGGCCTTCGATGCCAAGCCCGCGGACATCGTCAAGTTCGCGGCGGAGAAACTCGACGCGACGCACGCGATCTGGGGCAAGGTCGAGCACGCCGACGGCGAGGGCCTGCGCGTCTCGGCCCGCGCGGCCGCCGTCGCCGACAAGGGCGAGAAGCTCATCGTCGACATGAGCATGGAGATCAAGAACCAGTACGTCGTGCAGCTCGCGACGAAGGAGGTCGTGCGGCAGTTCTTCGCCGTCGAAAAACCGAAGCCCGACGTCGGGCCCGAGGAGGAGGAGCGGTGGCTCAAGGGCCCGAACCTCGTGAAGAACCCGTCGTTCGAACAGGGCACCGACCATCCGGAATCGTGGGAGCCGTTCGACAAGTCCTACCATCACAAGGGCGTGAGCTGGGTCGCGTCGCCCGAGGGCAAAGGCAAGTGCATCAAGTTCGACCTGACGCCCGCCGTCGCCGGCGGCCCCGGCATCGGCTACTACGGCGATCCGATCTCGATCAAGGACGGCACGATCTACCGATTCAGCGTCCGCGTGCGCTCGGACGGCCCGACGGTGAAGATCTTCCTGAAGCACTACAAGTATTTGCCGCCGGGCCCGAACGAGAAGGAGGGGCAGTGGCGCGAGACGCGGCGCGCCCCGCTCAACTGCAAGGGCGGGAAGCGGGGCGAGTGGAAGACGTACGTGCGCGACTTCCGCCCCCACCGCGACGACGAGCACGATCCGGCCGTGACGCGGGTCGAGCTCTACGCCTACCATCCCGCGGGGACCGTCTACTTCGACGACGTCGTGATGAAGAAGCTGAAGTGAGGCGGGTCAGACCTTGCTTTCATCGTAATCGTAATCCTAATCGTAATCTTAATCGAGCCGGCGACGTGATGCCGGCGGCTCGTGATTGCATGCGCGTTCGCCGATTACGATCATGATTACGAATAAGATTACGACTGGGATGCCGCTACACCGTGTCCGACTCGCCGGTCGGCGCCTGGGCGCTGCCGACCGAGCCGGTCTCGACGGGCTCGTCGCCCGATCCGAACAGGATGACGGTCCGGCCGACGGTGATCGTGTCGCCGAACATCAGCCGACGTTCCGAAATCGGCCGCCCGTTGACGGCGGTGCCGTTGGTGCTTTCGAGGTCACGGGCGCGGCAGCCGCCGTTAACGGGCTCGACGATCGCGTGGATGATGGAGACGAGGTCGTCGGTCAGGCACAGCTCGCAGTCGTCGCCGCGACCGATGTTGACGGCGGCCTCATCGACCTCGGCGGCCTTGCCTTCATCCGGCCCGGCGATGACGCGCAACAGTGCCATGTGCCCCCCGGCTCGACGCTGTGGCGAGAGGAACCCGAATGCTGATCACCTTAATTCTATGCCGCCCCGCCGCGCGTGTCAACCGTTTCAATCCGCCCCATCGGCGCCTCGCTTCACCGCAACGACGGCGGGCTGATGTTCTGCACGACCCATTTCGTGCAGGATCATTGTTCGATGGACGAACTCGCCTTCGCCTATGACGTCGCCTATCGGCTGGTGCGGGAGTTGGGGACCGGCTGACTCACCACGGATGGACACTGATGCACACTGACAGGAACTGAGCAGACGGGCGGGCGAGGGTCGGGGTGCGAGGGCGGACACACCGGTCCGCCCCTACAGACGAACGCGGCGCGAGGATAGCGAATTGTAGGGGCGGTTCGCGAACCGCCCACACAGGGCGCGGCGTTCTCAGCCACGCGCTTGTGGGCGGAAGCCCGCTCTCAGTTCGACAATCGCCGTCGCGCCTTGGGCCGAGGCGCTTCGGGGTGGCCCCGACTGTGTCGGGGTCGCCGAAGGCGACAGGAGGAAATCGCTTCGTCCTCTTGTCCGCCTCGCGGACCCGGACGAAGTCCGGGCCACCCGACATACATCCGGCCCAGCTTGACTTTCGCCAGACGGCCACACAGCGCCTAACCGAGTCGTTCACGGACCTCAGCCGGCAGGTCGTTCACGAGCGCCGGATTGGCCTCCACCAACCGCAGAATATCGGCGAGGTCTTTCTGGCGTTTGCTGGCGCGGCGCGTGGCGTCCTGATATGCCCAGACCTTCCCCTGTAAGACGTCCTCGACGGCGGCGACGCGCATTGTGTAGCCGAGGACCTCCCGCTCGGCCGCGCGCGGAATGAACGGCTGATACCGCTCGTCGGTCTGCAACTGAATCCGGAGGTCGGACGCGGCGCTCGTGAGATTGACGCTGTGCTCGAACCGCTCGACCTTGAGCCCGCGCGCCGCGGCCGCGTCGGCGACGGCATCGAGGCCGTCGGCGGCGACGACCACGTCGAGGTCCAAGCTCACGACCGGCTCGGCGTAGGCGTTGACGGCCAGCCCGCCGATGACGCAGTAGCCCGAGCCCGTCTCGGCGAGGATGTCGAGCAGGATCTGGAGTACGTCCTCACGCCCGTTCGCGACGGCGTTCATGAAATCCTTGCCGGTCATTGTCGCTCTCCGGTTCTCCGCCGCAGAAGCAGTGACAGGCACGTCTCGGCTGTCGACTCGCAGGTGCCAGTCACGGTTCTGGCGGGCATCTGTTTGATGTGCCGCCATGATGCGCCCGCGCGGCGCGGTTGTCAAATCCTTTTCCTGACCCGGGAAGCACTCGCCGCGAAAAGCACAGAGGCCATGAACCACAGAGGCACGAAGGCACAAAGAACAATGGCCTCTCGCAGAGGACGCGGAGAACGCAGAGAACGGCAGGAGGGTAACCACAAAGGCACGAAGGCACAAAGAACGACAGTGAGAGCAACCACGAAGGCACGAAGAAGACAGGTATCGGCGGGAACAACGTTCCCGCCGCTTGGTGCCTTTGTGTCTTGGTGGTTGCGTGTGCCCTCGCTCTGCGAGAGGATCAGGCCGTGATCGTCAGAAAAAAAGACGGTAACACTTCAGCCAAATGAAGCAGTATCAGAACATGACTTATGTTTCGGACG
>CAYLQD010000127.1:0-7405 GCA_964385685.1 uncultured Planctomycetota bacterium | reverse complement strand
GATGGCAACTCCCCGCCTGCGCTCCACTACGAACCTGCTTTGCGGAATCGCTGCGCTGGATTTGGGGGGCTTGTGTCCGGAGAGAACGGCTGATACAATCCCGCCGCTGTTCCGACGAAGAACGTTCGGGGGCAAGACCCGTCCAACCGACTTCCACGACGCCGCGGATTGTCTACAGCCACAAGCTCAACTGGCACAAGCTCGTCCTCTCGCACATGGCGGGCTGCGAGAAGATCCTCGACATCGGCTGCGGCGAGGGAGCGTTCGTCCGGCTCGCACCGGACCGGATTGTCGGGCTCGAACGCAACGAGGTCTCGGCCGAGATCTGCCGCAAGGACGGGCTGAACGTCGTGACCGGCGACGCCCTTGAGATGCCCCTCGAAGACGCGTCGTTCGACGCCGTCCACAGCAGCCACCTGATCGAGCATTTCCACCCGGACCAGGCCCACCAGTTCCTGAGCGAAGTGGACCGCGTCCTGAAGAAGGGCGGGATCTTCTGCCTGCGGGCCCCGATGCTGTGCCCGACGTTCTACTCGAACCTCACCCACATCCGCCCGTACCATCCCTGGGCGATCCTCCACTACCTCTGCCCGGGGCGGGCCCGACAGCACACGATGCCGCCGATCTCCGAGTCCTACGAGGTCGTCACGCTCAAGTTCCGCCGGAGGATACCGTTCCCGGAGATACATGCCTCGCCGACGGCCCTCATCCGCCGCGCCGCGAACATCGTCTGCTGCCTGCTCTGGGGATGGCACACGCGGACCGGTTACCTGCTCGTGCTCCGGAAACACTGACCCCCCTCGCCCGCCCGGCATCCGGCGCGGCGAATCAGGCCCCCGTTTTCCCCACTCGCAGAATCCGCTTCAGCTCCCACACGACGGACCGCATGATCCGGTCGGGATGCCAGTTGATCGCGATGAGGAACACGACCGTCGCGGCCGCCCCGGCAATGAGCAACCGCGGGAGGTCGCCCACGTCGACAATCGATACGAGTACGCCCGCCACCGCGACGCACACGCCGAGCGCGATCAGCGTACAGTACATCGAGGGCAGGATCGAATCGACGAACACGCGGACGTGGGCTTCCGTCTTCCGCGTCTGCGAGAAGAGATACATTCCGAGGTATGCCGCCATCACGACGTTGACGGCCACGGCGACGCCTGGCAGCCCCCAACGACACCCGACCCAGACGCCGACGCCCATCATCACCGCCAGCACTCCCACCGCCATGGCCTCGAACCGAATGTAGCCCCGGCTTCTGATCAGGGCCGAGGACGACCCGACGAAGACGCGGATGATGCCCGCGATGCACAGAATCTGGAACGGCAGAATGGCCCCCTGCCACTTGGGACCCATAAAGACGCGGAAGAACTCGTCGGCCAGCACGGCGGCGATGCCGAGGAACGGGAACGCGAACAGGGCGATCGCGCACACGAGCTTCCGATACACCCGCACCACATCCTCGGGCTGGTCGCGGAACCGCGAGAACGCGGGGAACATCACCTCGTAGAGCCGCATCGCGATCTGCTCGAGCGGCTGCGAGATCAGGCGATAGGCGAACACGTACAGGCCCAGCGCCGTCCGGCCGAGCATCACGCGAACGATGAGCTTGTCGACCTGGCAGAGGCCGTAGTAGAAGACAGCAGTCACAGTCGCCCAGCCGGAGAAGCCGATCATCTCGCGAACGGCATCGGCCCGGAACCGCGGGCGGAACCGATGGCCGGCCAGGCCGATCGAGAAGCCCGAGAGCAGCACGCCCCGGAGCAGCTCGCCCCAGAACACGCACCACACGCCGAGCCCGCCGAACGCGAGCGTCAACATCACGATGCAGCCGGCGACGTTCGCGAACTCGCCCATCACGGCGAATGTGCGAAACGCCATCTTCCGGCGGAGCACCGCCTGCGGCGTGTAGCTCAGCGCCCGGGCCACGAACACGAGCGGATACCACAGCAGGACTTCGCCGAGCAGCGGATCCTCAAGCCACCGGCCGATCAGGCCCGAGCAGGCGGCGACCACGACCGCGAGCGCCGTGCCGGCGCACGCGTTGATGACCATCGCGGAATCGAAATGGTCCGGGCCGGCCTCCTTCCTCTGGATGATGGCCGCGGAGAAGCCGAGGCGGGTGACGATCATGCCGACCGCGTCGATGATGTAGATGACGCCGACCACGCCGAGCAGGTTCGGGCCGAGGAGTTTCGCGATCAGAAAGAGCGTCAGAAGCCGGACGATGCGCCCGCCGAACCGCGCGGCGATCGTCCAGCCCGCGCCGGTCTTGATCGTCTGCCCCAGGTCGGGCGCGGCGACGTCCTCACCAGGTGTCGCTTCGACGGGGCTGTCGGTCACGTTCGCCAAGCCTATCGTCCTCGAAACGTCCGCTCGAACCAGTCGAGCGTGCCGGTGAACCGGAGCACACGGTGGGCCGCGCCGGCCACGAGCACGGACGCGAACTTCGGCGCCCACGCCGGACGCTCCCGCACGCCCCGCCAGGCGGACCTCGGCATGGCACGATAGCCGCCGCAGTCAAGCGCCGTTCGGGCCAGCCGATACTCGTAGCCCCCGGGCCCGGCCGGGCTGGCCCCGACACTCCGGATGGGCAAGCGGCCGGACCGCATGTGTTCCTCGTAGTCGTCTCCGCCCCGCTCGGCCCGCTGGCGGGCGAACTCGCGGGCGACGTCCGCGCCCCGGCGCAGCATCGAGCCGCAGTGGTAGGTCAGCCCCGAGGGCACCTGGCGATGGCGGTAGACGGGGGTGTCCGACACGTGAACTCGGACCTTCTCAATCAGTCGCAGGATCAGATCGTAGTCCTCCGCCCCGGCCAATCCGTCGCGATAGCCGCCGATCTCGCGCACGAACCGCGTGCGGAAGAGCGCCCCGCAGTGACAGAGGTAGCAGTAGTGCCGCATGCGTTCGAGCAGTTCGTCGCCCCGATATGGAATCCGCTTGACGCCGATGACGTTGCCGTCGACGTCCATGCGCACGGGCGCCGACGCGACGAACCCGACTTCAGGATGCGCGTCGAGGTAGGCCTTCTGCCCCTCGAGCCACTCGGGGGCCGATGTGTCATCGGCGTCCTGAAAGGCCATGAGGTCGCCCCGCGCGACTTCGATCCCCGCGTTCCTTGCGTTGCCGGCGCCGCCCGGCCGGCCGCGGTGGATGACGCGGACGCGAGGGTCCCGCGCCGCGTACTCCGCAGTAATGGCCGCGGTGCCGTCGGTCGAGCTGTCTTCGACGATGATCAACTCGAGGTCCGAGAGCGTCTGGTTCAGGATGCTCTCGATGGATTCGCGCACGTATCGTTCGCAGTTGTAGGCCGGCATGATGACGGAAACGGCCGGCGCCGCGCCGCGTTCGGTCTGCTCGGTCGACGTGCTCACAAGCTATCGTCCACGAAACTTGTGTTCGAACCAGTCCAATGTTCCTGTCACCTGGAGCGCGAGCCGCAGGCCGGCGGCCAGCACGAGGCCCATGAGCTTGAGCACCAACGCGGGCCGCTCGCGGACGCCGCGCCACGCGAACTTGAGCATCGCGCCGTAGGCGCCGCAGTCGAGCGCGGTCCTCGCAACCTTTTGGCAGTAGGCCGCGGGGTCCGGTGGGCCGGCCGCCCCAGGCGGGGCCGGCATGCGTCCCGACCGCATGTATTCTTCATAGTCGTCGTCGCCTCGCTCGGCGCGCTGAGCAGCGAACTCGCGTGCGAGGTCCGCGTACCGGTGCATCGCGCCGCCGCCGCCGTACTTCACCCCCGTTCGTACCTGGCGGTATCGGTAGGCGGGCACGTCGAGCACACCGGCCTGAAACCGCTCCGCGAGGCGCAGCAGGAGGTCGTAGTCTTGCGCCGCCCGGAACCCCGGCCGGTAGCCGCCGACCTCGCGGACGATGCGCGTCCGATACATGGCCGCGTTCGCGGCCAGGTGGCAGTAGCGCCGGAGACGGTCGGGTAGCTCGTCGGCGGCGCAGCGGATGCGACGCACGCCGATGAGGGTGTTCTCGACGTCCACGATGGCGTATGGCGAGGCGACGAAGTCCACGTTCGGATGCTCATCGAGGTACGCCTTCTGACGCTCGAGACGCTCGGGGAGCGCGACGTCGTCCGCGTCGCCGAGCGCCAGCAGGTCGGCCCGGGCGACGTCGATGCCGGTGTTCCGCGCGGCCCCGCTCCCCCGAGCTGTCTCGTGACGCAGCACGCGGACGCGCGGCTCGCCGGCCGCGTACTCCGCCAGGATGTCGGGGCTGCCGTCGGTCGAGCCGTCATCGATGAGGATCAGTTCGAAGTCGCGGAGCGTCTGCGCGAGGACGCTGTCGATGGCCTCGCGCACGAATTGCTCGCAATTGTGGACGGGCACGACGAATGAGACCGCGGGCGTCGCCTGGCCCGCGTTGTCATCGCCGGTATCGAGCTGCATCAGTGTCTCCGCGTTGCCGAGCGCCGCGTCCGTCATTGCGGCCGAATGAACGGATCACCGGGCGCGGTCCGAGGTTTCTGGGTCCGCCGGCGCTGCCGGAACGACTCGGGCAGCCCCCTTATCGTTTCGGCCAGCCCCCGGGCGCAGTCCAGCAAAATGCGCGGGTCGAGCCGCCATACGGACGCTTTCAGTGCCTTCAAGACGTAGAATGTGACGAATGCCGGCAAAGCCACGAGGAGCCCAGGGCCGGAGTAGTTGCGAATGATGCCGCGCGCCGAGCCCGGTGCGAAGCGTCGGAACCGCCAGCGCCATTGGCTGTGGGGGGCGCGGCTCCGGAGCATGTGCCGCACGGTCGGCCCGCCGACAAGGGCAACCTTGTGCCCCGCAAGCCAGCATCGCGGACCGTAGTCGTTGTCGTCGAGGAAGAACTCGGCCGTCGGTTCGAATCCGCCGAGCGCCCGCCAGACAGAGCGTCGGACGAACATCACGCCGCCGGAGATGAAGCTCACGGATCGGTGGCCCTCGGCGGGCAGCCCCTCGCGACATGGTCGCGGCGGAAGGAGGTACCCCATGATCATCCCGCCGCCGGCGCACCGGTCGCGCCGGTCGAAATCGAACTGCATCGGCCCGCACAGGGCCGTCTCCGGGTGGGTCTCCATGAATGCGACGAGCCTGCTGAGGCAGTCGCGGTCGGGCTCGATGTCGTTGTCGAGCAGCCAGACGTACTTCCCGGCAGCGGCTTCGGCGCCCGCGTTCTTCGCGCGGCAGAACCCGACGTTTTCGTCCATCTGCAGAAAGCGGCAGGGTGTGTTGGAGTCGGCGGCCAGCTTCCGGGCAAGCTCCAAGCTGTCATCGTCCGACGCGTTGTCGACGAAGACGACCTGGTAGTCCGGATAGTCCATCGCGAGGACGGCGGGGAAGCAGTTCTCGACTTGGGTGGTTCCGTTGTGGTTCAGAACGACAACGCTAACCGGCGGGGTCTCGGCTCCGATCTCGCGACCTCCCTGGCAACGGCCGCCGGCGGGCCCGGCCGCGGCGACTCTAGTGCCCGAGCACGCGCGGCCGCGCGTGGCGGATTCGTGCGTTGGACAAGACCAACTCCATGCGGCGGACCATCAGCCGCACGTCGAACTCAGACGCGGCTCGCTGGCGACACGAGGCGGAGCAGGCCGCGCGCTTGTCCGGATCGGCCAGCAACGCCCCGAGGCGCTCGGTCAGGGCGACCGTGTCACCGTTGTCGACCACATGACCGTCGAGATTCTCGCGCACCATGGCGCGCGTCTCGCCCACGTCGTAGGTCACCACGGGCACGCCGCACGCCATGGCCTCCTGCACGACAACGGGGCCGCTATCGCGAACCGACGTGTAAGCCATGACGTCGCTGGCGAGGAACAGCCGCGGCACGTCGTCGCGGAAGCCCGTGAAGACTGTCTGATCCTTGAGACCCAACTCTCGGCACAACGCCTTCGTCGGATCGAGCAGCGACCCGGACCCGACCGCCAGGACACGCGTGTCGGGGAACCCGTTGACGGCACCGCCGACGACCTCGAAGAAATCGGGCCAGTTCTTCTCGGAGCGAAACCGGCCGACGTTGCAGATGATGACGGCATCGGGCGGGAGGTCGAACTCCTCGCGCACCGAGCGCCGCGCCTCATCGCGGTCTTCGTCGGAGAACTCAAACCGCGTGAGATCGATGCCGATCGGCACGAGACGCATCTGATCGGGCCGCCCGAACCCGACGGCCAGCATGCTGTCCGCCGCCTTGGGCCCGGCGGCGATGATGCCGTTGGCACGGCTCGCGAACCGCTGCTTGAACCGGTACAGCGCTCCCGCGATCGGCCCCCATGCGGCGATGTCCTTGACCGTCCGGATCGTCCCGTCGCTGTGCTCGTGGTAAACAAACGGGATGTCCAGCTTCCGGGCGACCCGGGAGCCCGCGAGCAGCGACTTGACCAGATGCAGGTAGATGATATCCGGCTCGAATTCAGCGGCGAGCCGCCGTAGCGTGTCGACGCAGAACGGATTCCACTTGGCGAACTTCAGCGCCTTGTACCGCACCGAGCAGTTGTCGAGCCGCGGTGCCATGTCCACTCGTTTCCCGAGCGAACAGACGAGGACGTCGAGGCACTCGCGGTCGTAGCCGGCGCAGAAGTCGATGATGACCGACTGCGCGCCGCCGAGGCCCATGCTGTCGACGACGACCAGGATTTTGATCGGCTGCTGGCTTCCGCCCACGGTTCCACGCCGGGATGGGTTCCGACCGGGATCGGAACGGTTAATGACATACGGCCCTCCGCCGAAGGACCGCGCCCAGGCAAGACAGGGTACGTTACCCAGAATCCACCTGAAGAGTATACCGCCCCGCGCGGCAAATGCAATCCGGCAAGACGCGGTCCCGGCTTGGCGCGGTAAATAGCATCGCCCTCATCTCCGCCCCCGTGCTCCGAACGCAGTCAGGGTGGCCGATCGCGAGGATCGGCGGGGGACTGTTCCCGACCCGGGTGGTGCGGTTATGATCGAGAACGAGAACGCTGCCCGGCAGGGTCTCGGCTCCGCTCTCGCGACCTCCCGGCAACGACCCCCGGCGGCCCGGAGCCACGGCGTCAGCGCCCGTGAGCATCGGGCTGCGCGTGGCCGCGGCGGGCGTTGGCCAGTACAAGTTCGATCCGGCGCACCATGACGCGAACGTCGAACTCGTCGATGGCGCGGTCGCGGCATGACCGCGAATAGGCCTCTCGCTTCGCCGGATCGACCAGCACGGCCCGAAGGCGGTCGGCAAGGCCCGTGATGTTTCCGTTCTCGACGACATGCCCGTCGAGGCCCTCCCGCACGGCGGAGCGGGTCTCGCCGACATCGTAGGTCACGACCGGGACGCCGCACGCCATGGCTTCCTGGATGGCGACGGAGTTGCCCTCGCGAATCGACGTGCAGACCATGACGTCGCTGGCGAGGAGCAGCCGCGGCACGTCGTCGCGGAAGCCCGTGAATATCGTCCGGTCATCTAG
>CAYLQD010000126.1:0-7414 GCA_964385685.1 uncultured Planctomycetota bacterium | reverse complement strand
CCTATAGGACTTGGCACAATGGTGGTTTCAGCTAATTCTTGGACGGGCTCCTAGCCAGCACCGTCGTCAAGGTCAAGGGCAAGCCGGGCAAGGCCAAAAAGTACAAGTTCAAGAAGGTCGTTGTTCCGGCTCGGGCGCCCGGCGACGCTTGGCTGCTGCTCGTGACGGACTCGGCCGACGCGGTCGCCGAACGCAACGAGGCCAACAACGTCGCTTTCAGCGATCGCACGTTGGAGTGGACGTGATTCGTCATGGGGTCCGACGGGGGTTGTGCGCCTGGCGCGGCCATTCACGTGCCGGGGCGCGCATAACGAGGCCAACAACGTCGCTTTCAGCGATCGCACGTTGGAGTGGACGTGATTCGTCATGGGGTCCGACGGGGGTTGTGCGCCTGGCGCGGCCATTCACGTGCCGGGGCGCGCATGCGGGCGCTTCACGGGAGCACGAAGCGGATGGCGTCGTCGCAGACGTGACCGTCGGTACCATCGGCCCGGATGAGAACGCTCCCCAAAGCGCTGGCATCGGAGTCGAGGGCGTGGGGTCCGAAAACTCATCCGACCGTAACCTTCCGTTCCAAAAGCAGTTCTGCTATCCTGTCGCCCTTCGATCTCATCGCTTCTCGGGGGAGGACCATGCGAAAGGACAGCCGGAAGCCGCCTTCTTGGGCGAGTATTCCACTGATCGCTACCGTCGCACGCCTGCTATGCCGGGAGCTGACGCTCCAGAACGAGTACCTCCGCCAGGAGAACAAGGTGCTCCGGTCGAAGGTCAAGGGCCGAATCCGTTTCGACGACAACGATCGGCGGTTGTTGGTCGACGCCGCCCTTGCGCTGGGCCGGAAACTCATGCGGCAGGTCGTCACCATCGTCAGACCGGAAACGATTCTCGCGTGGCAACGGCGGCTGGAACGGGAGAAGTGGGATTATTCAAGGCGGCCGAGCCGCGCAGGACGACCAAGAAAGTCCGGCGAGACCGAGGCGCTTGTCTGTCGGATGGAGCAGGACAACACCTGGGGCTACGGGCGCATCCAGGGAGAACTGGCCAAGCTCGACATCATGATCTCGGCGAGCTGTGTGGCCGACATCCTGCGTCGGAACGGGCTCCCGCCATCGCCGGAACGCGGCGGGCTGACCTGGCGCGAGTTCCTGCCCCGACACGCCGATGTGATGCTCTGTGCCGATTTCTTCACGAAGGAAATCTGGACACTCGGCGGCCTTCAGCGAGTGTTCGTTCTATTCGTGATCCACATGCGGGCGAGGACGGTCCTGCTCGCCGAAGCGACCTTCTCGCCACACAGCCGCTGGATGGCGCAGCAGGTCCGGAACCTGCTCTGGGAATGTGAAGAGCGCGGCATCCAGCCACGATTCCTCATCCACGACCGTGATGGCTGTTTCTCGCCGGAGTTCGACACCGTGCTTGGGCATGCGGGCGTAGAGCCGCTGAAGACGCCGTTCCGGGCACCGAACGCGAACGGAATCGCCGAGCGGTGGGTGCGCAGCGCCAGAGCGGAATGCCTCAGTCACCTCGTCCTGTTCGGGCTCAACAGCCTGCGTCGCGTGGTTCGCCAGTACAAGAACTTCTTCAACCACAAGCGTCCGCACCAAGGAATCGGCAATCGGGCGCCGGTGACACTTGACGATCAGTTTGCGGAGGAGGACCATCCCATCGGCCGGGCGCTCTGCGATCAGTACCTCGGTGGTCTGCTCAAGTCGTATCGAAGGGCGGCGTAGAGGAACAACATACGCCCGTGAGGCGGGGGCCGAAGGGCCTCGGTGCGCACGGTCTGCACAATCGTGCTTTCAGACGTTCGCAATCGAATTCGGCGGCGCGGTTCCGCACGGATTCCAAGTCGCGCCGGCTCCTTGTTCGGCAGCAGAATCCGCGTTCCTGGTACGGATGAGTTTTCGGACCACACGTGCGTCGGGCCGGGTGCTCGACTTCCACAGCCTGCGGCACACGACGGCTTCGCTGCTGGCCGCGTCGGGCGCGCATCCATCCGTCGCCCAGGGCGTGATGCGGCATTCGACTATCGAGCTGACGATGAACGCCTACACACACGCGGGGGCGGACGCCGAGCGGGCGGCCGTCGCGGCTCTGCCGGAGTTGCGCGCGACGGGCACAGACGGCTCTATCGGCGCGGCCGAATCGGGCGGACATGTCTTGGCCGCATGCTTGCCCAATGCGGGTGCAGAACCGTGCAATTCCCTGCAATCCAATGCGAACGTCGGGGAGAGAAACGGGGCAAGGGATGAAAGCGCAGAACGGAGCGAAACGGCCGTTTCGGGCGGTTCTGATGCGTCTGGCGGAGAGGGCGGGATTCGAACCCGCGGAAGAGGTGTGAACCCCTTCAACAGTTTAGCAAACTGCCGCTTTCGACCACTCAGCCACCTCTCCGGCGGCGCGTCTGGTGGGCCCGCAGGGATTCGAACCCCGGACCAACGGATTATGAGTCCGCTGCTCTAACCGCTGAGCTACGGGCCCGCTCCACGCGGCTGCCCAAGCCGATTATACGGCCGGCCGGCGGCTTTGCAACACCATTCCCCGCGCTCTCACGCGTGGTTCCGCAGCTGCAACTCCAGCGGATGCGGCGCCAGATACCACTGCTCGCTGAGATACGGCTGCTCGTACTTCTGCACGTAATGATTGAGGAGCGTGATCGGCACGATCAGCGGCACGTGGCCCGCGCGATACGCCCGGATGACGCCGAGCAGCTCCTGCTTCTCGTCCGCGGAAACCTGCCGCCGGACATATCCCATCACGTGCTGCAGCACGTTCGCGTGCTTCGCGGGCGTCGCCAGGAGTCGCATCGCCTCCGTCATCGCCGCGAGATAGCGGTCGCGGAACTCGGCCCGCGGCACGTCCTTGATCCGGGCCACGAGCTTGCCGAGCGCGCGGGTGTGCTTCTCGCTGTGCGACATCAGGAGCAGCTTGTGGCGCGTATGGAACGCGACGAGGGCGCCCCGCCGCGCTGCCGCAACGGCGTCGCGCCAGCGGCGGAACACGAAGATGCGCTCGATGAAGTTCTCGCGGAGCCGCACGTCGTGCAGGCGGCCGTCATCCTCGGCGGGGAGCATCGGGAACCGGTCCATGAACGCGCTCGCAAACAGGCCCGTGCCGCGCCGCGATGGCGTCCCGGCCCCGGTGTGGATGCGGACCTGTTGGACGCCACAACTCGGCGACCGCGACTTGAAGATGAAGCCGCAGAGGTCCTGCTTCTCGAGTTCGCGGCACCGCGTTGCCGCCCAGCGCCTCATCCGCGCGGTGTGGTCGACCTTCGTGCGTGTCGTCACGAGCCGCGGCCGCTCGGGATCGCCCACGAGCCGCATCGGCTCGCGCGGAACGCCCAGCCCGCACTCCGCCTCGGGGCAGACGGGCGTGAGCTCGACGAACCGCCCGAGCGTGTCGCGCAGGAACCGCTCGAGCTTGTGGCCGCCGTCGTAGCGCACGTTCTGCCCGAGCAGGCATGCGCTGATCCCAAGCCGGATCTTATCGCTCATTACGTCGCGGCTCCCGCAGGCGAGTCCAGGGCCTCGCTGCAGTCCGCTTGCCCCAATGATGGTTCACCTGGGTCCCTCGATCCGTGTCAGTGCTTCTTGAATAGCCTTGGTCGCACCTTGGCTGGTCGCCAGTTTCGCTCTCAACGCCTCTGCGGCCGGCCTGGCCGCCGGACCAATGGCGCCGAGAGCACGGGCGACCATCTCCAGGTAATAGCCGTCCCAACGCGTGACAAGTTCCTGAAGAACGGGTACGGCGGATTCTGCGACTGGTCCCAGTTCAATAAGGACCTTCAGAACCCGGTAAAGCTGAAACTCATCTTCTCCTCGGTTGAACTCTCGGACGAGGAAGGGTAGAGTCGCATCCGGGTAGCGCCGTGCTGTTTTCACCAACACCTTGTGAGCAGCGTCAACGGACTCGGCGTCTATGCTCGTCCTCAGCACATCGATCAGGCCGGGAACTGCCGCGGGGGTGATCACGCCGGTCTGTTCGAGGACCGATGCGGCCCTGGGGGAAAGCCCGAAATCCCCACGTCCGACGGTATAGATCAGCGCGGGCCAAGCCGCGTGGCACTTAGGCCCCATCTTATGCAACGCGAGCCTAGCGTTGTTCTTGAGTCCAGAATGGTCTCCCATCAACGCCTCCGTCAATGTAGGGACCGCCGCCTCACCCAGCGCCGCCAACTCGTCTACAGCCTGGTCTACGGCAGCAGCGTCGTCCTCCCTCTCCGATGTTCGGAGCGCTCCCTCCAACTCCTGAAGAAGCCTCCGCACTTCGCCCTCTACGTTCCTCGGTCGTGATCGGGCTTCCGGCCAGCACAAGACGATCAGGACAATCAGGCCGATCGCCGCTACGAGAAGCCATTTCTCACGTTTGGTCATTGCCTGACCCAGCGCCTCTATTCGAGTTCGAGTGTTCCTCGCCCATCGCCGTGCCCGAGTTCCTCCAAGGCTTCGGTCGCTGCTCGACGAACCGCCTTGAAGCTGTCCGCTCTCGCCCGCTCAAGCGCCGATCGCACCCCGATGTCGGTGCGTCCCATTCTGCCCAACGCCCACGCGGCGCTGCACCGCAGTTGCGCCGCCTCGAGGCCTGTGGTCCCCTCGATCTCGACCGTCAGGGCTCGGACCAGCGCTGCCACAGCTGAAGTTCCTTCCGGCCGCAGTCGCCCAAGCGCTTCGGCGGCCATCGCCCGATACAATACGAGTGTCTGTTCATCATCCAGCACGGCCACGAGAACCGGGGTTGCCGCCGCCAGAGCAGTCTTTCTGTCGATACAGACAAGGGCTCTCGCCGCGTAACAGCGGGTAAGCGGGTCGATGTCTTCCAGATATCGGACAAGGGTTGGCACGGCGTAACGCCCCTCAGGGCCCAAACGCGCCAGTGCGCGAAACGCCTGTCGACGCACCATCCCGGAGCGGTCTCTCAGAACCGTCAGCAGGAATGGCCCGGCTCCGCGGGCCGGCGGCCCGATCTCCGCCAAGACTGAAACGGCGCGAGCTCGTTCCGTAAGACTGGCCCCGGTGGACTTCGCGAGAACCGGGACCACCAGCTCGGCTGCAGGGCCAAGCTCCGTGAGCGAGTTGAAGACAGCGCTCTCGGTGTGCCAGTCTCCGCTTCGAAGCAACTCCATCAGATGCGGGACACCAGAGGGCCCCATTCGCGCAATCGCCCGCGACACGGCAGACATGAAGGCAAAATCATCCACGCTGTCGTCGGCAAGGAACGCAGTCGGGCTCCCGACGGCTTCCACGAGGAGCGGAGCCGCGTCGGGCCCGAGCGCGGCCAACTCCTTTTCGATTCTTTCGATCTTCTCGCTGTCGTTCTTCCATCGAGGCGGCTGGGCCTTTAAGAACTCCTCGACAAGTTCAAACGCGCGATACCCCGGCGTGCCGGAAGGCGGCCTGAGCGCCCGTACCTTCGGCGGTCCATCCGTCTCCTGCTGCGCTTCGGGTGTGGCCGCAGGGTCACCGACGACGACCGGTTGGGACGTTCGCCCGGGTCCCCAGCGCCACGCCAGAACGCTCGTGAGGGCCAGCGTCAGCACAATGATCAAGGCAGAGAGACACCGCTCACGATTGGTCATCTGCACTCCTTCCGGTCGGCGCGGTCTGAGCGCCGGAACTGAGCGAGGGGGCATCATTGTGGCACGTGCGCGTCAGAACGTCACGCCGACGCGGTGGGTGACTCGGAGCACGGCCTCCTGGTCGAACTCCTGCTTGTACGCGCCGATGATGTTGTAGATGTGGATGCGGCTCTTCGGCGTGTCGGGATGGACGATGACGACGACCTTCGTCCGTTCCTTGACGACCTTCTTCTTGTCGAGGTACTGCCCGCGGGCCTCGAAGATCGTCAGGCCCTCTTTGAAACGTGGCGTGATCTGCTCGTCGACGAACGCCGCCCACTCCGCCTCCGAGACCGTCTTGCCGTCCGGCATCGACAGGCCGAAGTAGAGCTCGGTCCGCATCATCTTCTCGAGCCCGGCCATGCCCGTGACCTGGGTCCGCGGCCCACAGCCGGCCAGTGTGAGCAGCGCAACGAGCACCAACGATGCCGCGACCATTCGGTTCTTCATGTGATCACCCCCATTTCGTGTGGTTGCCGGTTACTGCTCACCGCCGACCGACCGCCGTGCGGCGTCGAGGACCTCACGGAGCGCGATGTTCTTCGCATGCGCGACGCGGGCGCAATCTTCGTACTCGGGCGACACGCTGACGACCTCGCCGCCCAACAGCCCGAGCTTGACGCCGACGGTCTCGCCGAACACCTCGACCTCGACGACGCGGCGGCCGAGCTTCGTCCGCACCTCCTCCCGCCGCCGAATGCCGAGCGTCGTCGTCTCGCGAAAGATGATCTCCTCCAGGCGGGCGCGGTCGTCGGGGTTGGCGATCACGGACAGGAGCACGCCGGGCCGCGATTTCTTCATCTGGATCGGCACGGTGAAGACGTCGAGGGCGCCCGCGGCGAGCAGCTCGGCCGTCGCGTGCCCGATGGTCTCGCCCGTTGCGTCGTCGATGTTCGCCTCGAGAATGACGACGCGGTCGGCCTGCGACTCGTCGGGCGCGCCGATGAGGACGCGGAGGACGTTGGGCCGCGCGTCGGGGTCGGCGGTGCCGGCGCCGAGCCCGGTCCGGTCGAGCGTCATCGGCGGGGCCGGGCCGAACGAGTCGGCGAGGGTCGTGAGGATCGCGGCGCCCGTCGGCGTGGTCAGCTCGCCCTCGAAGCTTGTCTGTTCGACGGGGAATCCCTCGGCGAGCCGCGCTGTCGCGGGCGCGGGCACGGGCAGCGTGCCGTGCTGACACTCGATTGTCCCGGTCCCGAACCGGATCGGGCCGGAAACGATCTGCGTGATGCCGAGCCGATCGAGCCCGATGGCGGCGCCGACGATGTCGACGATCGAGTCGACCGCGCCGACCTCGTGGAAGTGGACGTCGTCGACGGGCACGCCGTGGACGGCGGCCTCGGCCTCGGCGAGCCGCTCGAAAACGCGCACCGCCCGCTCGCGGACCGCGTCGCCGAGGACCGACTCGGCCAGCAGCGCCTTCACGTCGGCGAACGTACGGTGCGGGTGCCCGGGGTCACGCTCGACGCTCACCTCGAACGTCGTCGCGGCCAGCCCGCCGCGCCGCACCGAGCCGGCGGCGACGCGATAGCCGCGGAGCGCGAGCTGCGCGAGATCGGTCCGCAGGTCGTCAATCGAGAGGCCGGCGTCGAGGAGCGCACCGACGATCATGTCGCCGCTTGCGCCGGAGAATGTGTCGAAATAAGCGATCGCCATGGCCGGCCCTGATATCCGCGATTCAGTATGCCAATGACGAATGCCGAACCCGCCCCCGAATCACCACCCACAACGCGGGGCCGTTACCCGGGCATCGGATATTCATTCGACATTCGTTACTCGTCATTTGTCACTTCTTCTTTC
>CAYLQD010000125.1:0-7625 GCA_964385685.1 uncultured Planctomycetota bacterium | reverse complement strand
CGGAGGTCGTTCATTTGCCCAACTTCGGGGTTGACTTCCTACCGCTTGTCTCTTGCGAGGCCCTCGCTAGCAGACAGCGTTTTTGCCGTTTCGTTTGGCGTCGGCGAGTGCGCGGATCGCCCGGCCCACCACAGTCGCGGGGGCGGAGTCCTCCTCGCAGAACGCCGTCACGCCGATGCTGACAGTCACGTGGATCGTCTGTTCGTCGTTCGTGAACTCGTGCGCCTCGATAAGGGCCCGGAGCCGCTCGGCGAACAACCGGCCGCCATCCTCGTCGGTCTCCGCCGCGATCACGAGGAACTCGTCGCCGCCGAACCGCCCGACGACGTCGGTCTCGCGGACCCGTTCCTGCAGGAACTGCCTCACCTCCTCGCGTATCATGTCCTGGAACTCGACCAGCGCGGCGTCACCGCACGCATAGCCGTGCTCCGCGTTCAGGTCGGTGAAGTTGTCCACGTCGAGCATGAGGGCGGCGAACGGCGTGCCGTAGCGCTGGGCCCTTGGGATCTCGCGCTCGAGCGCCGCCTGAAGTTGCTGACGGTCGTGCGCGCGGGCGTCGACGGGCAGTTCGAACGTAAACGTCGCCCCTTCGTTCAACACGCTCTCGGCCCAGATGCGGCCGCCGTGCTTCACGATGATCTCGCGGCAGATCGGCAGCCCCAGCCCGGTGCCGCCCGTCTTCCGCGTCATCGAATGGTCGGTCTGATAGAACTTGTCGAACACCTGGTCGATGTCGTCCTCGGGGATTCCGGCGCCCGTGTCTTTGATGGCCACGACGAGCCGTCCTTCGCCGGAGAGCGGCGTGTACCCGTTGTCGTCGCACGTGCTCGTCTTCGGGTCCGTCTTCCGCTGGACGTCGATCGTGACACTTCCGTCTTCGGGCGTGAACTTGAGAGCGTTGC
The DNA here is from genome assembly GCA_964385685.1 of uncultured Planctomycetota bacterium. Classification (GTDB taxonomy): domain Bacteria; phylum Planctomycetota; class PUPC01; order PUPC01; family PUPC01; genus CAYLQD01. The sequence goes on along the minus strand of CAYLQD010000125.1, from coordinate 6,723 downwards.
TGACGAGGTTCGTCAGGACCTGGTCGAGCCGGTCGGGGTCGGCCCACAGCACCGGCAGGTGGTCGGGCAGGGTGAGGCGCAGATCGATGCTCCCGTCCTCGGCCACCGGTCTGAAGGCGCAGGCGATGTTGTCGAGCGCCGCGTGCAGATCGACGGGCGCGGGCTGGATCTTCATCTTGCCCGCCTCGAGCTTCGAGAGGTCCAGCAGGTCGTTGATGAGCCGCGAGAGACGGTCGACGTTCTTCTTCACGCGCTCCAGCGTCTCGCGCTGGCCGTCGGTGATGTCGCCCTCGATCCCGTCGATCAGGTTGCTGATGAACATCTTGATCGAGGCGAGCGGCGTGCGAAGCTCGTGCGAGACCACCGCGACGAAGTCCGCCTTCATCCGGTCGAGTTCGCGTTCGCGGGTCACGTCGCGGATCACGGCCAGCCGCCCGAGCGACTCCTCCCGGCGGTTGGTCACGGGCGTTACGGCGACGTAGAGCGTCTTCGGCTCCGGCTCCGCCTCGACCGTAAACTCCTGCTCGACAGAGCCGTCCGACGTCGGCTGCGCCATGAACGCCGCGATGTCCTTCCACACAATCGACCGGAGGAACGTCTGCGCCGTGAATTCCTCGCTCGGCGACAGCCCGAGCATCGACCGCGCCTTGGGATTCAGCACGGTCAGGTCGCCGTGGACGTCGAACATCACCGCGCCCTCGGCCATGCTGGCGACCATCGACTGCATCTTCTCCTGCTCCCCGCGGAGCGTGTGCTGCAGCCGCTCGACGGTCTCCGCCATCTTCTGGACGATGCCGTAGAGCAACTCCACGTCTTCCGGCGCGAAGACATCGGGCTCCTGGGCGGCGACGCAGATCATTCCCATCGCCTGGCCGCCCACCTCGAGCGGGACGCCGATCACGGACGCGGGCCGCGCCTCGTCCGGGGCCTGCGGCCCAAGCTCGGCCGCGAGCGCCTCGGTCCGCAGGCGGACCGCCTCGCCCCGGGGATACGCGCTCAGGGCGTCGAGCAGCCGCCGCTGCAAGCCGGCCACCATCTCGGGCGGCACGTCGTTGCGGGCGTGAACATCGAAATCCTCGTCCCCGTCCACCAGCAGCAGCGAGCACAGCACGTCGTAGTCGAGCAGCTGGTCGAGCGATTCCGTCAGCAGCTCGATCAGGTGCTGATAGCCCAGCCCGTACCGGAGCGAACTCGAGACCCGGCAGAGGATGTCCGACTCGAATGCGCGCCGGCGCAGCTGCTCCTTCTCCGCATTGAGTTCGCCGATCAGACGCGAGTTCTGGATGGCGACCGCGGCCTGGTGGGCCAGCGCCTGGAGCAGCGCCAGGTCTTCCTGGCTGAACGCCGAGCCGTCCGAGCGGTTGGTCAGGTTGACCACGCCCAGCACGTCGTCCTTGTGTTTCAGCGGAACGATGGCGAACGAGCCCGTGCGATACTGCCGCTTGTTCTTCCGCTGCAGCCGCGGGTCGTCCTCCGTGTCGGAGACGACGAGCGTCTCGCCGGAGAGCGCGACCTTGCCGGCCAGCCCCTCGCCCGGCTGGATTCGCGTCTTGGCGATCACGTCCTCGGGCACGTTCCGGGCCGCCCAGATGCGGAGTTCGTTCGTCTCCTCATCGGCGAGCATCAGCGAGACCTTCTCGGCGCGGAACACCGTGTACGCGCCGTCGACGATGCGGTCGAGGCAGTCGCGCAGCTCGAGCGTCGAGTTGACCTCCTCGGCGACGCGATAGAGGAGTTCGAGCCGGGAGGCATCGGCCGCAACATGTGTGTTCGCAGCGGGTTGCGTCTGAGCCGAAGCCATTGCCGTGTTGCCCTCCATGTGGTCTGTGCGCCCAGAGAGCGCGCGCCTGCATGTGGAGACCGCCCCCACGTCCAGACGACGACCTAAGCCAGTATCGGCGCGGGGGATGGCGCGGTTAGAGGGAATCCGGCGAGGCGGCGGGCTGGACAAGTCACGGTCCTGCCCTGTTGAAAACCGAGATCCCTGCTTGCGGCAGGCAAGCTTCGCTCACACTCAGGATGACATGAACGCGTGGATACTGCGGCAATTGTCATTCTGAGCGGAGCGAAGAATCTCTACGCTGTCACAGAAACCGGTTTTCGACAGAGCATCACGGCCCCAGGCGGGTGAAGAGCTTGCCGGGGTGCTGCCGCACGACGTTCTTCGCCTCGAGCACGAGGAGCGTGCTCAAGACCTGCGCGGGTGTCAGGCCCGAGCCCTCGATGATCTCGTCGACGTGCGCGGGGTCGGCCCCAAGCTGCTTCCAGACCGCCTCCTCCGGCTCGGTCAGCTCGGGGAGCGCGGCTCGCTCAAGCTCGTCGGGATGGGCCTGCCCGAGGGCCCGCTCGAGAGCGGGGAACTCCGCGATCACGTCGGCCGGGCAGACGACGAGCTTGGCCCCGTCCTGGATCATCCGCAGCGTGCCCCAGCTTTGTCGGTCGGACGCGCGGCCGGGCAGGGCGAACACCTCCTTGCCTTGGTGCGCCGCGATCCCGCCCGTGATGAGCGCTCCGCTCTTCCGCGCCGCCTCGACCACGAGCACGCCAAGCGAGAGCCCGCTCACGATCCGGTTCCGGCGCGGGAAGTTCCACGCGTTCGGGCCCGTGTCGAGCGGGAACTCGGAGATGACCGCCCCGTTCGCCGCGATCCGCTCGGCCAGGGCTTCGTGCTTCTTCGGATAGAGCCGGCAGAATCCGGAGCCGAGCACGGCGATCGTCCGTCCGCCGGCGTCGAGGGCCGCCTCGTGCGCCTCCTTGTCGATGCCGTAGGCGAGGCCGCTGACGATCGTGAAGCCGACCGCGGCCAACTCGCCGGCGAAGCGGCGGGTCTGGTTCTTCCCGTAGATCGTGCAGCGGCGCGAGCCGACAATGGCGATGGCCCGGGCGTCGGGCTCGCGGAGTTCGCCGCGGACGTACAGCAGGATGGGGCGGTCGTCGATGAAGCCGAGGTTGTGCGGGTAGCGCGGATCGTCGCACGTGACGAGTTCGAGCCCGATGTCGCGGGCCTGCTCGATCTCCTCGATCGCCTCGTCGCCGTTGGAGAGGGCGCGCAGCCGCTTCGCCGTCTTCGGCCCGACGCCGGGGAAGCTCGCCAAGTCGCGTTGCGGCGCGGCCAGCGCCTTGCGGACCGTGCCGTAGTGCTCGACCAGTGCGCGGTAGGTGTCGTACGTGACCGATTCGGTCAGGTTGAGCGAGACCAGTCCTATGAGGGCATCGTCCACGCACAAAGGGGTATCGGAACTGGGCGGGCGTGTCAAGCGCGGAACCGCGCGGCTGGCCCGCCCCCACTTTGCGCGGCAGATGCGAAGGCAGGCAAGAGCGCCGGGTCGCGCGCGGGCCAAATGCTCAAGGCCCAAATCCCAATAACCAACCAAGCACCAAATCGCAATGTCCGAAGCACCAGACAGATGGGGCTCGAAGTGTTTTGGATTTGGCGTGTTGGAGTTTGGTGCTTGTTTGGAGCTTGGTGCTTGTGTCTTGGGAGGTGACGCGGCCCCCGAACTGTCGTGAGGCGCGTAGTGCCTTGTCGGGCAACGGCCTGCGGAAAGTGGGGTCACGTCAGACCGCGCCGGTCTTGACACTCGCCAGGAGGGCGGGTATCATCACGCTCACCGGTCCCGTGGCCGAGCGGTTAGGCAGCGGATTGCAAATCCGTGTACACCGGTTCGAATCCGGTCGGGACCTCCATCTCCCCCACAGTCATAGTCGCAATCGTAATCTTAATCCTAATCTTGCTCTTGCTCCTAATCTTAATCCTAATCGCCGTTCGCCCCGCTCTCTCGCGGCGCGGATTACGGCGATTACGATTGAGATTACGATCAGGATTGGGGACCCGGGCTACACGATCGTCGGGCCGTCGGGCGGCGGGATCGTCCCGTCCTGCGAGTCGACGCTCGTGCACACGTTGTCGAGCACGTCGTCGGCGACGAAGATGGGAGCGCTCAGCCGGACGGCCAGCGCGATCGCGTCGGACGGCCGTGAATCGACCTCGATCGTGTCGCCGTTCCGCTCGATCACGAGCTTCGCGTAGAACGTGTGGCTCTGGAGCGAGCAGACGACGATCCGGCTCAGCCGGACCTCGAGCGCGTTGACGACGCTCGCCAGCAGATCGTGCGTCAGCGGGCGCGGCGTCTCGATCTCGCGGATCACGCGGTCGATGGCGGCCGCCTCGAAAATCCCGATCAGGATGGGGAACGTGCGCTCGCCCCCCTTCTCCCGGAGCCAGACGACCTGATACTCGCCCGTCTCGGTGATGAGGATCCTGGACAGTTCCATCTCAACCATGGCGTGCCTCGCTCAGAACCACCTTCTACAGTCAATTGTAAGTTGGCGCGCGCACTTGTCAATTTGTTTCTCGATTCCGCCGCCCGCGCGGGCTACAATGGCCCGCGAAAGGCGGCATATGATGTTCTGTTGAAGAGCGAGATCCTTCGCGGAGCCTGTCCTGAGCGAAGCCGAAGGGCTCAGGATGACGGCGACCGCCAAGCGGTCGCTTGCCGTTGCTTCGCAACGGACACGGGCCCGCCGATCCCGCGAGCATTGTCATTCTGAGCGAAGTGAAGAATCTCTCTCGTGCGTCTTTGCCTCGGTTTTCAATACAGCAAGGGATATGAGCGTTATTCGGCGATTCCTGATCGGTGGCTGCCTGGGGCTCGCGCTGGGCGCGCCCGCGGCCCGAGCGGCCGGGCCCGGACGGCTCGTTGCCCTCGTCGCCGACAAGCCCATCACGGTCCGCGACCTGCGCGTCCGGCTCTTGGGGCGCGACATCGACCCCGACGCCGCGACCCGCGGCAACTGGCAGGAGGCCCTCAACGCCTCCATCGCCCGAGCCGCGCTGCTCGCCGTCGCGGAACGCGAGAAGATCGTCGTCCGCGAAGAGCAGGTGACCGAGACACTCGCGACGTGGCGCGAGGGGAAGGGGGCCGAGGACTACGCGCGTCGCGTCGAGCTCATGGGCCTCAGCCCCGAGCAGGAGCGGCGGCGGGCCCGCGACCAACTCCATATCGAGGCGCTGCTCGCGCAGAAGGTCGGAGCGAAGCTTTTCGTTCCGCCGAAGTCGGTCGCCGAGTGGTACACGCGGAACAAAGACCTGCTCGCCTTGCCCGAGACGCGCGTCGCGCGGGTGATGACGGCCGAGGTCGGCAAGCGGCCGGCGGAGGAGGCGCGCGCCGAGATCGACGCGCTGCGGCAGAAGGTGCTCGACGGCGCCGACTTCGCCGCGCTCGCAAAGGAGCGGTCCGGCGGCCCGTGGGCGGAGCAGGGCGGCCTGCTCGAACCGATGCTCAAGGGTCAGTCGGGCGTCATCTTCGCCGACCGTGTCTTCGGCATCGCCAAGCCCGGCGACGTGACCGATGTGTTCGAGAGCGGCGGCGCCCTTCATTTCCTCCGGCTCGAAGAGGTGCGGCCCGGCAAGGTCCCGACGTTCGAGGAGGCGCGCGACGGGATCCGGCAGCGCCTCCGCGACGAACTGTGGGAGAAGCACGTCGACGCGTTCACCGCGAAGGCCCGTCGCGAGACGCCCATCCGCGTCTTCTGGCATCACCTCCCGGCGCCGAAGAGCTATTGAGTGCCATGTTGATAATGGAAATGGCTAATGCGTTCCGGAGATTCTTCGCTGACGCTCAGAATGACATGTCCCACGCAACGGGCTGTAGTTGTGTCATCCTGAGCGGAGCGAAGGACCTCTGTTGTTCCTCGGTGTTGTTCCATTCTCAACATGAGCTTCAATAATGGGGGGCTGTCGAGGGAGTAGCTGAGTGAATCTGCGTCGTCGAGACTCCGGCCTGTCGGTCACCGAGATTCTGATCATCATTGTCTGTATCATCGTGGTTCTGGGTGTCGGAGTTCTGATGCGGGAGCAGGCGAAGCGGCGTCAGTGCATGTCCAACCTCAGGCAACTCGGCACGGCGGCGAACATGTACCTGTGCAAGTGGGGCGGCGGCTCGAGCTTTCCGGAGCCGGCGCTCGCGTTTCGCGGCGACTGCTGGCTTGCCGTTCTTTACTGGCAGGGCGTTGTCTCCGACACGCAGGTGTTCGTGTGCCCCTACACCGACGACACCGGCGACCTGCCGCCAGCGCCGCCGCTGGATTTCGCCGACCACGCGGAGATCGCCGACGACGCTATCAGCTACGCCGGACGCTGCAAGGGGCTCGTCGGCCGATACGCGCGCCGAAACACATCGCATGATCTCACGTGCTCCAAGGTGTCCAGCGCGTCCGTCATGGCCTGCGACAAGCCCGGCAATCATGGTAAGGGGCTCCATGTGGTCTACGCCGACTCCCACGTCCAGTTCATCCCGGGCGGCGGCCGTTTTGTCGGCGACGGGCCGGCCGGTTCCGTCCTGACCGAGCCCGACGGCACCCGCGTGCCCGTGCCGGACCGCGGCCTCCTCTTCATGGACAGCGGCGAGGAGTAGCTGCGCGCTCGCCCGCGCCGCCGAACGCCTAGCCCGCCCGCGCTTTGAGGAGCGGCTGTCTCAGCGGCGTTCACGCCGCTTCGCGAGGCCCTTTAGGGCCGAGTCCAGGCCCCCGCTTTGAGCGGGGGTCACACGTTCGGCCGTCATTGTTGGGTGCAGCCCCGTTCACGGGGCTTCCCCGACCGGCTCAAGCCGTTGCCCTCTGATCGCAGAGAAGCCCCGTAAACGGGGCTTTAGCCGCAAGGACGGGCCCGCCCGCTTCACCCCGCCTGAAAGGCGGGGCCTGCACTCGGAGCTGAAGCTCCTC
>CAYLQD010000124.1:0-7657 GCA_964385685.1 uncultured Planctomycetota bacterium | reverse complement strand
GGGATACCCACCTGGCGGGTAAACTTTGAGCGGGGGTAACCCGGCGGGAGACCCTCTATGTTGTTCCAGCCCGGTTCACCGGGCTTACCCAGCGGCTCAGGCCGCGCCGGCGGGTGGCAGGGGAAGCCCCGTGAACGGGGCTAGCCGGCGTTTACGCCGCCCAGTTACCCCGGCTGAAGCCGGGGCCTATTCTCGTCCGCCGTTGGCGGACTCGGAAAGGCCCGTAAACGGGCCTCGACAGAACCCTCCGCAAAACTGGGGATGACTCAGGGCAGCGACGGCTTGTCAGCGGCGCCTTCCGCGCGTACAATTGGATGTTGACCGGTTTCACTCAGGGAGCGTCTGCCATGAAGTCTGTGCGAATGGTGTTTCTGATCGGGATGGTCCTGGCGGCCGGTGCGGCGTGCCCGCGTGCGGACGCCGCCGACGCCGATCCGCTGGTCGAGCTTATCAAGCAGTCGGACGTCGTCGTCTTGGGGCAGGTGGTCCGGATCACCGAGGGGGAGTTGGACCCCGACCTGCTGCAGATGGGGCAGAAATTCCGCACGGACGTCGCGACGATCGCCGTCATCGAGGTGCTGAAGGGCGATCCGAAGCTCGAGAGGAAGACGGTGCGGCTCGGGTTCCCTGGCATCCCGAAGCCCGGCGGCGTGACGCTGAAGCTCAACCAGAACGGCGTCTGGCTCCTGGTGAAGAGCGACCGGAAGTTCTACGAGCTGAAGACCGCGAGCCGGTTTCTGGCGGCCGACAAGCTGGGCGCGGCGCGCCGCGCCGCCCGCACGGCCGTGGGAATCGTCGAGCCGCGCGAGACGCCGGAGAAGCGCTCCGAGCGCATCAAGCGGCTCTTGGGCGTTTTGGCCGACAAAGACAAGCCCGACGCCGCGCGGCGGCTTGCCGCCTACCAGCTCGGCCAGATGGGCGAACTCAGCGCCGTGCCGCGCCTGGTCAACGCGCTCGCCGATGCCGCGCCGTCCGTCCGCCTGACGGCCGACCTCGCTCTTCAGAAGATTACGGGGCATCGTTCACAGGTCGACTTCCGGAACGGGGCGCCGGCGGTTCGCGCGGAGGGCATCGATGCATGGCGGGAATGGTGGGACGCAAACAAGGACAAGGACCACAAGGCCATCCTGCTGGCCGCGGCGCGGAAGAGTCATCAGCCGCAGCCCAACTTCCAATACGCGGTCGAGGGGCTCGCCCGGTACGACGACCCCGCCCTGCTTCCCGTTTTCCGCGCGGCTCTCGACACGGCCATCGCCCGCAAGAACAGCGACCTGACCGTCGCGGCGGCCCGCTATCTGGGCCGCACAAAGCATCGCGCCTCGGTCCCACGTCTCGCGGGGGTGCTCGGCGAAGACTGGGCGACGCCGTCGGCTCAAGCCGCGGCGGCCGCGGCCGTCGGACGTATCGTCGGAAGAGATTTCGGCACGGGCACGAAGGCCATCGGCCGCTGCGCGAAATGGTGGTCGGAGAACAAGACGACGAACCGCCCGTAGCACGTACCCGCCGGATTGCGTCCACACCCAACCCCTCTGTTTAGTCCGACACGCTCTTCCAGCGTCATGCTTTGACGCGCCCTCCCGGGTGGCCTATCCTCCCTGTGGAGGAGGAAAGATCTCGTGGTCGAACGGACGACTAAACCACACGGACTCACGGAACTGGCGCGACAGGCGCTCAGCGGCCGGGTCGCGCGCGAGATCACCCACCGCATCAACGGCCTGCTCGTGGGCGTGGTGAGCATCGCGTCGAAAGCGATCAACGAGGGGACCGATGACGAGTTGCGGCGGGCGCTGGAGACGAACGCCCACTATGGCGAGCGGATCGCGGAGCTTGTTCGGGCGTTTCAAACGCTGTTCCCCGGTCACGACCTGCCTCCGGCGCCGGGACCCGCAGATCTCGCGGCGGCCCTCGACCGCTGCATCACGGTCTGCCGCAGGCTGGCCGCCGACCGGGATGTCGAGATTCGAAAGACCTACGGAGCCCTGCCGAGGGTGCAGGCCGATGTTGCCCCGCTGGAACAGGTGATCATCGAGTTGCTCTATCGCTCGCTCGATCTGGCGCCGAGCCATGGGACGCTCGAGCTGGCGGCGGAGGAGAGGGGAGGATTCGTCGCCGTAACGATCACCACGCCAGCGGTCGGGGCGACCGGAGAGCCCGCGCGCTGGCCCGACGACGTCGGGAAGGCGCTGGAGCTGTGCCGGACACTCGAAGCCGATACAGACGGGAGGGGCGGACCGGAGATTGGCGATTATGAGGCTAGTGCCGACAGCCTCGCGCTCGCGATCGCCATCTCCGCCGTCCGCCGTCACGGCGGCGAGTTTGTCACGACCGGCGCTCTCGGCACCGGCTTCCAGATCACGGTCACGTGGCCCATACACGCCGCGGAGACCGCCGAGCAGGAGCCCGCGGACACGCCCCCGCCGGATGCCGTCAGTCCGTGAGCGGCGACGGCTCCTGCGCGCTGCGGACGGGCAACTGCCGTTCAGCGATGGCGGTCTTCATCTTCCCCATCCGAATCCCCCGTCCGCCGCTGTTCCCCGCGATCAGATACTGCCGCCCGAGGTCGAGGTCGTCGAATGCCGCAGGCGTGTCGCAGTAGGCGGCGAGGAACCGCACGCCGCGCTCCGTGATCGCAAACACGGGAATCGCCGTCGTCACCTGGATGACGGACGCCGGGCCGACGACGGTCCGAATCCCCTCGGACGCGCAACTCCAGACCATGTCGGCGTGGTCGCGGACCTCCTCGACCCGCGGCCGCCCGGCGCCCGTCGTGCAGACGATGATGATCGTGACCGCGACGCCGAACTCGCGCTCGACGGCCCGCACGTCGGCCAGCCGGTCGCCGAGGCACCCGTTGATGGTGACGGCGATGCGGCGATACCCCATCTCGGCCGCGCGGCGGACGCCCTCGACCTGGTCGATCTCGGCGGTCTCGGGAAACGGCACGACGCCGCCCCGCTCGCGGACACCGGCGACCGTCGCCGGAATGGGCGACGTGTAGAAGAGCCCGTTCATCCGCGCGCCGACCCCCTGCACGAGGTCGGGCTCGGCCGCGACGACCGTCCCGGCGCCGTCGCAGACGGTCACGGCGCAATCGAGCACGCCCTTCGGCATCGCGATCATCATCATCTCCGACGCGCCGAACGGCACGGCGATGTCGGACCGCTGCAGCTCGCGCCGCTCGGTGAAGTGCCCGAACGTCGCGATCTTCTCCTCCGTCATCTCGACCACGAGCCGCTTCATTTCCGCGCGGTCGACGTCCTGATCGACGTCGTAGAGCACGTTGACGAGCGGGCAGGTGCGGAGCCGCGGCTCCTCGACCTTCACGACCCGCCCGGCCGAGACGGCGACGAACGCGTGCATCATCCGCGTGACGTGGAGGTCGTCGTAGTCGTCGCGGCGGATGTCGAGGCGCCGGAGTATCTCGTCAGTTCTCATCGTGAAATCCTGGTTGACATCATCGCACACATGGTGTAAGGTGCTAATAGACCGGAGATGAAAATCGGCTCCACGCCGTGTGGGCGGGCGACTGCGGTTGCCTTCTCCTATATCTCCGGCTTTTTTTTCATCTTCCCGAGGGTGAGTGGCGTTCTCTGCGTGTAGTATACGCCGTACGGCGCCTGCCGTGTGTCGTCAACGTCGTGCACCAGACTGAAGGCCGGCCACAACAACTCACAAAACCGGTCTTCCCGCCTTTCGTAGAGCCGCTGGAGCGACCACAGAAAATAATCAGCGGCCTGCAGACCGGCCTCCCGCTTGGGGATGCTCGGCTTGACCTGAATTGGAGCTGCGCTGATGATACCCCATTTCTGCCGGAACCTCTCCCGCGCAACAGACAGGGCTCGGGACAAGGCCTCCGTCCGGTCGGAAAAACCGCGCTTCGCAAAGCAGATGTGATAGGCATCATCCTTGTGAAGGCGGTCCCGAAACAAACGCTTCACCAGTTGGTCGTAGAGTCCATTGGGGTGGTAGCGATACGCCGGATCACGTTCATTGCGCTCTCGCACATCGGCAAGAACGGACTGCTTGTCACGCACGACGGCGAAGAACTTCAATTCGTGTCGTTTGAGCAGGGCGAATACCTCGCGGCGCACTTCCGGGAGGTCGTCCTTGGCGTGGAAGGCGTGCGCCGTTTTTCCCGCTGACGGTTGCATCGAACTAACGTCCTTGAAGTACGGGTCGGCCAACAGATTCGCCCTCAATTCATCCAAGTCGTCGCTGAGAGCGAGAGGGTCTGCGACGTCAAGCAAACCGAGGATGAAGAAACGCGAGCACCCCTCGGTGCCGATGATCACACGGCCTCTTCGGTTGAAAAGCACACTGTCCCCGGCCTCATCAACGAAGTAGTTGCGGACGGACGCCGCTCCATCAGTCATCGCGGCTCCCTCACACAGTTATCCTTAGTGGCTTGCCCGCGCGGACCGTCTTCGCCCGCGGGAAGGCGACCTCGCCAAGCCCCGTGAGCGTCAGTTTCCGCAGCCGGAGCGAGCCCGACGTCACGGTCAGCTCGACGTCCGCTTCGCGCTTCGTCGTCTTGATGCGGCAGGTGCCCCAGCTGTGCCCGTTCGACCAGAAGTGGCGGCCGTCCTTCGCGGCGAACGTGATCGCGCCGTCGACGCCGGAATAATGGAAGCCGGTGAGCGCGGGCACGGCCGCCCACGAGGCCATCGCGCGGGCGTAGTGGTGGCCGCATTCCGCCTCGTTGAACGGGCTGCGCTTCTTGCCGTCGTAGCGCGCGCGGACCGCGGCGATCGCCTTGATCCCGCTCGCCGTCTGCCCCTCGTAGAGCATCCCGATCGCGGCGGTGTACTCGAAGCCCGTCATGACCTCGTTGAAGTACGGGAACGGGTGCTTCGGCCGGCCGCCCCGCGGGTACGTCGCCATCAGCAGGGCCTGCTCGCCGTTGAGCGCGTATGTTCGCATGTTGTTGAAGTGCCCGTCGAGCCGCTGGAAGTTGTGCTTCATGATGCTGCGGAGCGTCGTGCGCACGTGCGAGCGGTCGACGAGGTAGCCGAGCCCGCAGACGTGCGCCATAAACTGCCCGACGAGCTGGTCGACGAGGCACGCTTTTCCGAGCTGCCAGTCGCGTCCCGTCCGGCCGCCCGCGATCGCGATCGACAGGCCCTCGGCGATCTCCGACGGGTCCTTCGGGATGCGGATGTGGTGCTCGTAGAACTCGCCGTTGAACAGATGCTCGTCGATCCACGCGCGGCCGCGCTCGAACAGCACGATGCATTCGTCGGCGAAGTCGTCGTCGCCCATGTGCCGGGCCATCTCCTCGGCGGCCCGGAGCGCGCCGAGATACCAGATGCCCATCTGCGGGTTCGGGCCGTAGTACTCGACGTCCATCGTGTTGTGCTGGCAGCCCTCCATGACGCCGTCCTTGTCGCCGTCCCAGCCGCCGGGGATCCAGCAGAATGTGAGCGCCTTCTTCGCGTGCGGCCAGAGCTTCCGGAGCATCTGCTCGTCGCCCGAGAGCTGCCAGTCGCGGCAGAGCTTCATCAGGCAGCCCATCTGGCCGTCGGCCGCGGCGCGGGCGAAGTCGTGGGCGCGGTGCGTGAGCGGCAGGTTGACGCGGAACGACATCAGGCCGTTCTCGTCGGTCGCGTGGGCGAACTCCGTGTCGCGGAGCGACTGCGCGAGCGGGCCGAACAGAAACGCCGTCGCCTGCTCGTAGTTCCAGACGTGCGTGCAGGAACCGTGGCAACAGCCGGCGCAGTTGCCGCAGCCCTCGAACCCGAAGAACCGGCCGTCGCGCGTGCGGAAGCACGTCTGCGTGCGGAGGGTGCTCACGTTGTAGAGAGCCGCCTCCTTCACGACGTCGGGCAGGTCGGTCTCGCAGAAGGCCCGGACGAACTCGACCGTGTCGGCCTCGAGCGTCGCGAGCGAGCCGGCCGTCTTGACCGCGGCCTCCCACGCGTCCTTATATTGCGTCGTGTAGTAGTTGCCGATCGTGTCGCTGCCGCAGCAGCCGGCGTCGCCGGCGGGCTTCGGCGTCCACGTCTGGCGGTTCGGGAAGTGCCACGTGACGAGGAACGTGACGGTCTTCGTGCCGCGCGGCGGGACGGTCGTGCTCACGGCAAGCGAGCCGACGGGCGAGTCGCTCCCGTCGATGGGCCGCGGGTCGAGCCGGCCGTCGGCGCTGAAGTCGTCCCAGAAATCGAGCACGGGCACCGACCAGCCGCCCCCCGCCCACGACGTCCGATGCGTCACGCCCGTCCCAGCGAGCGCCGTCAGCGCCATCGTCCCGTATTGCTCGGCCGACTTGCGCACGCCCTTCGAACTCATCAGCAGCCCGCGGACGCGCGCCCCGCGCCTGAACGTGTTCACGTTCCCCTTGCACGCGCCGCCGGACCCGTCGATCCCGACGAAGTTCGTCATGCTGCCGCAGACCGACGCGGACACGCGCCGGCCCGTCTTGTTCCGCAGGACGAACCGCATCACGGCGACGGGGATGCCGCTTCGGTCGGCGTCGGGCGGGATCAGCGGGTTGAATGCCTCGAGCCGCACGTCGAGCGGCACGTCGGGATCGGACAGCGCGACCTGGCCGAGCGGGTAGGCGGCGTGGAATGCGCAGGAGCGGAACCGCGGCAGCCCGTGGTTGGGGAGCGGGCATCCGTTGACGCCCTCGTAGTCGGCCTCGTCGATCTGCCCCTCGAGCGCGCGGGCGACCGGCTCGCCGCCGGCCGGTTTGGCATAGAGCGCGAAGAAGCAGCGATCGGGCGTGAATCCCTTCGCGGGCCGGTTGACGATCTCCCAGTCGTGGAGGTCGCCGCGCCCGCCGAGCGAGACGGTCCCCGTCCCGATTCCGCCCAGTGGCAGCGCGATCCGCCGCAGGTGGTCCGCGTCGTAGCTCGTCAGCACCGGCCAGGTGTCGTTCAGCTTCATGCCGCACTCCTTAACGCTATCAGGTCCTCGTTCAGACGCCGGGACATTGTAGCGCGCGGCCGGCGGCGGCCAAGCGCATTCGGGCTTGGCCCGCCCCCACTTTGCGCCGCCGTTGAGGCCCGTTCACGGGCCTTTGCGAGGAGCTTTAGCTCCGAGTCCAGGCCCGGCCTTTGAGGCCGGGTGAGGCGGACGGGCGCTTCCCTGCGGCCAAAGCCCCGTTCACGGGGCTTTTCCGGCATCACGGGGTAGCGGCTTGAGCCCGTCGGGGAAGCCCCGTGAACGGGGCTGCATCAGGGAGGGACGGCCGTACGTGCGGCCCCCGCTCAGAGCGGGCGCCCGCCGCCCCGCCGTTCGCCCGTCGTTCTTGATCGCGTCGAGACGGCTGAGTTTACCGGCGATGCCGCCCGAGGTCGGCGCAAGCCAATTCCCCGCCCCCCTCGCCAATCCAGCAAAGGCACGGAGCGGGGTCGTTGCTTTCAGCGCTGGCCAGGAAAGACGGATCGGCCGCCCGCCTCGGACAATTCCTCGTGAACCGGCTCTCCCGGCTGTCGGACGAGCGTGGTCTTCTTGATCGGCAACACAGATTCCGGGCTCTCCAGCTGACCGGCCAAGCGCAGCAGCGTGCGCGGATGGTGCCGCGCGGCGGCGCCGCAGCGGCGGACGATCGGATCACTTTTACATCGACGTTCCTAACATCCTGACACACACGGGCCTACACCTCCTAACCCGCATTTCTCACCGGGTGCATGACAAACAGGCCGTCCTGTGTTAT
>CAYLQD010000123.1:0-8001 GCA_964385685.1 uncultured Planctomycetota bacterium | reverse complement strand
GCCAGGCCGAAGGGATGGGCGTGTGACGCACGGCCAAGATGGCCGTGCCACGGAATGAGGAGGCGCCAGTCGGCCACCCCGCGTTCAAAATATCCACTCGGGGCGGGAGGGGCAGCGCCGGAACCAGCGACCCGTCGCAATTCGTACTCCGTAGCATGGGGAGCAGCTTGCCGGGCGTCCTCTGTCGGCTATAATGACCGCAGGAGACGAGTTTCCGCGGGCGGAACCATGGCCGACCTCTTCGCAGACGTGGCGCTCGATATCGCGGTCGATAAGCCGTTCACCTACCGCGTGCCGGAGATCCTGCGCGACCACGTCGTCCCCGGCCGCCGCGTTCGCGTGCCGTTCCGCAAACGCTCGGCGATCGGATACTGCGTCGCGCTGTCCGAGACGACCGACCTGAAGCGCGTGCTCGACGTCCAGAGCGTGATGGACGAGGACCCGCTCATCGCGCCGGGGCTGCTCGAGCTGACGAGGTGGATCGCGAGCTACTACGCCTGCGGCTGGGGCCAGGCGCTCGACGCGGCCGTGCCCGGCGGGGTCAAACGCGGGACGGAGCAGCGGACCGAGACGATCGTGCACCCGGCCGTGATGATCGACGACGTGCGCACGAAGATCGAGGAACTCGAGCGCCGCTCGCCGAAGCAGGCGCGCGTGCTCGACGTGCTCTCGGCGCTCGACCACGAGGTGACGATCGAGGAACTCGCCCGCCTCGCCGACTGCACCCCAAGCCCGATCCGCTCGCTCCACAAGAAACAGCTCGTTCGGTTCCTCCGCCGCAAGATAGCCGACGACCCGCTGCTCTCGCTCCGCGCCGAGCGCGAGGAGCCGCTCGAACTCGAGCCGGCGCAGCGGTCGGCCCTGAGCCGCATCATGGACATCCACAACCGCGGCGAGGGCGGGGTCGTCCTGCTCGACGGCGTCACGGGCAGCGGCAAGACCGAAATCTATCTCCAGGCCATCGAGCGGTGCGTCGCCCAGGGTGAAGGGGCCATCGTGCTCGTGCCCGAGATCTCGCTGACCCCGCAGACGGTCCGCCGGTTCAAGGCGCGGTTCGACCACGTCGCCGTGCTCCACAGCCACCTGACCGAGAGCCAGCGGAACGAGCAATGGCGCGAGATCCGGTCGGGCCGGTCGCGGGTCGTCGTCGGTGCGCGGTCGGCGATCTTCGCGCCGGTGCCGACGCTCAAGCTGATCGTCGTCGACGAGGAGTACGAGTCGAGCTTCAAGCAGGACTCGGTGCCGCGGTATCACGCGCGGGACGTGGCGGTCGTCCGCGGTCGGCTCGAGAAGGCCGTCGTGGTGCTCGGGTCGGCGACGCCGTCGCTCGAGAGCTACCACAACGCGCGGACCGGGAAGTACGAGCTGGCCGAGCTTCCGGGCCGGGTGTGCGGGCGGCCGATGCCGAAGGTCGAGCTGGTCGACATGAGCAAGGAGATGCCCGCGGTCAGGCAGTTCCGGTTCCTCTCGCGGCGGCTCGTCGGGCTGATGGAGCATCGGCTCGAGCGCGACGAGCAGGTCATCATCTTCCTGAACCGGCGCGGGTTCGCGACGTATGTCTTCTGCCCGCGGTGCGGCTGGGCGATGCGGTGCCGCCATTGCGATATCTCGATGACGTATCACAAGCAGCTCCGCCGCGCCGTCTGCCACTACTGCGGCGAGCGGGCGGCCGTGCCCGACGCGTGTCCCGAGTGCCGGGAGCCCGGCGTCAAGTCCGTCGGCCTCGGCACCGAGCGGGTCGAGGAGGAGATCCTCGCGCGGTTCCCCGGCGTCGAGTGCGCGCGGATGGACTCCGATTCGGTCCGCGGGCGCGGGGCCCACGCGCGCGTGCTCGACGCGTTCCGCGACGGGCGCGTCAAGATCCTCGTCGGCACGAAGATGATCGCGAAGGGGCTCGACTTCCCGAACGTGACGCTCGTGGGCGTCGTCAATGCCGACACGGCGCTCCACCTGCCGGACTTCCGAGCGGGCGAGCGGACGTTTCAGCTCATCGCGCAGGTCGCCGGGCGGACGGGCCGCGGGCCCAAGGGCGGGCTCGTCGTCGTCCAGACGCATCAGCCCGACCACTACACGATGACGTGCGCCGCCGCGCACGACTTCCACGCGTTCGCCGAGCAGGAACTCGTGCATCGCCGGGCGCTCAACATGCCGCCCTACGGCCGCGCGGCGCGGATTCTGATCGACGGGACCGACGGGGGCGAGGTCCGCAAGGTCGCCGAGGCCGTCGCCCGCGCGCTCAAGAAGGCCGACACGCCGGGGCTCGTGCACGGGCCGCAGCCCTGCCCGATCGAGCGGATCAAGAACCGGTTCCGCTGGCATCTGCTGCTGCTGGCTGGAAAATCACATACGATTCACGATATGATAGCTGCTGCGAAACCGGCGATGAGCAAGGGCCGGCGGGTGCACGTCGCCGTCGACGTGGACCCGGTCTCGATGTTGTAAGACGGAGTTGGTGGAGAAGGAGTGCTCTTTCGGTTCATGTCTTGTTCTTGCTCATAATCTTACTCTTACTCCCGGCCTCCCTTCTCGCCAGGAGTCGACGGGGCACGAGAGTGAGAGCAGGAGTAAGATTAGGAGTAAGAGTAGGAGCAAGAGTAAGAAGCTGTTTCAAAACAGTGGGGCGGACATTCTTGTCCGCCATTTGGCAGGCAGGAATGCCTGCCCCACCAGGTCTTCGAGGTCGCCGCCCAGGCTTTTGAAACAGCTTCTATTGAAGCTCATGTTGCGAATGGAACAACACCGAGGAACAACAGAGGTCCTTCGCTTCGCTCAGGATGACATAACTACAGCCCGTTGCGTGGGACATGTCATTCTGAGCGTCAGCGAAGAATCTCCGAAACGCATTGGCCATTTCCATTATCAACATGGGACTCAATAAGAGTGAGAGTAAGAGTGAGAGTAAGAGTGAGAGTAAGAGTGAGAGTGAGAGCGAGAGGATTAGGGAGCGAACGATGCGTAATTTCGCCGACGTGCTGATGGACGCGATCGACGCGAAGCAGAGCCGGCTGGTCGTCGGGCTGGACCCGCGGCTCGAGTACATCCCGAACGATCTGCGCGAGCCGGCGCTCGAGGCGTCGGGCCCGACGGCCGGCGCCGCCGCGGACATGATCGTCTCGTTCAACAAGATCATCATCGACATCGTCGCGCCCTACGTGCCGGCGGTGAAGGTGCAGGTCGCGTTCTACGAGCTGCTCGGCGCGGCCGGCTACCGCGCCTACGAAGACACGCTGAGGTACGCCGCCGGGAAGGGGCTGGTCGCCATCGCCGACGTGAAGCGGTCGGACATCGGCAGCACGGCCGACGCCTACGCGCGGGCCCACCTCGGCGCGACCGAGCTGGGCGAACACATCATCCACCACGGCGCCGCGCACGCCGCGACCGTCGTCCCCTACTTCGGCTGGGAGGGGCTCGAACCCTTCCTCCGCGCGACCGCCGACTCGACCAAGGGCTTGTTCGTCATGGTGCGCAGCAGCAACCAGACGGCGCACGAGGTGCAGGGCAAACGGGGCGATCCCGATCCGATGTACGTCCGCGTCGCGAAGAAAGTCGACGAGTGGGGCCGCGACCACGTCGGCGACCGCGGGTACAGCGCCGTCGGAGCCGTCGTCGGCGCGACCTATCCCGAAGACATCCCCGCGCTCCGCGAGCTGATGCCCCGCTCGATCTTCCTCCTCCCCGGCTACGGCGCGCAGGGAGCGACCGCGGCCGACGTCGCCGCGGCCTTCGACGAGAACGGGCACGGGGCCGTGATCGCCGCGTCGCGCAAGATCATCCTCGCACACCGCACGCCCGACAACCAGATGTGGGAGCACGCGATCGAAGAGGCGGTCAAGGCCGCGAACGCCGACCTCGCCGCCAACCTCCCCCCGCTCGCGAGCGCGAGCTGACCCCTTCCCATCGAGGAACCGCTCATGTCTCCGTTCGACCGGCCCTGGGCAGTCACCAAGCGGCTCGCGAAGGATATCGCCGGGCTGATCTACTCCGATGTCGCGCCGATCGGTGATATCGGCATCTGGGAGACGAAGGAGTGCGTGGCGGCAGTCGATGCCGCGCGGCGGCGGTTCAAGCCGTGCAAGATCGGCGCGCGCTGGGGCGGGCCGTGGCGGACGGCGTGGTTTCGACTTCGGTTTCAGGCGCCGAAAGCGCGGAAAGGAAGGCCGGTCGTCGCGCGGATCGACGCCGGAAGCGAAGCGGTCGCGTTCGTCGACAAGGTCCCGTTCGTCGGGCTTAACGCCCAGCGGGACGAGGTCGCGCTGCCCGGCGGCCGCCGGACGGTCGAGATCCTTGTCGAGGCCGGAGCGAACGGCGCGTTCGGCGGATATAGTGGCCGGCCCAAGCTCGCCCGCGCCGAGCTGGCCGCGGTGAACGAAGATGTGCGGCAGCTATCTCGCGATCTCGACTTCCTCATCCAGGCCGCGGACGCGCTGCCGCAGGACGGCTCGCGGAGCGCCGGGATCCGCTATGGCGTCGAAAAGGCGGCCCGAGCGTTCGACTTCCGCGCCGATGACGCAAACGAGGCCGCGCGGCGGTGCCGGCGGATGCTCCGGCCGCTCTTCGCTCACCGCGCCCACGATTCGGCCGCCGAGCTGACTCTCGCGGGCAATTCGCACCTCGACGTCGTCTGGCTCTGGCCGCTCTGGGAGACGACCCGCAAGTGCGCCCGCACGTTCTCATCGATGATCCACTACCTCGACCGGTTCCCGCACTTCCGGTTCACACAGTCGCAGAGCGCGCTGTACGAGATGACGAAGGAGCATTACCCGCGGCTCTACGAGCGCATCCGCGGCGCCGTCCGCTCGAAGCGGTGGGAGGTGTCGACGGGGATGTACGTCGAGCCGGACTGCAACGTGACATCGGGCGAATCGCTCGTCCGCCAGGTGCTCTTCGGCAAGCGGTTCGCCCGGGAGGAGTTCGGCATCGACGTCGACGTGCTGCTGCTGCCGGACGTCTTCGGCTACTCCGCCGCGCTGCCCCAGATCCTCAAGAAGGGCGGCATCGACTTCTTCACGACGCAGAAGCTGTGCTGGAACGACACCAACAAGTTCCCGTACAACTCATTCTGCTGGGAAGGCATCGACGGCAGCGAGATCTTGGCCCATTTCCTGCCCGGAGAGAACTACGGGATGACGAACGATCCGGCCGACCTCATCCGGACGGAGACGAACTACAGCGAGCGGGACCGCAGCAAGCTGGCGCTGGTCCAATTCGGTCACGGCGACGGAGGCGGCGGGCCGACGCCCGCGATGATCGAGAACGCCCGCCGCGCGAAAGACTTCGACGGGCTGCCGCGCTGCCGGATGGGATTCATCCGCGATTTCTTCCACGCGCTCCGCGACGAGGCCGCCGACCTCCCCCGCTGGGTCGGCGAGCTGTACTTCGAGTTCCACCGCGGCACGTTCACCTCGCAGGCGCTGACGAAGAAGCTCAACCGGCGGTGCGAGCTGGCGCTCCGCAACGCCGAGTTCCTCGGCGCCGTCGGGTCCGTCGTCGGCGGCCGGTACGACCAGAAGACGCTCACCGAGTGCTGGAAGCTCGTCCTCCTGAACCAGTTCCACGACGTCCTGCCGGGCACGTCCATCGCCGAGGCGTATGTGCAGACGACGGAGCAGCACCGCGAGGTGCTTGCCAAGACCACGTCGCTGGCGGATGACGCGGCCGCGGCGATCGCGAAGCAGATCGACACGACCGGCGACGGCCGGCCGGTGGTCGTCTGGAACGCGCTCGCGTGGGACCACACCGGCGTGGCCCGCATTCGGCCGGAGACGAAAGGCCGGGCGCACGTCGTCGACGCCGAGGGCCGGAGCGTGCCGTCGCAGAGGTGTCCGAACGGCGACGTCATGTTCCTCGCGGACGACGTGCCCGCGATGGGCTACGAGGTCTACCGGCTGGTCGACAAGGCGGCGAGACGCAAGGCCGGCGCGCTCAAGGTCACGGAACGCCTGCTTGAGAACGACTTCGTGCGCGTCCGCATCAATCGGAACGGGGAGCTGACCTCGCTTCTCGACAAGGTCGACCGCCGCGACGCGCTGCGCGGCGGCCGCGGCAACGAGCTGCAGCTCTTCGAGGACCGGCCCCACTACTGGGACGCGTGGGAACTCGACGACCATCCGCGCGACGAGCGGCTCGCCCTGCCGGACGCGACGTCCGTCAGGGTCGTCGAGCGGGGGCCCGTTCGCGCGGCCGTCGAGGTTCGCCGCTCGTTCGGCAAGTCGTCGCTCGTCCAGCGGATCGTGCTCCACGCCCACGCCGCCCGCGTCGATTTCGAGACGAAGGCCGACTGGCACGAGGATCAGAAGGCGCTGAAGGTCGCGTTCCCCGTCGACGTCCGCGCGATGGAGGCGACGTACGAGATTCAGTTCGGCAGCGTCCGCCGCCCGACGCACATGAACACCACGTGGGACGCGGCGAAGTTCGAGGTCTGCGGCCACAAGTGGGCCGACCTGTCCGAGCCGGGCTACGGCGTCAGCCTGCTCAACGACTGCAAGTACGGCTACGACATCCACGGCAACACGATGCGGCTGACGCTGCTCCGCGCGCCGACCGAGCCCGACCCGACCGCCGACCGCGGGCATCACGAGTTCGCCTACGCGATCCTGCCGCACGCGGGCGACCACGCCGAGGCCCGCGTGGTCCGGAGGGCGCACGAGTTCAACGTGCCGCTCGCCGCGACGATGCCGCGGCCCCGGAAGGGCAGCCTGCCGAAGGCCTGCGCGTTCTTCGAGGTCGACTCGCCGTCCGTCGTGCTCGACACGGTCAAACGCGCCGAGGACGGCTCCGACGCGCTCGTGCTGCGGCTGTACGAGGCGCACGGCGGCCGCGCGAACGCAACTCTCGTCACGCCGCTGCCCGTGCAGTCGGCGCTCGAGTGCGACCTGCTCGAACGCAAGACGCTCGGCCGCGCGATCAGGCCGAAGGACTGCTCCTTGAAGCTGCGCTTCGCTCCGTTCGAGATCAAGACGCTCAAGCTGAAGCTCGTGTGAGGATCGCTCGTGCCGACGCTCGTTCTCATCTCCGACATCCACGGCAACATCGAGGCGCTGGAGGCCGTCGCCCGCGACATCGAGTCGGGCCCCGCGCCCGACGAGATCGTGTGCCTCGGCGACCTCATCGGCTACTGCCCCGCGCCGAACGAAGTGATCGAGCGGCTGAAGGCGCTCGAGGAGAACCACACCGTTCGCTACACCCTCGGCAGCCACGACGCGGCGGCCCTTGGCCACTACCAGTTCGTCGACCTCGCGAACCACGACGACATCGTGATGCTGCGCGAGGCCGGGCTCGAAAACGAAGACGCCGTCATCAAGGAGTACTTCAGCGCCGAGAAGCGGCGGTTCGTGCCGGTCCGCACGGCGGCCCGCGACGCGATGCGGTGGACGCTCGATCACCTGTCCGACGCGTCGGCCGAGTTCCTGCGCGACCGGCTCGTCGAGGTGCTCGAGATCGAGCCCGGCGTGATCGGCGTCCACGGCTCGCCGCGCGACCCGCTCTGCGAGTATGTGCGCGACGCGAGGATCGCGCAGAAATGCTTCGAGTCGCACGCGATGGACCACGTGTCGCTCTGCTTCGTCGGCCACACCCACCTGCCGGCGGTGTGGAGTGTCGCGCGGATTGACGCGGTCGAGATGGCCGGGAGCCGCGTGTACATGGCGCCGCCCAACCTCGACACATCGGAGCGGGTCACCCTCGACCGGACGGAGCGATGTTGCCTCGTGAACGTCGGCGCCGTCGGGCAGCCGCGCGACCGCGATCCGCGCGCGAGCTACGCCCGATACGACCGGGAGAGCCACGTGTTCGAGCACGTGCGGGTCGAGTACGACATCGACGCCGCCGCGGCCCGCATCCGCGAGGCCGGCCTCGCCGAACGTTTGGCGGAAAGATTGTACAACGGCGAGTGAACAGGGATCAGGGATCAGGGGGCAGGGGTCATAGAAAGGGAGATGCCAATGTCTAAGGTAACACTTCAGCCAAATGAAGCAGTATCAGAACATGACTTATGTTTCGGAC
>CAYLQD010000122.1:0-8195 GCA_964385685.1 uncultured Planctomycetota bacterium | reverse complement strand
ACGTGGGAATCTTCGTCGAGGCTTGCCGCAAGCGCTGCGGCGCCGCTCTCGAAAGGAACGACGCGGTGGAGATCGACATGGTCGCCGGCATCCCGGACTCCGGGACCGCCCACGCCATCGGCTACGCCAGCGAAGCCGGCGTGCCCTACCGCAGGCCGTTCGTCAAGTACACGCCGACGTGGCCCCGAAGCTTCATGCCGCAAGACCAGAAGATTCGCGACCTCGTCGCGGTGATGAAACTCATCCCCGTCAACGAACTGATTCAAGGTCAGCGAATGCTCTTCTGCGAGGACTCCATCGTCCGCGGCACGCAACTCAAGGACACAATCCAGCGGCTCCACGCCGCCGGAGCGAAGGAAGTCCACATGCGGCCTGCCTGCCCGCCACTCGTTCACGGGTGCAAGTTCCTCAACTTCTCGCGGTCGCGGTCCGAACTCGACCTCGCCGGCCGGCGGGCCATCAAGAACCTCGAGGGGAAAGACGGCGTGCATCTGGACGAGTACGCCGACCCCGACTCCGACAAGTATGCCGCGATGATCGAGAACATCCGCGAGCGCCTCAACCTCACGACGCTCCAGTATCAGCGGCTGCCCGACCTCGTCGCGGCCATCGGCCTCCCCAAGGACAAGGTCTGCACCTTCTGCTGGGACGGGGCGGAGTAGAAGGGGAGAACGGCGTCAGCCCGCCCGGAAGTAGGCCGCGACGTCTTCGATGATCTGCTCGAGCGAGTGCGTGACCTCGAAGCCGACCAGCTTGCGGACGCGGGTGACGTCGGGCTGGCGGTTCCGCATGTCCTCGAACCCGGCCTCGTAGGCCTGCTCGTAGGGGATGTGGGCGATCTCGGAGTCGCTCCCCGTGACCGCCTTGATCATCTCGGCGAGTTGGTTGATCGTGACGCTCTCGTTGCTCCCGATGTTGAAGATCCCGCCGTTGGCCTTGGGCTCCGCCATGAGCGCGACGACGGCGCCGATCACGTCCTCGACGTGGCAGAAGCAGCGCGCCTGCTCGCCGTCGCCATAGACGCTGATGGGCTCGCCGGCGAGCGCTTGCTGGACGAACCGCGGAATGACCATCCCGTACTGCCCCGTCTGCCGCGGGCCGACCGTGTTGAAGAAGCGCCCGATGACGACGGGGAGGCCCTTCTGGCGGTGGTAGGCCAGGGCGAGGAACTCGTCGATGGCCTTCGAGCACGAATAGCACCAGCGGCTGTGGGTCGTCGGCCCGAGCACCATGTCCGCGTCTTCAGAGAATGGCACGCGGTCGCCCTTGCCATACACCTCCGATGACGATGCCATGAAGATCTTCGTTCCGTAGCGCGCGGCGACCTTGAGCGCGACCTCGGTGCCGAGGATGTTCGTCTCGATCGTGCGGACCGGATCGTCGACGATCAACTTCACGCCGACGGCCGCGGCAAGGTGGTACACCTGGTCGGCCTCTCGCACGAGATGATCGAGCACCATCGCATTCGTGACGGTCTCGACCACGATCTCGAAATCGGGATTCGAGCGAAGATGCGCGACATTCTCGAGGGAGCCCGTTGACAGATCGTCGACGGCGGTTACGGAGTGGCCGTCGGCAAGAAGCCGCTCGCTCAAGTGGGAACCGATGAAGCCGGCTCCGCCGGTGATAACGATTCTCATTCAGCGCCTCTCCCGGAAGGAACCGCGGGTCTGCGACCGACTTTCAGCAGGCGATTATATGGCGTGCTGTGCGGAGCCGCAAGTTTTGGGGGGAGTGGATACTCTGACCGGGGGGAACTGCGCGGAAACCGGGACAGCCAGCGAGTGGCAGTCCCTGGTTTCCGCCCTGTGTCACGCGGGCGCGCGGGCGAAAAACGGTGACTGGCACCTGCGGAGCGAAGCGGAGACGTGCCGTTCCGCTGGAACGGCGGGAGTTTGCTTCGCAAACTCCGACGGCAGCTTCGCTGCCGCCCTGTCACCGCTTTTCGCCGTCGTCGCCCCCTGTTCAAAATATCGACTCGTTTTGGGGGCGGATGCAGGCAGGGGGCGGCGGGCTACTTGGCGCAAATCTGTTCGCAGATTGTGAGCATTTGGTCGTCGGACACTCCCTCCCCAAGCGCCAAGAGCCGTTGAATCTTCGACCGTGCGAGCGAGATGCGCCGTTTCCGAGCCGCAGCGCGTCTGGCGATCCGCGACCGGTCGGCACGCATCCGAAGCAGGAGCCGGGCCTGCGCCTGTTTCGCGCGAGCGTACGATTTCTCGGCCGGCGAGCGCTCGCGGCGGACGCTCCTGACCGTGTCTTTGGCCGCCTTGATCCTGTTCTCGAGGTCCTTTTTGCGGATCGGGCACGTGCCGCACGAGCTGCGCTGTCGCTCGAGCCCACCAACGGCGCTCTGGGCCTGCCGGACCCGTTCGCTCACCTGGTCGACGACGACCTTCGCCGCGGCGGCCGCCTTCCCGTACTCCGCCCACTTCGCCTGGTAGGTCGCCCGCCAGAGATCCTGGTCCGCCGCCTTCGCCTCGCTCGCCTTTGTCACGTACTTCGCGATGACCGAGTTCATGCTGGCGACGAGCGCCGGATCGACCTTCTCGAGATTGACCTCCGGCTCCGGGGCCGCCTCGGGCGCCCCGGGCGCCTCCGAACTCATCACGACCCAGCGGCCGTCGCGAAGGACGTGGCCGAGGATCGCGTGAGCCGCCGCGGTCGTGTCGGCGTCGGGCTTGAGCGCGAGCGCGCGCTGAGCGAGGTCGTTCGCCTCCTTGTCGAGCTTGTTCTCCTTGCACCAGACCGCCAACTCGCAATGTGCGGCCGCGTCGCCGGCGCCGAGCGTCGCCTTCC
The DNA here is from genome assembly GCA_964385685.1 of uncultured Planctomycetota bacterium. Lineage (GTDB taxonomy): Bacteria > Planctomycetota > PUPC01 > PUPC01 > PUPC01 > CAYLQD01. The sequence goes on along the minus strand of CAYLQD010000122.1, from coordinate 5,396 downwards.
TGCGCAGGTACGTCTCGCGAATCTTGTCCATCGGGGTCTGGACAATCGTGATGCTCTTGAGGTCCGGCCGGCCGAACGAGAGGACGCCGCCGATCGATCTGACCGAAAGGGACACCAATTCGCCCTTCAGAACCTGCTCGCTGCCGAGCGTCAGGACATCGTCCTCGCTGCCGCCCGCAAGCGCGATTGCGGCGACGTCAAAACGAATGACGGTCGTCTTCTTGCCACCGCTGCGAAAGAGGATGGTCTCGATCGATCCCTCGACGGTGCCGCCGCTCGCCAGATGAACGACATCGGCCGCTGCGCTGCCCATGAACGCAAACACGACCACGATGCACAGCACACTTCTTTGCAGGCGAGCCATCTGATTAGCTCCACGATCCTGTTCCGGGTGAGACTTGAAAACCTACCAGAATTATACACGATGCGGGGCGATTTGGGTTCATCAAATCCTGGGACAAATCCGGCGGCGCGGCCGCGCAGGGGCTCCTCGGCCGGGCTTGTGCGGCGGCGGGGCGCGGGCTATGATGTCCCCATGAGCGAAAGCGTTCTCATCGTCCTCGACCTCGGGCGGCGCGACTACGACGAGGTATGGGCTCTTCAGAAAGAACTGCACGCGACGGTGGCCTCGGGCGACAAGCCGGCTCACCTGCTGCTGGTCGAGCATCCGCCGGTCATCACGCTCGGCCGGCGGGCCGACACCGCGAACGTTCTGGCCAGTGAGGCCGAGTTGGCGGAGCAGGGCGTCCAACTCCGCCAAGTCGATCGCGGCGGCGATGTGACTTACCACGGCCCGGGCCAGCTCGTCGCGTATCCCGTAATGGCGCTTCGCGGCAAGAGGCGCGACGTCGCCCGCTACTTCCGCACGCTTGAAGAGATCGTCATCGACGTGATCGCAAGTTACGGGATCGAGGCCGGGCGGCACGAGGGCCTCACGGGCGTGTGGGTCGGCGACGAGAAGCTCTGCGCGATGGGCGTCGCCATCCGCCGCTGGACCACGTACCACGGGATCGCGCTGAACGTGAGCACGAACCTCCGTCACTTCCGACTTATCACTCCCTGCGGCATAAGCGACAAGGGGGTCACGAGCATGGAGCGCGTGCTCGGGCGGCCGGTGCCGATGGACGAGGTCGCGGCCCGCCTGGTCGACCGCTTCGCCGCTGAGTTCGGCTTCAGCGAGGTGGAGCGATGAGCTACGTCTATCTGCTCGCGGGCGACGAACACGAGCACGAGTTGGCGCTTGCCGAGGCGGTTGCGCTCGCCGGAGCAGTGCCCCGGGGCGACAAGCTCGTCGAAGCCGACTCTGAGATTGACATTGCCCGCACCGGCTACGTGGCCTGCGGGATAGAGCTGCTCGCGAACGGGACCGACGCCGAGGGGGCCGCGGCGGTGCTTCGGACCCGCGACCTCGCATCGGACGAGTTCGGCATCGAAGTGCGGCGCATCCCGCGCGGGCTCCGCGTCCATCGACGCGAGATCGCGACGGCGCTCGCCGACGCGATTGCGGGCGGTCCGAACCTCGACGAGCCGAAGGAGCGCTTCCTCGCCTTTGTCACGGGGGAGGGCGTGTGGTTCGGGCGGGCGCTCGAGAGGGGCGAGCCCGAGTGGCAACGGTTCGCCGAAAAGCTCCACGACTGCTCGTCGGCGTTGCCTTCGCAGGCGGCCCGCGCGATCTGCAATCTGTTCGTCCGCGGCGGCGAGCGCGTCGTGGACCCCTGCTGCGGATCCGGAACGCTCCTCATCCACGCCGCTTCGCTCGGAGCGCACGTCACCGGTTTCGATATCAATCAGAAGATGATGTGGGCGACGAACAAGAACCTCGCCCATTTCGGATTCGGGCCGGCCGCGACAGTGGGCGACGCCGCTCTGGTGGCGGGCGCGTTCGACGTCCTGCTTGCCAACGTTCCGTACGGAAAGATGTCGGCCACGTCGGACGAGGCCGTTGCCGGGATGGTGTCGAATATGGTGCGATTGGCGCCGCGCGGGGCCATCATCGCCACGGAGGACCTGTCGGGGATCATCGAGGCGGCTGGTGGGACCGTGCGGGAAGTCCTCCGCCTCGTCAAGTTCAGCGTCACACGCCGCATCTTCGTCTACGAGCGCATCTGAGCCGACGGGTCAGAAGTCCTCTTCGATGTCCGGTTGCTTCGTCTCGTCCGTCGCCTTCTCCTTCTCGGCCTGCTTCTTCTCTTCCTCGATCAAGCCGTCGATGACGAGCTTCAGGCGGTCGAACGGCGTGTAGTGTGCGCGGTAGGCGATGGTCGCGTCCTTGCCGGCAACGATGACGACCGGGATGCCGGTGACGCCGTACCGCTCCGCGACCAGGCCCTTCGAGTCGAGCACCGTCAGGTACTTGACCTTCATCCTTCTGTTATGGTTCCTGACGTCGGCCGCCTTCTCGCGCACGTCGACGTCGAGGACGAGCACCTGCTTGCCGTAGGCCGCGACGACCTTGTTGAGTTCGGGAATCTGCTTGTTGCACGGCGGACACCAGGTCGCGCCGAACTTCAACACGAGAATGCGGTTCTTCCGGACCACGGCCGTGTTGATCTTGCGCTTCTTCAGGTCGCGGAGCGTGAAGTCCACGATCTTGTCGCCGATCTTCGGCGGCTTGGGCGGCTGCGCCGGTTTCTGCGCGTCCTGGGCCAAGGCGGCAACGGGCACGCCGCTCAATAGCACGAGAGCCAGTGCGGCACAGGTCAGCTTCTTCATCGGTCTACTCCTTCCTACGGACGACTGATTACTGCTTCTCCAGAAGCGGATCGATCTTCTGTTTCAGCGCATCAAACGACGTGAAGTGGCCGCGATAGGCGATGCGGCCGTCCTTTCCGGCGACGAGCACGGTCGGAATGCCGCGAACGCTGTAGCGCGCGCCGATGGCGCCGCTCTCATCGAGCAGCACGAGGTACTTGACGCCGTGGCTCTTGGTGTGCGGCTTGACCTTGGCCGCCTTCTCGCGCACATCGACGTCGACCACGGCCACCTTGTCACCATAGGTCTCGACGACCTTGTTCAGGTGTGGGATCTGATCGTTGCAGGGCGGGCACCAGGTCGCGCCGAACTTCAACACGAGCACTTTGCCGGCCCGGACGTCGGCTGAGCGGACCGTCTTGCCCTCGAGGTCTTTCAACTCGAAGTCCACGATCTCGACGGCGGGATCTTTGGGTTTGTCCACGGCCGATGCCGCGGCCCCTCTGCCGCCCTGCTCGCCGCCGTTACAGCCGGCCGCGATCAGCGCAGCCAAGAGGGCAATTACTGCAAATGAAATCACGCGCATCATCTCGTCTCCTTTCAGCGTGCAGCGAACATCCTGCCGCACTGCCGTTGATATGTCAACCGTGTTCCGGCCAGGGACTATTACTCCTTGAACTTCCGCAACAACTCGACAAACTCATCGAGGGACTTCTTCCCTACGAAGGAGAGATCCTTGCGGACCTTGCCATCGCGACCAATAAAGACGATCGTCGGCGGGCCCTTGACACCGAAGCGTTTCGCCACGTCCGGGTGCTTGTCCGTGTTGATCTTGATGCCGACGACGTTCTCCGCGGCCTCGATCACGAGCGGCTTGCTGAAAACTTTCTTGTCGAGCGCTTTGCAGTCGATGCACCAGTCGGCATAGAAATCGAGCACGACAAGCTTTCGCTGGGCGATGGCCTTGTCGATGTCGGCCTTGGACCCCGGTGTGAAAAGCGTCGTCCGCGCGGGTGTCGGGACAACAAGAAGCACGACGGCGCACAACACCGCGGCGACACCGAGGACCTTCTTGATGCGATCGCCGATCACGCTATCCTTCGTGAGCTGGTCGAACCCACCGAGGAAGACGGCTCCAACGACTAAGACGAGCGCCGTCCCGATCTTGTAGGCCATGTCGCCGATGAGCGGGAGCAAGAAGTAGAACGCCGCCCAGAACAGAACGAACGCGAGTAGCTTCTTGATCCACTCCATCCAGGGCCCGGCCTTCGGCATCGCGCCCGTCGCGGTTCCGAACATGATGAGCGGCACGCCCATGCCCCAGGCGGCCGCGAACAAGGACCAGAAACCGAGCCATTGGTCTCCCGAGTCGAACACCTTGGCGAGCAGCGCCAACAGCGGCGCGAGCACGCACGGCCCGGCGACGAGCCCGCCGACGGCGCCCAGCGCAAAGGTCGTCAGCAGGCCCTTCTTGCCGGCCAGCATCCTCTGGAGTCGGGCCGCGAAGCCCGTAGGGGCGGCGAAGTCCCACCCGGCGAGCATAACGACCGCCAGCGCCACGAAGAGCGCCGCCACCGGCACTACCACGTACCACGCGTGAAGGACCGCGCCGACAACCGTCCCTAAGCTGGCCGCCAGAAGTCCCAACAACGCGTATACGATGGACAAGCCGAAAACATAGACCGCCGATGCGCCGAGCGCCGTCATGAGACCCTCGTCGCGCTTGGCCCCGATCACGGCCGCGGTCACAGGAATCATCGGATACACGCAGGGCGTGAAACCGATCCCGATCCCCCACAGGAACGCGATGGCGATCTGGAGGAGGACGCTGATCTCGCCACCCGCGGGCGTTCCTTCCTCTTCGTTCGTCGGCTCTGTGGCCGCCGGTTGTCGCTGGTCAGGCGGCTCGACTGCCGGAGCGGCAGATCCCTCAACGGCCTGGCCCGCCGTGAGCGTGAACGCGAATGCCTCTTCCGCCGGCGGGAAACAAATCTGATCGGTGCACGATTGGTGGTGCAGCTTGCCCTCGACGACGATCTTCTCGCCGGCCTCCGCTGTCACGACGAGACGTGCCGGAATCCGCACCTCGCCCTTGAAGACATCGATGGTCGGGCCCGGCTTCTCGGCGAGCGGATCGGGCACCGTCACCGATTTCGGCAGCGCCAGCTTCGCGAACTTCGCTCCCTCGAGCTTCGTCCACTCGAACCGGAGCGTCTCCTTGTAGAGCTTGACCTTCGGATGCAGCTTGAACTCGGCGACGACGTCGAACGTCCCGCCGGATGGCGGCTTCTCGTCCGACACGGAGAGAGTCGCCTTCGGCTCGGTCGGCTCCTCGAGACCGAGGTCAAGTTCGAGGGCCGAAGCGACCGTTGGGCCGGCTAACACGACAGCGAAGATGAGGAATCGCAACGCAACGTGTCGGTTCATCGCGACTCACCTCCCTTCGGCGGCCAGTGCGGATCCATCATCTGCCTCTCTGGTGTCATTATACCTGAATTCGCGCCGGACAACGATTCGTTTTCGGTTCCGTCTGAAAAGTCCAAATCGTGTCCGCCCGCTCACAGAGCGGGCCTACAAACGGGCGTTTCGAGGCGTTCTTTGTAGGCCGGCTCTATGAGCCGGCGTCGCACATGCCGTTTTCAGACAGAACCTAGCACTACAACGCTAAAACTGGCTCATGTTTTTGGCAAATCATGACGATAACT
>CAYLQD010000121.1:7462-8538 GCA_964385685.1 uncultured Planctomycetota bacterium | reverse complement strand
GTCGGCTTCCCCGAAAGAAGTCTCAAAATCCATCAAGCTGCGGAACTTGGGCTAGGCGCCGTACAGATCAAGTACCACGGGAGGCCAACGCTCAAGACTGGACCGGGTCCAATTAGGGAACTCGCGGGCGTTGTGGGGGCGCAGCCCATCGACTTCGGGGTAATCGTTACGAATACCACTTTCACACCCGACGCGAAGTGGATCGCCGACCAGCACAAGGCATTGATCCACCTTAAGGACATCGAGGCGCTGAGGCGCTGGTTAGAGGACGATTTCACGGATGAGGCTGTGTGGCGGGACATCCCGAGCGTTCTGGAGCTCTGCCCCGGTGTCACTGTGGAGATTCCGCATCCCTGCTAAGAAGCACATCGCGAACAGCGTCGGATGAGAAGCCCGTGCTTGTCACCCTCGGCGTTCTGGGCTTTGCCCACCCGCATGTTCACTCGTACTGCACCGTCTGGCGGGATGATCCGGGGCTGGGCGTGCGCGTCGTCGTCGCGCGGTAGACCGGATCCGCTTCCGTTCCCTCTTGACTTGTCAGGCCAGGCGCCATTGGGTAGGATACGTATGGGCGCCGCGTCAGGGGACAAGGGCCATCGGGGTTTGAGGCGATGACGACAAAAGAGAAGATGAAGGAACTCATCGAGCAGCAACCGGACGACGCGTCGTACGAAGAGATCATGCGGGAGTTGGCATTCGAGCGCGTGGTCGAAAGGGGCCTCGCCGACCTCCGGGCCGGCCGCACCATCTCGCACGAGGACGCTGGCCGTCGGATTCGAGTTCAGACTCGCCGATGAAACGCCAGTACGATTTCTCGAAGATGAAGGGGCGGAAGAACCCGTACGTGAAGCGGCTCACGCAGCCCATACCCAAGGAGCGGCTTGTGGGAATCGGGGTCGGCATTCTGGGCTTCGCCCATCCGCACGCTCACTCCTACTGCACCGCCTGGCGCGACGATCCGGCGCTCGGCGTGCGCGTCGTCGCCGGGTGGGACCACGATGCGGAGCGCGCGGCGAAGGCGGCGGAGCAACACGGCGTCGAGCTGTGCGAGTCCCCGGACGATCTGTTGCGGCGCG
>CAYLQD010000121.1:0-7362 GCA_964385685.1 uncultured Planctomycetota bacterium | reverse complement strand
GCGGAGCAACACGGCGTCGAGCTGTGCGAGTCCCCGGACGATCTGTTGCGGCGCGTCGACGAACAGGCCGCGGCCGCGGGCAAGGGCATCGCGCTCCAGAAGCCGATGGCCCTGACGCTCGCTGAGGCCGACCGCATCGTTGCGGCCGTCGACCGCGCCGGTGTGCCGTTCACGATGGCGTGGCAGATGCGGGTCGATCCGCAGAACGTCGAGATGAAGTCGCTGGTCGAGTCGGGCGTCGTCGGCCGCGTGCTGATGGTTCGCCGCCGCCACGGCCTCGCGACGCACACGTGGGACGGGTTCGAGAACTCGTGGTTTGTCGATCCGGCGCTCAACCGCGACATCTGGGCCGACGACGCGTCGCACCCGATCGACTTCCTCTACTGGCTGCTCGGCATGCCGGCGAGCGTTACGGCCGAGATCGAGTCGCTCCTGAATCCGCGGGTCCCGTCGGACAACGGCATCGCGATCTTCCGGTATCCGGGCGGGCCGCTGGCCGAGGTCGTCTGCTCGTTCACGTGCGTCGCGGGCGAGAACACGACCGAGATCGTCGGCGAGAAGGGCGTCATCATCCAGAACTACGGCGACCTGCCGAGCGCCAACGTCCCGCGTCCGGACGGCGCCGTTGGCCTGAAGTGGTTCCTGCGCGAGACGGGGAGCTGGACCGAGAGCGAGATCGCGAGCCCGGCGCACCACGGGGCGCGGATTGCGGCGCTGGCGGCGCCGCTGGCCGAGTTCTTCGACGGCCGCCGCCGGCCCATCGCGACGGCGCGCGAGGGGCGCGATGCGCTCAGGATGACGCTCGCGTGTTACGAATCGGCGGAGCAGGGGAGCCGGGTCGCGCTCTGAGACGCCGCGTCACTTCGCCGGCTTGTAGTATTGCATCGCCTCCTCGGCGATGAGGCGCCGAAGATTCGCGGCGCGGCGCTCGTCGCTCGGATGCGTGCTCATGAACTCGGGCGGGCCGCCGCCCTCCTTCAGCGCGGCCATTCGTTCCCAGAAGAGCGGCGCCTCGCGCGGATCGTAACCCGCCATGGCCATGAAGACGAGGCCGAGGCGGTCGGCCTCCGACTCCTGCATCCGGCTGTACGGCAGGAGGACGCCGACCTTGGCGCCGGCGCCGATCGCGGACATGAACAGCTCCTTCGTCTGTTCGGGCTGCGTGGCCATCGCCTCGTCGAGGGCCGTCATCCCGTACTTGACGATCATCGCGTGGCTCATCCGCTCGCCCCCGTGGTTGGCGATCGCGTGTGCGATCTCGTGGCCCATCACGACGGCGAGCCCGGTCTCGGTCTTCGCGACCGGCAGGATCCCGGTGTAGACGACAACGCGGCCGCCTGGCATGCACCACGCGTTCACCTCGTCGGAGGCGACGACGTTGAACTGCCAGTCGTACCCCGTGAGCAGTTTGGCTTGTCCCTTGTCGGTGAAGTACGCCTCGACCGCCTTCTGGATCCGCACGCCGACGAGGCGGACCATCTCGACTTGTTTCTTGTCGGTGCTGACCTTGTTGGCCTTGAGGAACTCGTCATACTGCTGGGCGCTCATCGCGTTCAGTTCGGCCGAGCTGACGAGCGAGAGCTGCCTGCGGCCGATGAAGGGCACCTGGGCGCACGAGGCCGCCGCGGCAACGAGGAGGGGGACAAGAATCGCACATCGAATCGCTCTGCTTCTCATCGGATTTCTCCCAAAGTCGTGGCTCTCGAACGGACGAGTCCTCCAGCAGCAGTATGTCGCGCGTTCGGCCCGGCGTCAAGGAGGAAGGCGGGTCGGATTGGGCGGGCGCGCCGGGGCTCAGCCGTCTTTCTTCTTCGGCTTGTCCTTCGGGATGAAGAAGAGGCCGTGCACGAGGATGTAGGCGGCTCCGACGCAGATGCCGGAGTCGGCGACGTTGAAGGCGGGCCAGTGCTTGCCGGACCAGTAGCAGACGTCGATGAAGTCGCGCACGAAGCCGAACGTGAGCCGGTCGTAAACGTTTCCGATGGCTCCGGCCATGATGAGGCCGAGGGCGATCTGGAGCAGCACGGTCCGGCTGTCGTCGCGATGAGCGAACCAGAGCACGAGGCCGCCGGCGGCGAGCCCGAAGAGGAGCCAGGCGCGGCTGCCCTTCCAGAGGCCGAAGACGCCCCCGCTGTTCCTGCTGTGGACGATGGTCAGGAATCCGTCGATGATGATAAGCGGCGGGTAGGCGGGCTCGATCAGGGCCGCTTCGCGCATGTCCTTCGCCAGCAGCGGTATCCCGGCCCGGTCGGCGCGCTCGGCCAATTCGGCGAAGTCCGCGTGTTCGACGTCGCGGGCCAGCTCAGGGCGCCCGATCGCGTCCATCTCGCCGGCGAACGCGTCGCGCGCCGCCTGCCGATTGTGGTCGGCCGCGGCAACGGCCTCGGGGAATCGGTTTGGGAACAGACGGAAGACGATGTGCTTGGTGGCTAGGTCACCGACGGCGGCGACGGCCGTGACCGCCCAAAAGACAATTGGGAGGGTTTTCAGAAGCCGCCGCCCTGTTCCTGCTCGTCGAGGCATGCAATGCAGAACCTGGCATGGGGCATGGCCGAGAGCCGCCCCTTGGGAATCCGCTTGCTGCAACTGTCGCAGATGCCGAAGGTCTTGTTCTCGATCCGCTCGAGGGCCTCGTCGATCTTGCGGAGCGTATGGCCCTGATGCTCGAGCATGCTCAGGTCGAACTCCTGTTCGTAGTTATCGGTTCCCAGGTCGGCGAAATTCGAGATGTCCATCGTCGCAGCTTCGTCTTTGGACTTCCGCACGGCCTCATCTTCGAGATGATTCGCGTCGCCAACCACCGCCTGTCGTTTCGCCAGCAGGATCTCTTTGTACTGCTTCAGGTCTTTCTTGGTCAGGGCCATCAGGTGTTCCCCATTTCTAAGTTTGCCGCCCCGAACGCCGGGGCCTTCGCCCCTCCCGGTCAGCTTTTGAACTGCGGCAACGGCCGCGCACATCAGAATACCAAATTATAGCGGCGAATCTCCGAAAGTCAATATCGGCGCACGCCGCGTTCGGGTTAGTCCGGGCCGGAAATGGCCTGAGAGCGGCCGGAGGGGCGGTTTGCGGGCACGGACACTTCAAGCGGGCCCTGTCAGGGCCTAGACCGGGTGCGTGGGCAGGGGGTCGTGCGGGGCCTGGGATGCCATCGTGTGCCTCGAAACGCTCTCGATGGTCGGCCAGGCAGAAGGGACGTGTCTACAGCGCGGTGCCAAAGACGCGCGACACTCGCTTTGCGTGAATGACGTCATCCGCCCCTCGCCCGCCCCCAGTTTCACCGCCAGATGCGAAGATGAACGAGAGGGTTGAGATGTGCGCGGGCCGAATACCCAATGCCCAAATCCCAATAGCCAAACAAGCCCCAGAGCACAATCCCCAAAGCACCAAACACATGCGGCCCCGAGTGTTTTGGATTTGGCGCTTTGGAGCTTGGCGTTTGTTTGGTGATTGGAGCTTGTGTCTTGGGCATTGACGCGGCCCCTCCTCACTGCGATCGGTGGCGCAACGTCTTGGCAGGCAAGGAGGTCCGGAAAGTGGGGTCGCGTCAGCGTCCGCCGGCCTTGTCACCGTCGAGCAATGACCACCAGGCTATCCCCCAAGCCGAGGCCAAAGAATGCCCGCTTGATCATCTTCTTTCCGGCTTGAATCACGCGCCCCATCCCACCGCGTTTCTGTCCAGCGGCCGTCGCTGCCGGGCCCGGCGCAGTTGTGCTCGACGGGGGGCGGCGAATGAGCTGTTCGATCCCCATGCCGCATGAGGAGATGGCAACCACCTGGAACCCGTGCTTGCGCAGCAGGTCAACGAGGGTCGCTCTCGAGAAATAGGACAGATGAATGGGAAATGAACGAAAACGCTCGTCGAAGTTTGCGTGGCGAATCAGGAAGGGACGGGACAAGATCGCTCGCAGCGATTTTGAATTCGGGACTTCAATGAAGAGTCGCCCGTCCTGAGCCAGAAGCCGCTTCAGCACGCCGAGCAACGAACCAGGATCCGTGACATGTTCGAGCACATGAATCAGGGTGATGGCGTCGAAACTGTTCTCCTGCAACTCGTCAACACGATTCGCGACGGTCAACCGTGCTTTCCGGCAGGATTCCAGCGCCTCCGAGCTGACGTCAAAGCCCGTGGCATCCCAACCGGAGCCACCCGCACACTTCAGGAAGAATCCGCCGCCACAGCCCCAATCGAGCAGTCTTCTTCCGCGGCAGCGACCCATGTGCCTGGCGAGAACTGAGAGAACGAACTGAGCGTTCTTCTCCTGCACCGATGCACACTGTATGTGCTTATGGGGACTGTAGCTGGACCCGGAATAGAAGACATCGAGCAGAGCCTGGTTCGGCCTCGGGCTAATGAAGACGAAGGAACAACTATGGCATTGGCAGAGCCCAAGCTGCGTCCTGTAAGGGCCGAAAACGTCTTCTCCAATCCGGTGCTCAGGAACGCGGCGCCTTTTCAGCTTGTTGCTGCCGCACAAGGGGCAGTGCGGCAACGTCTCCACCGACGGAACGTCGGATTCTGAAGCCATGCTTTGTCTCCAGGGCTTGCACTGCGGTCATCCCGTGAGCCTGGCCGCCGGGTCCGCACGAGGCACCCGCCGCCGAGTCGCGGTGTGCCGCACACGAGCCAGCCAGCGCCGCATCCAGGCCATTATGCACCGCAGGGCCCAGCGACGCAAGCCGCTGACCCGCCGCCCCGAGCCGGGCGCGCGCCGCGTCTTGCGAGCGGGACAGAGAGGGGAAACGCCATCGCATCCAAGCCGCGCTCGGGTCCCCTGATAGACGTGAAGCCGCCCGTGGCACGGGGCGCGGCGACGGCGCGCCGCCCTCGCGGCGCGGGGGGGTATCACTTGAAGTTCCGCTCTGTCTCGCGTAGACTGCATGAATGGCCGGTGCAAGAGGCCCGAGCCGGAGTGGCGCCGTATGGCGGAACGCACGCTGAGACTCTCCCGCTGGTGGCTCGAGCAGAGGCAGCGGCTCTATTGGCGGCTCCAGCCGCTGCTCCTGCGGATGCCAACGGCGCTGAGCCGCCGGCTCATCCGCCCCGGCTCGCCCTACTTCAAGCTCACACTTCGCTGCAACGCTCGCTGCCATCACTGCGACGTCTGGAAGCATCCGTCTGACGTCCGCGACGAACTCTCGACGGACGAGTGGAAGGACGTGTTCCGCACGCTCCGCCGATGGCTCGGCCCGGTCGACATCTGCCTGACCGGCGGCGAAGCGCTCCTCTGTCGCAACGTGCTCGACCTGCTCGAGTTCGCCGTCGGCCTCGGGCTCCGCGTTCAGTTTCTCTCCAACGGATACGCCCTCACCGACGACGTGGCCGGGAAGATCATCGAGATCGACCCCGATACCGTGGCGGTGTCACTCGATGCGATGGACCCGGAGTTGTATGACGAGCTTCGGGGAAAGGAGGGCTTCTTCGAGCGCGCCACCGCCGCCATCCGGTCGCTTGTGCATCATCATAACCGCCTCGGCGCCCGCTGCCGGATCGTCGTCAAGACGGTCGTGATGGAGCCCACCCTCGATGAACTGACGAAGGTCGTCGATTGGGTCGCGGAGCTGGGGATCGCGAAGGTCTTCTTTCAGGCCATCACGCAGAACTACGAGCAGGAGATGAGGCACGACTGGTACGACGTTCCCGAGTTGAACGCCCTGTGGATCAAGGACGTCGCCAGAGCGACGGGCGTCGTCGACGAGTTGATCAAGCGCCTGGATGCCGGCGCGCCGATCGCCAACACGCGGCAGAATCTCGAGCAGATCAAGGCGTACTTCAGCGACCCGGCCACGTGGTCGCGCAACGAAGCATTCCAGATCGGCACGTACTCCGACGCGTATTGCCCGGCCGGCCTCTCGGGGCTGGAACTCAGCCCGAACGGCGACGTCCGCTGCTGTCCGATGTCGGAGCCCATCGGCAACGTGCGGCGCGAGCCGATCCGCCGCATCTGGGCGCGCCGGCCCGCCTGCTGGCGGCAGCCCTGTCCCTACTGGTGACCTGCGGGGCCCGCGCGATGGGCGACGACCTGACGGTCCTGTCCCTTCTCCATTTCAGCCCGCGCCGCCTGGGGTCGATCGAGGAGTATTTCTGCGCGCTCGGCCGGCGGCTCCACGCCGCCGGCGGCCGGTGCGTGATCGGGGTGGTCGCCGAGCCGGCCGACGACGTCGCCGACGTGTTCCGCGCGAATCACGTCGCGTGGCGCATCGTGCCGTTCGACCGGGGCACGCTCGCCTCGGCTGCGGCCGTGCGGCGGATCCTGCGCGAGGTGCGGCCGACCGTGACGCACTTCCACTTCGTCGGGCTGGGCAGCCCGCTCTTCCAGGCCGCGCGGTGGGCGGGCGCGAAGCCCATCCTCGTGTCGCACCACTACTCGTTTCCGCTGGAGGCCCACGTGCCGCGGCTCGCCTGGCTGGGCCGCCGCCGCCGCGCTCTCGCCCTCGCTCCCTGCCGCCGGCTCGTCGCTCCGTCGCATTACATGAAGACCTGCATGGTCGAGCGGCTCGGGCTGCCCGCGGACGGAATCCGCGTGATCCACAACGGCGTGAACCTCGAGCGGTTCCGCCCGGGCCGGCCGGCGACGCTCGACGTGCGCGGCGAGTATGGCATCCCGCCCGACGCGCCGATCGTCTCGACGCTCGCCCACTTCATTCCGGAGAAGGGCGGCGGCGACCTGGTCGGCTCGATGCCCGCGGTGCTCGAGCGCGTGCCCGACTCGCATCTGCTGATGATCGGCGACGGAGTCGAGGTGCCGCGTTTGAAGGAACTGGCCGCGGACCTCGGCGTTGCCGACCATGTTCATTTCACGGGTCTTGCGAGCGGCGACCGGATGGACTCGCTCATCGCGGAGAGCCTGGTCACGACGCTTGTTTGCACGTGGGGCGAGGCGTTCTCGCTCGTCGTGCTCGAGTTCATGGCGTGCGGAAAGCCGATGGTCGCGACGGCCGTCGGCGGCACGCCCGAGGCGGTCGCGGACGGCGAGACGGGTTTTCTCGTGCCGCCGTTCGCTCCCGGCAAGATCGCCGAGGCGCTGCTCAAGCTGCTCGAGGACCGCGATCTGGCGGAGCGGATGGGCCGGGCGGCCCGCCGCCGCGCCGAGGAGTTGTTCGACGTCGAGCGGATGGTGTCCGACACGCTCGATCTGTACGGGGACGTCCTGACCTCACGCTGACCCCGGGACATGAGAAGAGCCCACCGCGCGTGCGTCCGCGTGGTGGGCTCTTGTGTTCTGCCTTGTGTCGTGGTCTATCCGCGCCGCTTCCTGAGGCCGAGCAGGGCGAGGCCGACGAGTCCGAGTCCGGCGGGCTCGGCGATAGGCGGCTCGCCACCACCCGTCGGCACGAAGTCGATTCCCTCGACGTCAGTGAGGC
>CAYLQD010000120.1:0-8607 GCA_964385685.1 uncultured Planctomycetota bacterium | reverse complement strand
ACATGTAGTGAAGACTTTTTGTCTGAAATGCCGCGAGACAGCCCATGGGGCCCTTTTAAGCGCCAAACTGCGGAACTTGGGCTAGATGCTCCGCGAGACGTGAGCGTTTGCGGAAAGCAAACGCCAACGGGCTCGGCCCCCATGAGAGGGCCGAGCCCGCCGCAGGCCGGAAGAGGCTCGTTGGCGCGCCTCTTGTCGCCTTCGGCGACCCCGACACAGTCGGGGCCACCCCGGAGAAGAAGCTTTTCGACAGAGCATGACTGTCCCCAATGATCCGCGACAGCCGCGGCGCTTTAATCTGCTACTCCAACTCGCTGAATGGCTATGACTTACGAAATACCGGCTCGGAAAACTTTCTGAGGGGCTTGACATCCACACGGGCGCGTGGTATAATGCCGTGAGGAGTTTGCCTGGCTGGCTGTTATTCCCGGAGCGGTGAGTCCGTAAACCGCTCCAAGACAATCTCTTACGATCGGATGTGGGTGGTATCATGTCACGGATGCGGCTGCGCAACGAGACGACACCGGACGCCGGCGCGAAATTGGGCCGTTTGGCCCTTTGGAGGGCGTTTCGGGGCTCGAAAAGTATGTTTTACCGAACAAAGCCAAACTGAGGCACTGGCCAGTAGTCAGTGACCAGTGGCCAGTGAGAGGCAAGCGGCCCTTCGACAGGCTCAGGGCAGGCCAACGGAGGAGGAAGAGGGGGAAACAGGGAAAAGGGGAAGAGATGGCAGGCAACCGCAGGGGCCGCGGGCGGCCGCCAGGGCGGCCGCGCGACGAACTCGGGGCGTACGTGTCGCTGGGACGCGGCGAAGACGGGGTGCCGGCACGAAGGGCCGGGCGCCCCAGGCTTCGCCCAAGGCGCCGGCATCGCCGGCGCCATTCGTTCGTCGGCCGTTGTGTGTGGCCGCGGAGGCGGCCGCCAAGGCGGCCGCGCGGCGGGCAGGAATCGGGGTGGGCTCGGCGCCGGAGGGAAGCGTCGTGTCGCGTCCGGGAGGGCGCCGCTGCAACGAGACGGACGGCCGCGGCGGAGGGGGGCGCTCCGAGCGGGTTCCGAATCGACGCGGCAAGACGGCAGGCCCTTCGGCCTGGCTCAGGGCAAGCTTGGGCGTGCATCTCACGGGCAAGATGCCCGTGGGACACACGGGCGAGACGCGCGTGCCACGGTGCGGGCCCTGCGGCCGACTCCCTTCGGTCCCGGCGCCCTGGAGGTCTCCCGCGTTCGGAGTATCCGCTCCTTCGCGCTCTGTGGATTGACGCGGGCGGCGTTTGGCCGATATAATCCGGCACTTCACAGGCCGGAGGGTGCCTTGGCGAAGGTCAAGACGAAATACGTGTGCCAGCAGTGCGGGGCGCAATCGCCCCGTTGGGTCGGCCGGTGCCCAAGCTGCGGCGAGTGGAACTCGATGGCCGAGGAGGCCGAGCTGCGCGAGCCGGCCTCGGACCGGCCGACGCTCGACAGCGGCGCCCCGGCCCCGATCTCGAAGATCGGGCTCGACGACCACATGCGCGTCGCGACCGGGATCTCGGAGTTCGACCGCATCCTCGGCGGCGGGTTCGTCGCCGGCTCGGCCGTGCTCGTCGGCGGCGATCCCGGCATCGGCAAGTCGACCCTCATGCTTCAGGTCTGCCACGCGGTCACGCACGCCGGCTGCACGGCGCTGTACGTGACGGGCGAGGAGTCGCTCCAGCAGACGGCCCTCCGCGCGCAGCGGCTCGGCGTGACGTCCGACCGCGTGATGGTCGCCGCGCAGACGAACCTGGGGTCGGTCATGGCGAACGCTCGGAAGCTCGACCCGGGCCTGCTCGTGGTCGACTCGATCCAGATGATCCACAAGCCCGAGCTTGGCGGGGCCCCGGGCAGTGTGACGCAGATCCGCGAGTGCGCCGCCGAGCTGGTCTGTTTCGCGAAGCAGACCGGCACGCCGGTCGTGCTCGTCGGGCACGTGACGAAGAGCGGCGCCATCGCCGGCCCGAAGCTGCTCGAGCACATGGTCGACACCGTCCTGTACTTCGAGGGCGACGTGCACCACACCTACCGCGTGCTGCGGGCGGTGAAGAACCGGTTCGGCTCGACGAACGAGATCGGCGTGTTCGAGATGCAGGGCGACGGGCTGCGCGAAGTGACGAACCCGTCGGAGTTGTTTATTTCCGGATTCGGCGGCGGGGTGGGCCGGGCGGTCGTCCCCTCGATCGAGGGCACGCGGCCGCTGCTGGTCGAGGTTCAGGCACTTGTGACCCGCGCGACCTACGGCACGCCGGAGCGGAAGGTGTCGGGCGTCGACCGGACGCGCGTGCCGATGCTGTTGGCCGTGCTCGACCGGCGCGGCGGGCTCCAGCTCGGCGGGCAGGATGTGTTCGTCAACGCCGCGGGGGGCGTGCAGGTGACGGAGCCGGCCGCCGACCTCGCGATTGCGCTCGCGATCGCATCGAGCTTCACGGACAAGCCGCTGGCCCCGCGCTCGGTCTTCGTGGGCGAGATCGGGCTGGGCGGCGAGGTTCGCGCCGTGACGCACGTGGAGGCCCGGATCGCCGAGGCGGCCCGCATCGGCTTCACGCGCGCGTTCGTGCCCGAGGACAACGCCCGCGCACTCGGCGCAAGGAAGGCGCTGGACATCGTGCCCGTTTCAAATATCATAAAGGCCCTGGAAGGATGCTCGGAGCGATGATGACTGTGAGAACACGCTGGCTCTGTCTGGCGTTCCTCTGCCTCGCGGGCTGCAACAGCACGCCGGAGGGGTACGAGAAGATCGACGCCATCGTCCCGCCCAAGGGGCGGGCCATCGGGATCGTGCCGTTCCGACCCCAGCGGCCGGGAGGGACGGTGACGCTGGTCGACGGCATCACGCTGGCCGAGCTGGCCGCGCGCGACCTCCGGAAGAAACTGCCCCACCTGAAGGTGGTTGGGCCGAACGAGATGCGCGACCTGCTTCGCGGCGGCATGAACGAGAGCCGCTGGTACGACATCGGGCGCGGGGCCAACGTCGACCTGCTCGTCGTCGGCCGGATCAAGCTGCTCGACACCCACTACGACAAGATGCTTCAGTTGCGCGAGGGGTCGATCCACCTGAAGTTCCGCGTGCTCGACGTGACCGTCTTCCCGCCGAAGCTCGTGGCGACGATCGACTGGCGCCTCCATTTTCCCGAGAACGACGACGACAAGTTCGACACGAAGTACGTCTCGATGGACGCGCTCACTTTCCGCCGCGCGGTCCTGAGTCACGGGGCCCGTTCCGTCGGCACGGCATTCTACGATGACTTCAAGCGAAGACCGGTCGCGAGCCGCTACCACGCGACCTGGGATAAGGAACAGTAACCGCAACCGATTTCCGGAGTCGACAAAATGGCGGAGCAGAAGACATTCGGTGCCCAGTTCGAGCAAGTGGAGAAGGCGTTTTCGGACATCTTTTCGTTCCGCGTGCTGGCATGGCAGTTGGGCGGCACGATTCTCGCGGCGCTATGCTTTTCGCTGGCGATGAATATCCCGACCGGGGAGGGGAACCGGTTCGGGCCGTTCATCCTCGCCGGCATCGGCTTCATCGCCGCCTACACCGTCCTCTCGGCGACGGGGTGCATCGTCACGCACATTCTCGACGCGCTGTCGAGCGAGAAGGATGAGAGTTGTGCCGGGGTCGCCCCGCTCCATTTCCTTGTCGACAACATCGGGACGGCAACCCTCCTGCCGCTCATCGCGTCCGCCGCGGCCGTCGTCCTGGCCGTGATCGTGTACCTCATTTCGCTGCCCGCAGACGGCAACGCCTGGCAGACGATCCTGGTTGCGGTGTCGCCCATCGCGCTCGTCGTCGCGGTCCTGGCGGTCTGCGACCTGTTCGTGCTGCTCTTCCTGACGCCGTCGATGGTCGTGAGCGAGCAGCCCCCGCTGATGTATGCTCTGCGGAAGCTCTGGCACGTCGGGTGCCGGCGGCGGGTAGAGGTCGCCCGCACTTACGGCGCCGGCCTCGTCACGTCGATGCTCGTCGCGCTGCCCGTCTGGGTGATTCTGTCGACTGCTGCCGGCGCGCTCCAGTGGGCGCATTTGTCCGCCGCCTCCGGGCTCCCCAGCAGCTTCGCTCAGCGCCTGGGCGAGGTCTACTTCTGGACTCTGCTCTGCGCCCCGGTCGCGGCCGTGGTGCTCGCGTTTATGAACGCTCTCTCGCTCAACGGCTACCGTGAACTCGTCCAGGGCCTCGAGACGGAGGAAGAGGAAGAAGAAGGCGCGGCCCCGAGCGGCGGCGAGGAGCCCGACATCGCCGTCGAAGGCGAGGACGAAGAGAAGACCGAGCCGGCCGACGAATAACCCCGCCGGTCCAACTCTCGGAGGGCCGATGTGGACCTGGTCGAACGAATCGAGCGGCGCGACGTCGTCGTCGGCGTCGTCGGCATGGGCTATGTCGGCCTGCCGCTCGTCCGCGAGTTCTGCAAGGCCGAATTTCGCGTCCTCGGGTTCGACATCGATCCCGCGAAGATCGAGAGCTTGAACGCGGGCCGGAGCTACATCGAGCACATCCCGTCGGAGATGATCGCCGGGCTTGTCGACGCCGGCCGGTTTGAGGCGACGGACGACTTCGCGCGGCTCGCCAAGCCCGACGCCATCCTCATCTGCGTCCCCACCCCGCTCGACAAGGCCCGCGAGCCCGACCTGACCGCCGTGCTCGCCACGACGCGGTCCATCGCCGAAAACCTCAGGGCGGGCCAACTCGTCGTCCTCGAAAGCACGACCTATCCCGGCACGACCGAAGAGGAGTGCCGGCCGATTCTCGAAGCGACCGGGCTCCGGTCCGGGACCGATTTCTTCCTCGCCTTCTCGCCCGAACGCGAAGACCCCGGCAACCCCGAGTTCTCGGCGGGCAACATCCCGAAGGTTGTCGGCGGATGCGACCCCGAAAGCACCCGCGCCGCCGCCGCCCTCTACCGCCAAGTCATCGTCGAAGTCGTCGAAGTCTCGTCGAGCCAAGCCGCCGAGGCGTGCAAGATCCTCGA
Organism: uncultured Planctomycetota bacterium; assembly: GCA_964385685.1. Taxonomy (GTDB): domain Bacteria; phylum Planctomycetota; class PUPC01; order PUPC01; family PUPC01; genus CAYLQD01. The sequence goes on along the minus strand of CAYLQD010000120.1, from coordinate 3,628 downwards.
GAACATCTATCGCTGCGTCAACATCGCGCTCGTCAACGAACTCAAGGTGCTGTTCGACCGAATGGGCATCGACGTGTGGGAGGTCATCCGCGCCGCGTCGACCAAGCCCTTCGGCTTCCAGCCCTTCTATCCGGGGCCCGGGCTCGGCGGGCACTGCATCCCCATCGATCCCTTCTACCTCTCGTGGAAGGCGCGGCAATACAACACGCCGACCCGCTTCATCGAACTCGCCGGCGAGGTCAACACGGCCATGCCCGAGTACGTCATCGGCCGCGTGGCCGCCGCGCTCAACTGCCGGAAGAAACCGCTCAACGGCTCCAAGATCTGCATCGCCGGGATGGCGTATAAGAAGGACGTCGACGACATCCGCGAGTCGCCCGCCATCACGCTCGCGAACCTGCTCGACGAAGCCGGCGCGATCGTCTCCTACAACGACCCCCACATCCCGAAGATGAAGACGCGGCACTCGACGCTCAACCTCGAGTCCGTCGAACTGACCGACGATTTCCTGGCCGAACAGGACTGCCTGCTCATCGCGACCGACCACTCGGCCTACGACTACGGCCGCCTCGTCCGCGGGGCACAACTCGTCGTCGACACGCGCAACGCCACCCGAGACGTCACCGACGGGCGCGAGAAGATCGTCAAGGCCTGACCCCGCCCCCGCGGGAACGGCTCGGCCTCAATGAGGGCTCCCGAACGTGCCTGAGACGGCCTGCCTCGAAAATGACGACCTGAAGGTCGAGATCACCGCCGACCCGGCCCTTCGGATCGCCGTGACCGACAAGCGTGCGGGTACGGTCTGGACCGCTCCCGGCTCGCCCTTCGTGCTCCATTACTGGCACGCGCCGTTTTTCGAGCCCCGCTCGTGTCCCGTCGACCGGGGCCGCGGATGGGAAATCCGCCTGATCCCCGCCGAAGACCGGCTCCTGCTCCAGTGCATCTGGCCCCGCGCCGCGTGCGGCTTTCGCGCGCTCTTCGCGCTCGACGGCACGACGCTCAAGGTCACCCTGCCCGGCCGCCGGTTTGTCGAGAACCGCAAGCCCGACGTGCGCCTCATGGCCATCGACGTGCTCGCCGGGTTCGGCGCCGTCCGGACCGGCGAGGACGGGTTCCTCCTCATCCCCCACGACCGCGGCGCCGTCTGCCGGTTCGACAAGACGGAGCCGCGCGAGACCGCGATGCTCTTCTACGCCGGCGACCGCTCGCTGACCGCGCCCGTCTTCGGCGTCTCCCGCGGCACGGCGGGGTTCATCGGGATCGCCGCCCAGGGCGAGTTCGACACCGAACTCGTGCTCGCCGCCAATGCCGGCCCCGAACGCAACCAGAACTACGGCCACCCGCGGATCCGACCGCGGCTCCAGTCGGCCGACGAACTCGACGAAGACACCGACTACGAACTCGTCTATACGTTCCTTGCCGGCGACGACGTCTCGTACGTCGACATGGCCAAGACCTACCGCGCCTATCTGACCGACGTGCAGGGCGCCCTCCCCCTCGCACGGCGCGCGGAGACGCGGCCCACGCTTCCAAGCATCGTCAGCGCCGCGACCATCCACATCCACCTCGCGGAGAAGCGCCGCAAGGAACGCATGACGGGCGACGGGGAACTCCAGGTCAAGACCCGCCTCGACGAGATCTCCGCGATGGCCCGGCAGATGCAGGGCGCGGGCCTCGACAACGCCATCCTCATCTTCGTCGGCTGGAACTGCGAGGGGCAGGACGGCCTCTACCCGACCCGCTTCCCGGTCGAGAGCGACATCGGCGGCGCCGACGCGATGAGCCAGGCGCTCGAGAGTGTCAAGTCGCTCGGGTTCCAGGTCGGGGCGCTCGACAACTACACCGACATGTATCGCCGCTCGCCCGCCTTCAACCGCAACTACAGCGCGCGGCAGCTCGGCGGCCAGCCGTGGCGCGGCGGCGTCTGGGCCGGCGGCCAGTCGTATATCGTCTGCCCGCGCGAGACGAACGACCGCTACGTGCAGCGCGACATGCGGCGTCTCTCCGATCTCGGCGTCCAGGGCCTCTTCTTCCTCGACCACTGCCCCGGGCCCGGCGTCCTGCGGTGCTACGACGAGGAGCACCCGCTCACCCGTTCGGAATACGCCCAGCAGATCGTGCGGGTGATCGAGGCGGCCCAGACCGTGTTCGGCCTCTGCCGCGTCTCGGGCCTGTCGATGTCCATCGCGCTCAAGGCCGACTCGTGCCTGTGCCCCGTTGCGATCCCGCCGTCCATCGACCATCTCGAGCGCGAGTGGTTCGCCGGCGAGCCCGTCCCGTTCCTGCCGATTGCGCTGCACGGGCTCGTGCTGCTCGCGGCCGACGCCGACGCCGACCCGCTCCGCGTGATCGAGTACGGCGCGGCGCCCGTCTTCAACACAACGGCCGCCGAGCTGCCGCGCAAGCTCCGGGCGATGGCCGGGCTGGCCCGGCGGTACACCGGCGAGGTCGCCCCGCTCGCCACCGCCACGATCGAATCCCACGAGATCCCCGCCGACGGCCTCATCCGGGTCGGCTACTCGACCGGCGCGGAGGTGCTCATCAACCGGACCGACGAGCCGGCCGAGATCAACGGCGCGAAGGTCGGCCCCGAGGGCTTCCTGGTCAGGTAATGACAGCCGCCGAACGCCTCAAGTTCCGGGAGCGCGTCGCCGACACCGTTCACTCGTTCTTCAAGCGCGAGGGGTTCACCGAAGTTGAGACGCCGATGCTCGTGCCTTCGCCGGGGCTCGAGCCGCATCTCGATCCGTTCAGCGTGTCCGCGGCTGGCCAGCCCCCGGCATACCTGCCGACGTCGCCCGAATACGCGATGAAGAAGCTGCTCGCGGCGGGCTCCGGCAGCATCTTCCAGATCTGCAAGGCGTTCCGCGCGGAGCCGCCGACGGCCCACCACCTCCCCGAGTTCACGATGCTCGAGTGGTACCGCGTCGGCGCGGGCTACGAAGCAGCGATGGACGACTGCGAGCGGCTCTGCGCGGCCGTCGCGGAGGCGGTCTGCGGCGGCACGACCGTCGCGTGGCAGGGATCGAGCGTCGACTTCGCCCCGCCGTTCGAGCGCGTCACTGTCCGCGACGCGTTCCGGCGGCACGCCGGGCTGGGCCTCACGTTCGACGAATCGCTCGAAGACCTCCGACACCTGGCGAACGACGCCAGCGTGACGCTTTCGCCCGACGACACCTGGGACGACGCGTTCTTCAAGGTGTTCATCGAGCGCGTCGAGCCGCACCTCGGCGCCGGACGCCCGACGATTCTCCGCGACTATCCCGCCCGAATGGCGGCCCTCTCCCGCATCAAGCCCGACGATCCGCTCGCGTGCGAGCGCTTCGAGCTCTACGCCGGGGGTCTCGAACTGGCCAACGCGTTCGGCGAGTTGACCGACGCGGCCGAGCAGCGCCGGCGGTTCGAAGCCGACAACACCGAGCGCCGTCGCCTCGGCAAGCCCGACCTGCCGATTGACGAGGAGTTGCTTGCCGCGCTCGAGAGCGGCATGCCGGAGTGCGCGGGGGCTGCGTTGGGGCTGGACCGCCTGATGATGCTGCTCGCCGACGCGCCCGACATCCGGGACGTCGTGGCTCTCCCGCCGGCTTAGAGCTTCAGCCCGAGTTCCTTGAGTTGCCTCGTGGAGATC
>CAYLQD010000119.1:0-8616 GCA_964385685.1 uncultured Planctomycetota bacterium | reverse complement strand
CCATGCGGGCTGTCGCTTGACAGCGGCCCCGAGCGACGCGGTATACTGACTGCGGCCGGACAGTGAGGAATCGCCGCCCCATGACCCTGCTGACGATTGTCGGAATCGCCTTCGCCCTCGCGATGGACGCGTTCGCCGTGTCGATCGCGGGCGGCGTCGTGATCAAGGAGCGCAAGCTCCGCCACGCGGCCCGCATCGCGCTCTTCTTCGGCGGGTTCCAGGCCGTGATGCCCGTCGTCGGATGGTTCGCCGGCGTGGGCCTGCGGGAGCTGCTCGCCGGATGCACGCACTGGGCCGCGTTCGGCATCCTGACCGCCATCGGCTGCAAGATGATCTATGAGGCGTTCAAGCTGGCGCCGTCGGAGAGGCAGCGGAACCTGCTCGATGCGGCGACCCTGCTCCTGCTGTCGGTCGCGACCAGCATCGACGCGCTGGCGGTCGGCGTCACGCTGTCGGTCCTGCACGAGCCGATTCTCCTGCCCGTCATCATCATCGGCGTCATCACATTCGTCGTGTCGCTCGTCGGGGTGTTTATCGGCGACCGGTTCGGCCATCTGTTCGAGAGCAAGATCGAGATTGCCGCGGGGCTCGTGCTGATCCTCATCGGCGTCTGGACGATTGCCAGGCACTACGCGGGGTAAGAAAGGAGGGGCCAATGAACGTGAAGCGGCTGGTGGCGCTCGTGACATGTGTCGCGGCGCTGACGGCGGGCTGCTCGAACGAGCAGGACGACATCGTCGAGACGGAGCTGGAGCTGTTCGACGAGTTGAACGACGTGCTCGAGTCGATCACGGACGGCGCGTCGGTCGAGATGGCGATCCCGAAGCTCGAAGCGCTGAACGAGCGGTTCAAGGAACTGGCCGCGCGGCCGGAGAGGCAGCGGCGGCTGACGGGCGAGGAGCGCGAGCGCGGCATCACGAAGCACGGCGAGGCGCTGCTCGAGCGGAGCCGGATCGCGGGCGGGCACATCCGCCGGATATTCGAGACCGAAGCCATTTCGAAAAAAAGATGCCGGCCGGGTCGTGGATGCGATGAAGGACATCGACCTGGGCGGGTGAGCGGGCTCGGCGGGCTCACGTCTCCACGACCAGCACGCCCGTGCCGCTGATGCGGTCGTTCTTGAGGTCGATGAGCGCCTCGTCCGCGCGTTCGAGCGGGTAGGTCGTCACGTGCGGGCGGATGGGGATCTCGGCCGCCTGGGCCAGCAGCCGCCGGCCGTCGTCGCGCGTGTTCGCCGTGACCGAGTGGATGCTCCGCTCGTAGAACACGTGCCGCTCGTAGTCCATCTCGGGGATGGGCGTCATGGTGATGCCCGCGAGCGCGAGCGTGCCGCCCTTCTCGAGCGCCTCGAGCGCAGGCGGAACGAGGCCGCCGGCCGGCGCGAAGATGATGGCGCTGTCGACCTTCACGGGCATGTCCGCCGCGTTCTCTCCGACCCACGCCGCGCCCATCTCGCGGGCGAGTTGCCGGTGCTCCTCGCCGCGCGTCACAACATAGACCTCGCAGCCGCGGTGTAGCGCGATCTGAATGACCACGTGCGCGCTCGAGCCGAACCCGTAGATGCCGAGCGTGCCGCCGTCCGGGAGTTCGCTGCGGCGGAGGGCCGCGTATCCGATGATGCCCGCGCAGAGGAGCGGCGCGGCATCGGTGTCGGTGAACGCGTCGGGGATCTCGTACGCGAACGCCTCGGGCACGACGGCCATCTCCGCGTAGCCGCCGTCGGCGTGGTAGCCGGTGAAGCGCTGCGACTCGCACAGGTTTTCGCGCGCGGCCGAGCAGAACCGGCAGGTTCCGCAGGTGTGGCGGAGCCACGCGATCCCGATCCGCTGGCCGACGTTCAGGCGCCCGCAGCCCGGGCCGAGCTTGTCGACGACGCCGACGACCTGATGCCCGGGGATGACGGGGAGCGTCGCCTCGGGCAGGTCGCCCTCGATCACGTGCAGGTCGGTCCGGCAGATGGCGCAGCAGGCGACGCGGACGCGGACCTCGCCCGGCCCGGGCTCCGGATCCGGCACGTCGGCGAGCGCGAGCGGCGAGTCGGATATCGGCGCGATCTCACTCAGCACCATCGCCTTCATTTACTGCTCTCCGGCTAGAGTCGTCGGGCAAAGACGCGGGCCGTGCGCGGCGGGCTGTGGGCTAGTGGGGGTCCTTGGGCTCTTGCGGCGGCTGATCCGTGGCGGCCGCCTCGGTGAGATTGAGGCCGGGCTTCAAGTCAACAAGCACCCGCTCGTCGTCGACGACCGTGTAGATGTCGACCCCACGGACATCACGGACCCGGCCCAGTTTCTCAAGATGCTCGCCCCGGTTCGTCTCGAACGTCAGTCGCCCCAACACGCCGGCATCGTGCAGCCGCCGCACGAGCTCGTCGAGGAAGGAGAGTGATAGGAACTCGGTTCCGTTCAGAACGAGACGAACCTCGCGGCCTTCGTCCCGAGAGAGAAGCTCCTGTGCAGCCAAGCCCCCTCTCTTCCGCGTCAGGCACGGTTCGGTGAGCTCCGTAATTGCGAGTCGCATATGAACGCGCCCCATCACGTTGGAAAATGAACAGCCAACTGCACGCCGGGAAGCTCACATCCTGCGTGCTGTCGATACAGCTTGCCAGCCTTGTCTATGATAACGCGCCCGCCCCCGGATGCAATAGTGAGCCAACCGCCGGCCGCTATCACGTTCTCCACTACCTCTGTGAGTCCCATTCCATGGCCGGGCTGGCAGGAAACGCGCTGCCGAAGTGCCAGTACGATGGCATCCTCATCGGGCTGTTGCGCGACGTACTCGTACTCCGGGTTTCGTTGAAGGGTCCGCCTGATGCCGAGCCCGCAATCGCCGAGGGCAAGTGAAAGGTGCCGTCGCCTGGGGAACCATTGCATCGTGAACGTGGCCGGCAAGTCGGTCCCGGAGTGCTGGGCGAAGTTGTCCACGAGTTCGGAAACGGCATCGGCAACAAGCCCGAGCGGAATTGGGACAGCTCGGAGCAAATCAGCGCTGCGACTCGCGATTCTCTCGCCGACATCCTCCTCTCTGCGGATATCAATGATATCGTTGAGCGACGGGTCTCGGTCGTGCCGGAGTTGCTTCGCCGCCTCAACGACCTCCGGGTTGAACTGGAAGCGTTCGTAGAATCGCATCCCCGCCAGGTAGTCTTCGACCGACTCGGACACAGGCCTAGCCCAGTCGAACCATTTTCCCTGGCTGTTGAAATGCCGTAGGAACATCCCGACGTAAACGAGCGCGAACGGAGTAACGAACGTGACGTTCGAGAGATCGACCACGGGGCGTTCCTGCTCCAAGTCGATGCCGGAACAAAAGGCAGACACGTTTGTGGCGTCAAGTGCTGGCACGCTTCCCTCAGGTTCAGGTGCGATAGTCGGCGTTGATGGTGACGTAGTCGCGGCTCAGGTCGCAGGTCCAGACCGTGGCGGACCCCTTGCCGAGTCCGAGGTCGAGTTCGATCTCGACGTCCTTGCCACGCATGGCCGCCGCGAGTTCCGACTCGGGCGTCTTTGCCGGCAGCCCCTTCGCGAACGCCAGCTTCCCGCCGATGCGGAGCGAGGTTTTCTCTCCGACGACCTTGGCGCCGCAGCCGGCGGCGCGGCAGACGATGCGGCCCCAGTTCGGATCGCCGCCGTGGATGGCGCACTTGACGAGCGGGGAGTTGGCGACGGCCTTGGCGACGGTCACGGCGTCGGCGGCGGAGGCGGCTCGCGCGACGCGGATCTCGACGAACTTGGTCGCGCCCTCGCCGTCGCGCACGAGCATCTTGGCGAGGTGGACGCAGACGAACTCGAGCGCGGCCGCGAACTGATCGAACGACCGGCCGACGCGGTCGATGCGGCGGTTGCCCGCGGCGCCGTTCGCGAGCACGAGGAGCGTGTCGTTCGTACTCATGTCGCCGTCGATGGTGATGCGGTTGAACGAGCGGCTGGCCGCGGCCTTGAGCGCGCGGCGCAGCATCGCAGGCGAGACGGCCGCGTCGGTCGTGATGAACGAGAGCATCGTCGCCATGTTCGGCTCGATCATTCCGGAGCCCTTGGCCGAGCCGCCGATCGTGATAACCTTGCCGCCGATGACGGTCTGGACGGCGAACGCCTTCGGATGCGTGTCGGTCGTCATGATGGCGCGAGCGAACGCTTCGCCGCCGGCGTGCTCGGGGCAGAGGGCTTCCGCCGCGTCGGCGATGCCGGCGACGATCTTCTCGAGCGGGAGCGGGTGGCCGATAACGCCGGTCGATGAGACGCAGACGGCCTCGGGGTTCACGCCGAGCTGGCGGGCCGCCGCGATGGCCATGGCGGCGGCATCGCGCGCGCCGCGTTCGCCCGTGCAGGCGTTGGCGTTGCCGCTGTTGACGACGGCGGCGCGGGCTCCGCCCTTGCGGACGACCTCGCGGGTCCAGCCGACGGGCGCGGCCGGGATGGCGATCGTGGTGAAGACGGCCGCGGCCGAGCAGCGTCGGTCGGACAGGATCAGCCCGAGGTCGAGCGCTCGCTGGTTGTGTTTGATGCCGCAGCGGACGCCGGCGGCGGAGAATCCGCGGGCCGCGGCGACACCGCCCTCCAGTCGTCTGAACTTCGCACCACGCGGCATGCTTGCGTCTCCTTTGCAGGGCCGTTCGTTTTCCGGCGAGCCCCGATTGGGCCGGGGCACGCGCACATCATACCATATCGGCGCGGCGGGTTCCTACAGATGGCCTTCGTTGGCCAGGCTCGTGTAATGGTCTTCGCCGACGACGACGTGGTCGAGCACGCGGATGCCGATGACGTCGCCGGTCTGCTTGAGGCGGCGCGTGATCTCGAGATCTTCCTTGCTCGGAGTCGTGTCGCCGGAGGGGTGGTTGTGGACGAAGATGACGGCGGCGGCGGAGTCGCGGATGGCGGGCTCGAACACCTCGCGCGGATGTACGATGCTCTGCGTCAGACTGCCCTGCGAGATGGTCACGTCACGGATGAGGCGGTGCTTTGCGTCGAGGAGCAGGGCGACGAAGGTCTCGCGCTTCTCGGTCCCGATCGTGTGGCGGTAGCGCTCGAAGACGGCGTCGGGGCTGAGGAAGGCGCCGGGCTTCGACGGAGCCGGCGCGGCGCTGACGCGTCGTGCGATCTCGAGGGCGGCCTTGATGCCGGCGGCCTTCGCCTCACCGATCCCGTGGACCTTCTGAAGCTCGGCGGACGAACAACTGGCGAGTTCGCGGAGCCCGCCGAACCGGGTGAGCAGGGCGCGGGCGAGTTCGACGGCCGTCATGTCGTGCGTGCCGCCGCCGATAATGATGGCGAGCAGTTCCGCGTCGGTCAGTTGCTGTTGCCCGAGTGTGGCGAGGCGCTCGCGCGGCCGCTCGCCCTCCGGGAGCTGCTTGATCGTCGGTCGGCGGTTGAACGCGGGGCATCCGGTGGCGAGCGGGCAGCGGCGGCACTCGGGCACGTCGGTGCAGACGCCGGCCACCCGGCCGTCGCTTCCGCAATAGGCGGCGAGCACGGCCTTCGCGCGCTCGTGATCCGCATCGGTCTCGCGGGTGATCGCATCGATGGCGGCCAGGATCGTCTCGCTGGCCGGGGCGGCGCGTGTGCCGCGGCGTACAACGCCCAACCGCTTGAAGAAACGCTGCACGGCCTTGTTGTCGGTGAAGGGCTCGGAGACGGCCGTTTCGGGCGGGACGGACGGACCGATCTGCTCCTCGATCCGGGGATACTCTCGGGCCAGTTCTTCGGGGCTCATGACGGCTCTCCATCGCGTCCGGATGAGATTCTATTGGGGGCGCGGGGCCGTGTCAAGCGGCCCGAAATCGGCCCGTTCGGCACCCGCTTTTTGTCGCTAAACCCCTCCGGTTCCTTGCCGATACCTTATTTGTGTCGCAGGAGTTGCGACACCTACAGTACATCCACCCCATGCAGCGGGGACGGCAGTGACGCAGACGCCCGAGCACATTCAGGGAGGGCAGGCCGCGCAGTCGGCTTCGAGCCCCGAGATGCCTGAGATTCGGATGCTGCTGTCGCTCCGCAGTCACGAATCACGCACGCGCCGCCGCCTGGCCGTATGCGACGAATTGTGCGGCGCACTCGAAGCCATGTACCGAGCCGCTCGCGCGGTGACGACGTCCGGCCTGGGCGTCGGGGTCCACGAACTCAGCCAGTGCATCCGGACCGCGCCGGCGTCGGTCCACACCATCTGCTCGGTCGTGCGCGATTTCGCCAATGCGCTGAATCGCGTCTGTGAACTCGTCGGCCCAGAGACGCTGCCGGACGTCGAGAGCGACGGGCCGGCGGCCGAGAGCCCGCTCCTGCCGGTCGTGCGGCAGGCGCTTTTCGGCGCGGTCGACGAGCACACCGGCCTGCGATCATGGACGGACACGGACTGGCTCGGCATTTCGGTCGACTCGCGGCGCCGCATCGAGTTCCGCTGGTCGGTCGCGATAGAATGCCTGCGGACGAATCCGCAGAAGGGCTATCCGGCGCTGCGCCCCGTGCTGCTGCTGGCCCGGCGTGCGGCGGACGAGACGATGGGGCTTCTGGATCCCGCGACCGGCCCGATCGCCGAGGAGCGCGGCGCGGCCTACTCGACCACGAAGCGGATCCGGGCTCAGATCGACCACATCCGAGCGGTTGTCAACCAGAAGTGCGACGCTCTCGAAGGGGAGATGCAGGCGGTCCAGACCGCGATCGTCAAGGCGCAGAGCCAGACGATGTCGCTCGTGAAGAACCTCTCGACCATCGGGCAGTCGACCTAGCCCGCTCCGGCGCCCCGGCTCACATCTCTCGGCTCTTCTCAAGCACGTCGGTCAGATTGGTCGTGATCTTCTTCTCCGCGCGGTCGCTCAGCTCGAGGATGTTGCGGAGCGCGTTCGCGATATGGGGGATATAGGAGCTTATGTAGTCGCGTTTCTTCTCCGCCTCGGCCTCGCGGCGCCGGCGGTTCACGTGCACCGACACCCGCCGCCCGCACTCCTGGAGCCCGAGCTTGATGTCCTTGATGATCTCGGGGTAGTGGGCGATGGCCTCCTTGCTCTCCGACGTGAACGGGACCCAGACGCTCGCGACGTGCACCAGAATCGCCGCCGGGCCGACGGGCAGGTTGCGGCCCGACTGGCCGAGGCCGTAGCTCTTCCATGACGTGTCCGACGCGGCGGCGGTGATGGCGCAGGCGCCCTGCTGGTGGAGCAGGGGCACGCGGTTCGCATAGCGGAGCAACCGGACGGCGCCTTCCTCGGCCAGCTCGCCGCCGTAGGCGATGCCGACCTCGACCAGGAACGGATTGCCGCGATAGACGGACGGCGGGCGCGTGACCGACGTGTAGAAGTCGGCGTTGATGAGCTTGAGCCCCTTCAGGATCAACTCCTCGCCGATGGGCGAGATGCAGTCCGTCGGCGGGTTCATGATCTTCGTGTCCTGGATCGACCGGAGCAGCCGGTCGGCCTCGTCGCGCGCGATCCGCGACGGCCGCGCGTTCTCCGGGATCTTCGCCTTCTCGAGGATCTCGCTCGCGACGCGCGAGCTGACGCGCGTGAAGTCCGACTGCAGGCAGCCCTTGACCGTTCGCGACCTGGTCGTCTGGAGCATGCGGATCAGGAGTCCGAGTTCGACCCCGTAGGGATGGGGCTTGATCTCGCGCGCCTCCGGCGGCAGTTGGTCGCTCGCCCGCTCGTAGACCTGTTTCTCGCCGAGCGGATTGACGTAGACGATCGACACGTGCGGGTTCGCGATCGCGGTCTGCTTGATGTACTCGTCGATGGACCGGAGGCCCTTCTGGTATTTCGCCTCGAGGTCGATCTCGACGAGCGTGCCGTGGCCGTTGCCCCACGCGACCTCCTCGTCCTTCTGCACGCGCGGCTCGTTCTTCTGCGTGTCGATCGTCACCTCGTAGTGATGGGCGGGCTTGCGAGACGAGGTGCTCGACGTGATCCGCACCGGCCGGCCGGTCGTGAGCTGGCCGTACATCCCCGCGGCCGAGATGCCGATGCCCTGCTGCCCGCGCGACATCTTGAGCCGGTGGAACTTCGAGCCATAAAGCAGCTTGCCGAAGATCTTCGGGATCTGCTTCTTGACGATGCCCGGCCCGTTGTCGCGCACGCCGACGGTGAAGCGGTCGGGCTGATTGGGGATCGGCTTCACCTCGATGGCGACGTCGGGCAGGATGCCGGCCTCCTCGCAGGCGTCGAGCGAATTGTCGACCGCTTCCTTGATGGTCGTGAGCAGCGCGCGGCGGGGGTTGTCGAAGCCGAGCAGATGGCGGTTTTTCGTGAAGAACTCCGAGATGGAGATTTCACGCTGCTTCTTGCCCATCGACTCGGCCGTCTCGCGGCTGCGGGGCTTCTCGGGCTTCGGCGCCGCAGCTGGCTTGGCCTTCGCCTTCTTCTTGCGCGGTTTCGCGGCGGGCTTCTTCTTCGGGGCCGACTTCTTCGCGGGCTTCCGCTTCGCCGCCTTCTTCCGGGTCGGCGCCTTCTTCTTCACGGCTTTCTTCGCGGTCTTCTTCTTGGCCATGGGTGCTCTTTTCCGGTGAGGCCGACAGGATGACGTGCAGCTTCAAGGCGCCTATTCTACCAAACCGTCATGTCCACCTTCAACGCGCACTAGGGGGCGGCAGCGATTCCGCAAAGCAGGTTCGTAGTGGAGCGCAGGCGAGGAGTTGCCA
>CAYLQD010000118.1:0-9500 GCA_964385685.1 uncultured Planctomycetota bacterium | reverse complement strand
TGCTGCCCACCGCTGCCTTGCCCAGGGGGGGACTATGTACCTGCGCGGTTCCGTGGCCGGCGGCCCTTCCGCTTGACAGACCGCTCCTCCGGCGATACCATTGGCGCGTACGAACCGTTCCGGGCAGGAGGCGCCGCCATGCCAAACGTCAAACAGGGTGAGTTGAACGCGAGCGGCAAGAGGTTCGCCATCGTCGTCAGCCGCTTCAACGAGTTCATCACGGGCAAGCTGCTGGACGGCGCGCTCGACTGCCTGACGCGGCACGGCGCGGCCGACGCGGACATCGACGTGTGTTGGGTGCCCGGGTCGTTCGAGATTCCGCTGGTCGCGGGACGCGTCGCCGCGGCCGGCAAGCACGATGCGGTCGTCTGCTTGGGCGCCGTGATCCGTGGCCAGACGCCGCACTTCGACTATGTCGCCGCGGAGGTCTCGAAGGGCGTCGCGCACGTCGCGCTCGAGTCCGGCACGCCCACGACGTTCGGCGTGCTGACGACCGACACGATCGAGCAGGCGATCGAACGCGCCGGCACGAAGGCCGGCAACAAGGGCGCCGATGCGGCGCTCGCCGCGATCGAACTCGCGGATCTTATCGGCAAGCTCTGATCTTTGACCATGGCCGCCAGTCGCCAGCCCCCGAGCCCCGAGCCCGGGCCATCCACGGCCCGGCCGCACACCGTCCGTAAACGCACCCGAGCACGCGAACTCGCCCTCAAGGCCCTCTACCTGATCGACGTGCGCGGCCCCGACGTCGCACGCGAGGTGCCCGCGTTCTTCGAGCGCGAGACCGACGACCCCGACGTGCTCGCCTTCGCCCGCACGCTCTTCGACGGCGTCGCCGCGCACCGCGACGAGCTGGACGAGAAGATCACGGCCGTCGCCGAGAACTGGCACATCCACCGGATGGCCGTAATCGACCGGAACCTGCTGCGGATCGGAACGTTCGAGTTCGCCCACCTGGCCGACGTGCCGCCGAAGGTCTCGATCAACGAGGCCATCGATCTCGCGAAGCGGTACAGCACCGCCGACTCGGGCGCATTCGTCAACGGCATTCTCGACCGCCTGCGGCTGCAGCTCCGGCCGGAGTAGCTCCTTATGTCTGGAACGCTCGGAGAAGACCAATACGATAAGGAGGCATTACGTGGATCTGAATTCCGTCAGAGCATCCATTGTGACGAACGTGTCCTATCTCGATCCAGACAAGAAGGTTCCTCTGCACGACCACGCGGAACAGGATGAGGTCTTCTACTGCCTGAAGGGCTCCGGCTTCGGGGTCCTGGAGGACGGGGAAGTCGAGCTGAAGGTGGGGCAATCGTTCATCGTTCCGGCCGGGACAAGACATTCGCTTAGAACCGATGGCGACCTCCACGTAAGCTCCTTTCTTGTCCCCGTGATGGACGACAGACTCCAGCAACACGGGTAACGACATAGCAGTGGGATGCAGTTGACCAACTACAGCCCGCCGTTCCGCGGGCCGACTTCCGTTGGCAACTGGACCCTGGCGTTCGGAAAGGAGAGGAACGTGCAGCATTTGAGGTTTGCCATATGGGTGCTGATCTGTTTCGGTTTGCCCAACATCGCCGCCGCCGAAGAACATCGCCGTCTGCCCGTCGAAGAATACCTGGACAAGATGAAGGGTGGCTGGATCGGCCAGATGGCCGGCGTTGGATGGGGGGGGCCGACGGAGTTCCGCTTCGAAGGGAAGATCATACCCGTGAACGGCGTGCCGACGTGGAAGCCCGGCATGATCAACCAGTTCCACCAGGATGACCTCTACGTTGAGATGACCTTCCTGAGAACGCTCGAGGTCTATGGCCTGGACTGCACGATCCGCCAGGCGGGCATTGATTTCGCCAATTCGGGCTATGGTCTTGCGGAAGCGAACCAGGCCGGCCGCGAGAACCTGCGCCGCGGCTTCGCACCGCCCGACTCGGGACATCCGCACTTCACAAGGCACTCCGACGACATCGACTACCAGATCGAGGCGGACTACAGCGGCCTGATCGCCCCCGGCATGCCGCAGTTGACGATCGAGCTGGGCGAGAAGTTCGGCCGGCTGATGAACTACGGCGATGGGCTCTACGCCGGCCAGTTCGTCGCCGGGATGTACGCCGAGGCGTTCTTCGAGGACGACATCGTGAAGATCGTCGAGGCGGGCCTCCGGTGCATCCCCAAGGACAGCCAATACGCCGAGATGGTCCGCGACATGCTCGCCTGGTACCGGAAAAACCCCGACAACTGGCAGAAGACCTGGCAGTGGTGCGAGGACAAGTACCACAAAGACGCCAGATACACGCACGGCCTCTGCAGCAGGCCCGGCGGCGCGAACGTCCACAGCATCGACGCCAAGCTGAACGGCGCGTACATCCTCATGGGCCTGCTGTACGGCAAGCGCGACCCGGACAAGACCATCATCATCTCCACTCGCTGCGGGCAGGACTCGGATTGCAATCCCTCCAACGCCGGGGGGGTACTGTTCACGACGATTGGCTTCAAGAAGTTGCCCGAGCGTTTCGTCTCGGCGCTGAACCGGAAAGCCAAGTTCAGCCATTCGCCGTACGACTTCCCAAGGCTTTCCAGTGTCTGCGAGGCGCTCGCCCGCAAGGCCGTCGTCGCACGGGGCGGCAGAATCGAGAAGGACGACAGGGGCAAGGAGGTCTTTGTCATACCGGTCCGAACACCCGAGCCCAGCAAGCTGGAGCGGTCCTGGAAGCCGGGGCCGATCGCCAACAGCCTGTTTACCGAGGCCGAGGTCGCCCGGATGACCCACGGGCGCCGGGCGGCCAGGAAGGACATTTCCAGAGCCGTTGCGACATTCGCGCCCGGCTGGACGGTTGCGGATTGCAGCGGCGAGATGAACCCGGGCCTGCGCAAGGAATGGGGCGGGCGCAAGGGAGTCCTCGTGACCCACCCGCTGAGCGAGCCCACACCCTGCGTGCTGACGAAGAAGGTGGATGTGCCTGGAGGCAAAACGACCACGCTCGTCCTGGGTGTCGGCCACCACCCGCACGGCGACTGGACCCTGGTCGTCAAGATCAACGGCAAGACACTGACCAAGAAGAAGATCGGCAAAGGGACCTGCAGGGCTGGCTGGACCGAAGTCGCTGTGGACCTGTCCGCCTACGCGGGCAAGTCCGTCAAGCTGGACCTCGAGAATCGTGCCGACGGCTGGACTTGGGAGGCGGGCTACTGGTCCCGGATTGTCATCACGAGCGAGTGACAGGCCGGCATCGCCAGACAGGAAGGGGAGACCACTTCGAACGACTGCGTCGAGCGGACGCGGGCAAGTCGCGCGGTTGATGCCAGTTGTTCGACGGACACGAAGGAACAGTTGAATGAAGCGAATACTCTACGTGAGCGTGTTGTTGTGCGTCTGCTCCCGTTCCGCCATATGCCAGGAGACGCCGCCACTGAAGTACGCTGAGGGCAAGGAGTTGGCGAAGCTTGCCGACCCGGCCATCAACGAAAGCAGCGGCGTGGCGGCGGGTCGGACGAATTCGGGCGTGTTCTGGACACACAACGACTCCGGGGGCAAGCCGCAAGTGTTCGCTTTCTCGATGGCGGGAGAGGCCCTCGCGACGATCACCGTCACCGGTGCCGCGGCCCGGGACTGGGAAGACATGGCTTCGTTCTCGGTCAACGGGCGCGGCGTGCTGTTGGTCGGCGATGTCGGTGACAACAATGCCAAGCGCGGCGTGTGCACCCTGTACGCTTTCCGTGAGCCGCGTCTCAATCCCCGGAAGCGCGGCGTGCATGCCGCCGTCAAGCGGGTGCAGACGATCTCCTTCAAGTACGAGGACGGCCCGCACAACTGCGAGTCAGTCGGCGTGGACCCGACGGACCGAACGATCTATCTTGTCAGCAAGGAAGGGGGAAGTGAGTGCAAGGTATACTCGCTGGCCTGGCCGAAGCATTCCCGCAAGACGCCATACGTGGCCAGGGCGATTGCGACGCTGAAGATCCCTACGGCGACGGCGATGGACATTTCGCCTGATGGGCTGCGAGCCGTGGTGCTGACATATGGTGATGCGTTCGAGTTCGTCCGTGAGCGGGGGGAGGCGTGGGCCAAGGGGTTCTCACGACCTCCGCGCCGCATCCGGATGCCCCGCAGGGACCAGGGCGAATCGATCTGTTACGGCCGGGACGGCAAGACCCTCTACCTGACCAGCGAGTGCAAGGGCAAGGATTCTGCCAATCCCTCGCCGCTGCTGGAAGTCCCCGTGGTGAAGGACGTCCCCAGCCCCGATGCGAAAGCTGCTGAGCCGGGCAAGCAGAAACCGGAAAATGGCCAGTAGGCATGTCAAGCTACCCGAAGGGGGACATCTGCCGGGGATCAGGACGCAGCGGCTGACCGATTCGCTCGGCTGCTACGGCAGCCGGTGGGCCCGCTCGGCCAATATCGACGCCGTCGTTGTGCCAAGATTCCCCGACTTCGCAGTATCGACTCACGTCGGATGGCGGCTCTTGAACGTTCCGGCGCAAACGGCTAAACTAGGTTGAGAGTTCCACGGAGTCAGCACGATGAGGCAAACAACCGAGGCGACGGAACCGGCGGCCGGGACGTGTTCGGCGCGCATCGCGGCGCTGCGTTCGCAGGTGATGGAGCGCAAGGGGTCGTTCGTGTGTGACGGGAACCCGTTCGAGCGCGACGTCGCGCTGTGGCGAGCGATGTGCGACGGCCGGTCGCGCGTCCAGGTTCGTGCGGCGCTCCTGCACGAGCTGGTCAAGATTGCGACGTTCCGAATCCCCGACGGGTGGGCACTGGCGGGCGAGCACCTGCCACATCGGTTCGCCTGGCCGTACCCGGGCGAACCCGACGCGGACCAGGTCGCCCGAATCCGCGAGTTCGGCCTGACCGACGAAGAGATCGACGCCGTCGGCGAGGCCTGCCGAACGTGGCATCTCGGCCGTACCGGCGCGCTCTCCTACGCCGTCGGCGAAACGGATCCCGACAACGTGAAAGCAAGGGGCAGTTGGCGCGGCCAGCCGGGCGAGGTGTACTGGGCGTGGGGCTGGGCCGAGAACCACTCCGTCCGCGACTATGCCAAGGTCATCCGCCTTGGCTTCCGCGGCATCCGCAAGGAGGTCGAGGCCGAACTGGCCGAGGCCGACATCGCCGACCCCGACTTCCCCCAGAAGGAGAACTTCTGGCGCGCGGCCCTCCAGATCTGCGACGCCGGCTGCTTGCTCGGGCAGCGCCACGCCGAACTCGCGGCCCGGATGGCCGCTGATGCGGACAACCCCGACGAACGAACCCGCCTCGAGCGGATGGCCGAGACGTGCTCGCGCGTGCCCGCCGAGGGCGCCCGCACGTTCTTCGAGGCCACCCAAGCGCTCTGGCTCGCGCACATCCTCACGTGCGGCGAGGACGGCATCAACGCCAACTCGATCGGTCGCCTCGACCAAATGCTCTTCCCCTACTACCGGGCGGACATTGATGCCGGCCGAATCACCCGCGACGACGCCTGTCGGATCATGGAGGAGTTCGCCTGCAAGCTCTACCTCGAATACGACGTGCAGGCCATCACGCTCGGCGGCCAGGACAAGGATGGAAACGACGCGGTCAACGAGCTCAGCCACGTCATCCTCGACGCCACGCGCAACGTCGACTTCATCCGCGACCTCTCGATCCGCCTGCACAAGAACAGCCCCCCTGAGTTCGTCGGCCGCGCCGCCCGGATGATCGCACGCGGGGGCGGCATCCCGTTCATCTTCAACGACGACTGCTTCGTCAAGGCGCTGACCGATCGCGGCATCGCAATCGAGGACGCACGCAACTACGCGCCCATCGGCTGCATCGAGCTGACCGTGCCCGGCCGCGCCAACCCCCACGCCGTCTCCGGATGGTTCAGCGGCATCAAGTGTCTCGAACTCGCCCTGTTCAACGGCCGGGATCCGACCACTGGCGAACAGGCCGGCCCCCAGACCGGGCAACTGGCCGACTTCTCCTCCGTGGAAGACCTGTATGAAGCATACACCAGGCAGGCCGAGTACTTCGCCAAACGGATGGTCTACCAGTGCAACCGCGGCGAGCTGAACCAGCAGCAGGCCGGGCCGCTCCCCTGCTGGTCCACCCTGACCGACGATTGTATCCCGCGCGGCCGCGACATCACCGACGGCGGCGCCGTCTACAACTACCACTCGATCTGCTTCCTCGGAGCGCCCAACCTCGCCGACTCGCTCATGGCGCTCAAGAAGCTGCTGTTCGAGGAAAAACACTTCACGGCGGACGAGCTGCTCGACGCGCTCCGCGCGAACTTCGAGGGCCACGAACCGTTGCGGCAAATGCTGCTCAGGGATGCGCCGAAATACGGCAACGACCACGACGAAGCGGACGAGTTCGCCCGCCGCGCCTGCGACCATTTCATCGCGCTGATGGACCGCATGCGCAGCCCGCTCGACGGCCGATACTACGCGCACCTGTTCACCTTCCGCTGCAACATCCAGTTCGGCAAGAGTCTCGGCGCGACCCCCGACGGGCGCCGCGCCGGCGAGCCGCTGGCGTATTCGCTCTCGGCCCACCAAGGACGCGACGAGCATGGTCTCACGGCCATGATCCGCTCGCTCGCCAAGTTGCCGCACGACCGGGCGGCCGGAGCGACAGCCGCGATCCTCGAGATCGACCCGGTTCTCGTCAAGGGCGACGAGGGCGTGAAACGGCTCTCGCAAACCATTCAGACCGCCATCGGCATGGGCGTCGGCCAGATGCAATGGAACGTGACCACCGTCGAGCGGCTCAGGAAGGCCCAGGAAGATCCCGAGAAGTACGGCAACATCCCCGTCCGCGTCGCCGGGTTCTCACAGATGTTCAAGCTGATCGACCGGGAGCTTCAGGACCACATCATCGCCCGCACGAAGCACAAGCGCTAGCGTAGTGTCACGTCTGAGATCTAGATCCGCGGCTATCTCGACCTTGCCCGTGAACGCCGCGGACACGTTCTGCGCGGGACCCAGGCCTTGATCGAGGACATCCCACTGGACAACATCCTTGCGGCGTACGAAGAGAACCAGAAAAGGAACTAGTCATGGCGAAGCCGGAGGTGCAGCGTGTCGTGACGAGACATGGGGACGGGCACCTTCGCGTCGGTGAGCGCGACTTGCCCGAAATGAGGCCCGGAAGCGTGCTGATCGAAGTCGGTGCCTCGCTCGTCAGTCCCGGGACCGAACTGGGCGGCTGGCGCAAGCTCGCCGCCTTGATGGAGACGCCCAATCCAGACGCGGAGCCGACGCCGTTCGGCTACTCCAACGCCGGCGTCGTCGTCGAGGTTGCGGAGGAAGCCGAGGAGTTCAAGCCCGGCGACCGCGTCGCGGCTGTCGGCGGCGGCTACGCGCTGCACAGCGACTACGCCGTCGTCCCCCACAACCTCTGCGTCGCCCTGCCCGATGCCGTCACCTTTGGCCAGGGCTCGTACGCCATGCTCGCGGCGACTGCGATGCACGCGGTCCGGCGAGCCGAACCGCAGCTCGGCGAGTGGATGGCCGTGGCCGGGATGGGCCTGTTGGGCCATCTGACCGGGCAGCTCTTCCGCTTGAGCGGCTGCTACGTCATCGGGTGGGACTCGATCCCACAGCGTCTTGAGATCGCACGCCGCTGGGGCATCGATGCGGTCTGCAACATCACTGAAGAAGACCCCGCCGAGGAGACCCGCGCCTTTACCGGCGGCTTCGGCATCGACGGCGCCATGATCGCGTTCGGTGGCGACGGCAACGCCACGATTCAGGCGCTGAACCAGTCGCTGAAGGTGAGCCCCGACACGCACAAGATGGGCCGCATCGTGATCGTCGGCAACATTTCGTTCGCCTGGCCGCTCCACGCCACCGCCAACGCCGAGATCCGCCAGGCCGGCCGCACAGGCGCCGGCTATCACGACGAGGAATGGGAATACGGAGCGCCCTACCCGCCGGTCTTCATGCGCTGGACCACGCGAACGAACCTCGAGCTGTGCATGCGGCTCATCCGCGACGGCCGCCTCGACGTCGATTGCCTGACGACACACACCATCCCGTTCGAGGACGTCGACGCTCAGGTCACGGCGGCCCTCGAGAGCCCCGACGACATGCTCGGCGTCGTCTTCACCCACGACCTGCCCTGACACACGGAGAAACACCCCATGAGCCGGAAGGCAACCGTTTCGCTCGTCACCTACGGCCCCGTTCCCGGCGACGACCCCGACCGCCTGGCGAAGACGCTCGAGAAGATGGCGACGCACGTCGCCGAGGCCGCCGCCCTGAAGGCCGACCTCGTCGTGTTTCCGGAGATCTGCGCCTACCTCGGCGCCCCCAGTTGCTGGGTCTTCGAGGAACTCGACGGGCCCGTCATCACCGCGATGTCGCAGGCGGCCCGGGCGAACTCCGTCTACGTCATCATCCCCCAGACGACGATGGAGGGCGAGGTCCGCCGCAACAGCTCCGTCCTGATCGATCGCTCCGGCGAGATCGTCGGCGTCTATCACAAGAACGTCCCGACCCACGGCGAGCTGGACCTGGGCGTCGTCCCCGGCACCGAGGCACCGGTCTTCGAGACCGACTTCGGCCGCGTCGGAATGACCATCTGCTTCGACCTCAACTACTGGGAGGTCGGCCACGCGATCTGCGACAACAAGCCCGAACTCGTCGTGTGGTCGTCGATGTGGACCGGCGTCCGGATGATGAGTCGCTGGGCCATCGAGTTCGGCTTCCACATGGCCGGCGTGTACGCGGCGGCCGGATCGTTCGTCGATCCCGCCGGCCGCCCCATCTGCAGTGTGTCGCGCCAGGCAAGCGACGCGACGGGCACGGCGCCGCTGGTCACCGCCACACTCGATCTCGATATGCGGGCCGTGCATCACGACGGCAATATCAGCCGGCTGCCCCCTCTGTCCGAAAAGTACGGTCCCACTGCGGCGACAGCCGAATACCTCAGCGACGAATGCCTCCTCCTGCTGTGCTCGCAATTGGCGGACAAGAGCACCGACGACCTCATCGCGGAGTTCGAGATCGAAACGATGCGCGATTTCCTGGCCCGTGTCCGCCGCGACCGGCAGCGCGCCCTCGACGGGACCTACCCGGTCGCGCAATAGGGGGGGCGACGGAGGGACATGGGACATTGACGCCGGGCGCGCAATAATCTGAGGGACCGGTCTCGAAATCGCTCTGATTTGCGGCCCCTCGCACAGCGCGGCCGGCTTCCGGGGGCCGAGCTGTTTGCAGGGTGGCGAGCAGTTGGAGGCCCCGACGAGCACACCGCCTTCTTCGCGCCCCGCCGCCGCCCTTCGGGCTTTGGCGGGTAAACTTTGCGGTTGCAGGTGCCGCTGCCGCTCGCCTCTGTTCCCTGACCCCTGCTCCCTGCCCCCTGCTTCTTCGTGGTTGCAGAGGCCGTTGCCGCTCACTGATCACTGGTCACTGACCACTGATCACTGCTTCATTCGGTTCAGGTTGCCAGCCGTATGGTGTCGCGAGCATCCTCCTCTCCGCGTTTGCCCCAGGGAAACTCGACGCCCAGGGTCGGGATCGGGTCAGGCAGC
>CAYLQD010000117.1:0-9743 GCA_964385685.1 uncultured Planctomycetota bacterium | reverse complement strand
GTATGCGGTTGAGTCAAGGGGATACCCACCACCCGCCAAAGGCGGGCGGGGGCCTGGACTCGGCCCTGAAGGGCCTCGCGGAGCGGCGTAAACGCCGCTCACACGGAGCATTAGAAAACTGGGGATGACTCAGGTCGCTGCCCTCAAGCCGCCCGCGCGGACAGGGCCGCGCCGAGCGCGACGACGAACTGCGGCTCGGGCGGCACGTGGATCCGCCGGCCGAGCGTGCGTTCGAGCGCGCGGCGCGTCCCCACATTGAGCGCCCCGCCGCCGTGGAAGAAAATGTCGTGGTCGCCCATCGGCTTGACGAGCTGAGCGGCCCGCGACGCGATGGCGGCGTGGAGCCCGGCGGCGATGTCCTCTTTCGGCGTCCCGGCCGCGATGAGCGAGACGACCTCGCTCTCCGCGAAGACCGTGCAGGTCGCGTTGATGGGCGCGGGCGAGCCGGACCGCTCGGCCAGTTCACCCAGTCCGGCGAGCGGCACCTCGAGCACCCCGGCCATCACCTCGAGGAATCGCCCGGTGCCGGCGGCGCACTTGTCGTTCATCGCGAAGTCGCGGACCGAGCCCTCGGGGTCGAGCAGGATCACCTTCATGTCCTGCCCGCCGAGATCGACGATCAGGCGCGGCGGGCCCCACGGACAGCCGAGATGGTGGGCGCCCCGAGCGCCCGCCGTGATCTCCGTCACGACCTCGCCGGCGAAGTCGATCGCGCGCCGGCCGTAGCCGGTCGCGACAATGTGGTCGATGCGGTCCCGCTCGATGCCGGCCTCTTGCGCCGCGGCCGCGAGCATGGCCGACGCCGCGCCGCCGGGGTCGGCGCCCGTGCGGCCGACCGCGCGGCCGAGCACCTCGCCCTCGCGCACGACGGCCGCCTTCGTCGCGACCGAGCCGATGTCGAGTCCCGCCGTCATCATCTCAGTAGTCCACCTGCATCAGGCACAGGCCCTGCGGCGGCGCCGTCGGGCCCGCCTGGCCCCGGTCGCGCGAGTCGATCAGCGCCGGGATGCTCTCGGGCGCCCGCGCGCCGAGCCCCACCTCGATCAGCGTCCCGGCGATGGCCCGCACCATGTTGTACAGGAACCCGTTGCCCGTGACCGTCAGCGTGATCGTGTCGCCGTCCGCGTCGACGTCGAGCCGCGATATCGTCCGCACCGACGACTTGCCGTCGGGCTTCGACTGAAACGCGGCGAAGTCCTGCTCGCCGACGAGGTGCGCCGCGGCCGCCCGCATCGCGTCGGCGTCGAGCTTCCTGCGGACGACGTGCGCCCGCCGCCGTTCGAGCGGGCTCCGGACCCCACGGTTCAGGATCGTGTAGCGGTAGGTCTTCGCCTTCGCCGAATAGCGCGCGTGGAAGTCCGCGGGCGCATCCTCCGCGCCGACGATGGCGACGTCCTTCGGCAGCTTCGTGTTGATCGCGTGGACAAGGTCGGCGGCCGGGATGTCCGAGCCGGTCTTGACATGCGCGACCTGCCCCGCGGCGTGCACGCCCGCGTCGGTCCGGCCCGAGCCGCTGACCGTCACGTCGCTCTCGCCCGTGATCGCCGCGATCGCGTTCTGGACGACCTCCTGGACCGACACCCCGTTCGGCTGCACCTGCCAGCCGGCGTAGTCCGTCCCGTCGTACTCGATCGTGAGTTTGATGATACGTTCGGGCTGCATGCTGCCGCGGCGTCACAGCGACGCCCGGATCTCCTCGACGAGTGTCATCATCCGGCGGCCGTATTCGACGTAGCCGCGGAAGGCGGCCTCGGGGTCGTCGGCGTCTTTGCCCTCGTGGATGATGGCGGCGATGTGCGGCTCGATCGACACGAAGCCGTCGTAGCCCGCGCCGAAGATCAGGGCGAGCTGCTCGCGGACCTCGCTGTCGCCCTCGCCGGGCCAGACGCCGTGGCCGCCCTCGGGCACGAGCTTCCAGTCCTTGATGTGCAGGTAGTCGACGTGATCCTTGAGCCCGGTCGCGAACTCCATCGAGTTCTGCCCGTGCTGCAGCGGATTGGCCGTGTCGTAGATGAGGCCGAGCGCGGGCGACGGGATTGCCTCGAGCATATCGAGCGTGTTGGCGGGCGATTCCGACGCCCAGCCGCTGCAGTTCTCGTGCGAGATCATGATGCCGCCGTCCTCGGCCATCGCGACGAGTTCGGCGATGCGGCGGAGGGCCTCCGCCTTCCACTCGTCTTCCGGCGTCTCGGCCGGGCGCCAGCTCATGATGCGGATGAACTTCGTGCCGGCCCGCTGCATGCGCGGGATGGCGCGGGCCAGCTCGGCGAGGTCGATTTCGAAGTCGTCCGTGATCTGCCGCGACCAGTTGCCGATCTGCGAGGCGAAGCAGGAGATCGTCAGCCCGGCGTCGGTCACGAGCCCGAAGATGCGGTCGAACTCGGCGTCGTCCACGTCGGTGATGCAGCCCTGCTCGGTGTTGCGCAGCTCGATGTGCGTCCAGCCCAGCTCCCGGTGCGCCCGAATCTGCGTCTCGATCGGCTTGCCGGCCTCGTCAGCGATACCTGAGAATTCCATTGGGTTCCTCTCTGCCATTGGCTCGTTGAAGAACGCACAGGACGCCGCCGACCTACAAAGCCGGCCCACAGTAACCGCCCTGCATCATTCCGGTGCCTCTTGCAGGCCCGCTCCGTGAGCGGGCGGGTTCTTCTTCCAGATGCTATCGAACCGTGTGGATCTTCGTGAAGTTGGTCGCGCCCGTGTTGGGCCCGGACCCGCCGACGATGACGATCACGTCGCCGTCCTCGAGGATCCCGCGGTCCTTGAGCAGCCGGTCGCCGTCGGCAACCATCTGCTCGGTGTCGTCGGTGGTCGGCAGGAGCAGCCCGGTCGCGCCCCAGACGAGCGCGAGCCGCCGGCGGGTCTGTTCGTTCGGGGTGAGCGCGAGGATGGGGGCCGTGGGCCGGCGCTGCGCGACGAGCCGCGCCGTGCGGCCCGACATGGTGAAGACGACGACGGCGGCGGCGGCGAGCTGGCGCGCCGCGGCGCAGGCCGCGTCGGCGACGGCGCCGGCGAAGTCGCCCGGGCCCCCGACGTGCGCCGGCGGCTCGAACTCGCGCCGGATCTGCTCGGCCTCGCGGGCGATCCGCTCCATCGTCGCGACCGCCTGGACCGGATAGCGCCCGACGGCCGTCTCGCCGGACAGCATCACGGCGTCGGTCCCGTCGAGGATGGCGTTGGCGACGTCCGACGCCTCCGCGCGGGTCGGCCGCGGGCTCGTGACCATGCTCTGCAGCATCTCGGTTGCCGTGATGACCGGCTTGCCCGCCGCGTTGGCGAGCGCGATCAGCCGCTTCTGGATCCCGGGGATCTTCTCCTGCGGCATCTCGACGCCGAGGTCGCCCCGCGCGACCATCAGGCCGTCGGCCGCGGCGACGATGCCGTCGATCCCCTCGACCGCCTCGGCCCGCTCGATCTTCGCGATGATGGGCAGGTCGGCGCCGTGCTCGGCCACGACCGACCGCAGCGCGGCGATGTCGTCGGGCGAGCGGACGAACGACAGCGCGAGCACGTCGGCCCCGGCCTCGATCGCCGTGTTCACGTCGCGTCGGTCCTTCTCCGTGAGCGCCGGCGCGCTGACCTTGACGCCCGGCAGGTTGATGCCCTTGTGCGAGCCGATCTCGCCGCCGATGGCGACGCGGCACCGCGCGCGCCCGCCGCCCGACTCGATGACCGTCAGCTCGACGAGCCCGTTGTCGATGAGAACGCGGTCGCCCGGGCGCACGTCGTCGGCGAGCGCGTCGTAGGTGGTCGTCAGGGCGCCGGGCTCGGCGCTCGATCCGGCCGCGAGCACGACCTCGTCGCCCGCGGACAGGACGACGGGCTCGGAGAGCTTGCCGATGCGGATCCGCGGCCCCTGCAGGTCGGCGACGAGGGCGACGGGCCGGTCGCCGGCCGCTTGGCGGACCGTGTCGGCCATGGCCCGGTGCCAGTCGGCGGTCCCGTGCGAGAAGTTCAGGCGGAATGCGTCGGCGCCCGCGCCGATGAGGGCGGCGACGACGTCGGGCTCGGCCGATGCCGGGCCGAGTGTCGCGACGATCTTCGCGTTGGCCGCCTGGGCGGGCGGCGCGGTCTTTCCGGTCATAGCGGGGCGCTCACTCCGATTTGTCGGGCTTGTCGGACGGCCCGGCCTCGACGGTCCGCGCGGTCTGGACCCGGCGGGCGGCGATGAGTTCGCGGACGTCCGCGTGCTCGGGCAGCGTGGTCAGCAGGCGCAGGCGCCTGGGCAGCGACGGCCGCCGGACCCCGAGCTTCAGGTTCGGGTCGGCCACGAAGTCCGTCGTTTGCGCCGCCTCGACGACGGTCGCCGCGAGCCCTGAGGTCAGTCGGGCGCGGCCGACGCGTTCGCGGCGCGCGCTCCTCGGCAGCCGCTCGAGCAGGCAGAAGAGCTGGGGCACGAGTTCGGCGAAGAAGAGCGCGAGTTCGCGGTTGATGTCGCTCGCGGCGTGACGGACGCGGCCCACGGCGAGTTCGGCGACGGCGACGTTGGCGTGGATCTCCTTCGCGTCGGCGGGAAACGCCTTGGCAAGCTCGGCCCAGGGCTCGGCCGCGACGACCTCGAGCCGGCCGTCGTCGTTGCGGCGGACGGCCACGTTGCCGGAGCCGCGCCGCTCGAGCGCGTGCTTGATCCGAATCTCGTCGAGCTGCCGGTCGGCGTCGCCGATCGCCTTCGTGAAATCGGCGCGGTGCTCGACCGCGGCGGCGAGGCAGCGCTCGATGAACGGGTCGGCGGCGGCTCGCTCCGCCCAGTCGCGCAAGAGGCGGCGGTGCGCGGCGAACTGGTCGAACGCATCGACCGCGCCGGCCGAGGCGACGGCGTCGATCAGCTCGCGCGGGTCGGGGGCATCGGCCAGCGCCGCGATCGTCGTCTCGCGGGCGAGGCACGAGGCCTGGTCGTGCGGAATGCCGCGGTCGAAGGGCCGGCATCGCGACGAGTCGATCACCTCGTCGAGCGCGGCGCGGCCGACCTCGTCGAGCAGGCTGGGGCGCGGGGGCTCGTCCTGCTTCGGTTCGTCTTCGGGGTTTGCGTTCGCCGAAGGTTCCATCCGTTCAGTCGTCCTTGTCGTCGTACGCGGCGAGCAGGCGCTGGTACGTGTTCTCCGCCGCGAGCTGCTCGGCGGCCTTCTTGCTCGGGCCCCAGGCGCCCTCGGTGGCCTCGTCGCCGATGACGGCGGCGACGCAGAACTCCTTCGCGTGGTCGGGCCCGCGCGCGTCGATGATGCGGTACGTCGGCGTGATCCCTTCCTGCCGCTGCACGAGCTGCTGGAGGAGCGACTTGTAGTTTTTCGCGTGCCGGTCCTCGACGACCTTGTCGATCTCGGGGTCGAGGCATGCGAGCACGAACCCGCGGGCCACGTCGATCCCGCCGTCGAGGTACAGCGCGGCGATGACGGCCTCGAACGTGTTGGCCAGGATCGTGCCGGGCAGGGCCTCGCTCGACATGCCGGGGCCGACCATGATGAACCGGCCGAGCCCGAGGTCGGCCGCGCACCGCGCCAGCACCGACCGCGAGACGACGACGGACTTGACCTTGGTGAGCCGCCCCTCGGTGAAGTCGGGATACTCGCGGAACAGGTGCTCGGCGACGACGGTCCCGAGGATCGAGTCGCCGAGGAACTCCATCCGCTCGTTGCACACGCCGCGGTTCAGCTTGTCGGACGAATGCACGAGCGCCCGGTGCAGCCACTCACGATCTTTGAACGTGTAGCCGAGCGCCTCTTCACAGGCGCCGAGCGCCTCATCACTCAACCGGACAACTCCTTGGGCCGGCCCCTCTTGCCGGGCCGCACTCTATCACGCGCGGGTGCCCGAATCAAGAGGCGGCGCCGAGGGCTTCTTCGGGCGCCGATACCACAGCCCGCACAGCGGCCGGAACCAGATGGCAAACGGAAAGAGCGTGACGAGGACAAACGTCAGAAACGCACGCACGGGCTGCTCGACGAGTTTCCGGTTTGACGTGCGGACGGGCGGATCGATGATGATCTCGAACGTCATCCCGTGCTTGCGGCCCCACCGGCCGAGCCGCCGCGAGAGCCAGATCTCCTCCGAGGCGTAGACGCGCTCGCTGAACCGGCCCGCGGCGTCGAACGCGTCGCGGCGGCAGTAGACGAAGCAGCCGGCGGCCCAGCGGTTCCGAAGCGAGAGCCAGTTCCAGAATCGCACGAGCGACCGCGCCCCGGGCCGGCCGGCGGTGTCGAACTCGACGAGCACGCCGCCGCCGCAGCACGACCCGCTCGCGAGGTTCGCCAGCGCTTGCCGCAGGACGTCGACGGGGATGAGGGTGTCGGCGTCGACGAACAGGAGCCGGTCGTGGGCCGCCGCGGCTGCGCCGGCGTTGCGCGCGCGGGCGATCTGGTTGACCGGTTCGAAGACGACGCGGGCGCCGCGCGCCTCGGCGATTTGCGCGGTCGCGTCGGTCGAGTTGTTGTCGACGACGACGATCTCGCCGGGCGCGTCGATGGTCTGCATGGCCTCGGCGAGCGCGTCGAGGGTCGCGGGCAGCAGGTCCTCCTCGTTGTACGCGGGGATGACGATGGAGTATGCGTCGGTCACGGGCGCTTCCGCGTCGTTGGTCTTGTGCGCCGGGCTACTATTGAAGTTCACCTTGACAATGGAACGGCGGCGAGAAACAACAGAGGTCCTTCGCTTCGCTCAGGATGACGGCTATTGCTCTGCAATAGCTGGCAGTTGCTTCGCAACTGCGCCAGAGGGTGAGGCGCGCCGTTCCGAGCCCTCCGGCTTCGCTCAGGACAGGCTCCGCGAAGAATCTCTTGGCCTCATCCTGCAATTCCATTGCCCACATGGGCTTCACTAGTCGTCGGCGTTTTCGCCGAGCGCCCGCTTGGCCGCCTCTCGAATGTATTCCCGATCGTCCTCGAGCGCCGAGCGGAGCGCGGCGGTCGCGTCGTCGCCGCCGATGCGGCCGATGGCTCGGATCGCGGCGGCGCTGACCGCGGCCGGCTGGTCCTGGATCAGGCGCCGGATCGGGCCGACGGAGCGGTCGTCGCCGATCCGGCCGAGCGCCTCGGCGGCGGACGCGCGAACGACGGGCTCGGTGTCGCCGAGTAGAGCGGAGAGCGGTTCGACCGCGGCTGCGTCGCCGAGCTTGCCGAGCGCGATCGCCGCGTGGTTGCGGACCGACCAGGCATCGTCTTTGAGTGCCGCGATGAGGGGCGCGGCGGCCTTCGAGATTGCGGCGTCGACGGCTTCTCGCGCGGCGATGTTGGCCTTCACCGCCTCCTCCGCGGCCTCGACCGCCTCTCCGAGGGCCAGGCCGACTTCCTTCGCGCGCTCCGCGGCGGTCGCCGCGAGCGGCGGGTACTTCTTCGCCTTGTCGGGCGTCTTCTCAGCCGCCTCCTGGTCGGCCTTGGCTCCGTCCGCGGCTTCCTCCGCCGCGTCCTTGGCGTCCTCGGCGGTTGCGTACGCGGTCTTGACGGCATCGTAGGTCGCCTGCGAGGCGGCCTCGTCGCCGGTCAGCTCGAGCGCCCGCTGCGCGGCGGCCCGCATCGCTTCCGCATGGCGCTCCAGGTTGGCCGCGGCCCCGAGCGCGGCGCCGGCTCGGCTCCCGTCGTCTTTCGCCTTTGCGGCTTCAGTTTCCTCGACCGCCTTCTTCGCGGCGGCCTGCGCGGCCTTCGCGCGCTCGACGACGGCCTCCGCGGCCTTGACCGACAGCTTGTCGGCGATCTCGCCAAGCGCCGTGGCGGCGGCGCGGCGGACGGACGGCTCGGGATCGCTCTCGAGCGCGGCGATCAGCGGATCGATGGCCCGCGTGTCGACCGTCTTCCCCAGCTTCAGCGCCGCGTCCGCGCGCGGCGAGTGGCCCGCGGTCGTCGACTCGGCCTCGGTCCCCTTCTCTTCGCTGTACTGAAGCTCGTCGATCAGCTCGTCGACGTCCTTTTCCCCGCAGCCGCCGAGCAGCACGAGGAGCGACAGCGCAAACGCGAGCCGGGGGGCCGGGCGTGTGGCACCGTGGATCATGCTCTGAATCCTCTCACTTCCGGTTCCGCGTTATCATATCGCAGCGCGCCCCCGCCGCAAGGGTTTCCTCGTCGGTGCGCTGCAGGGCATCAGGATTATGATTACGATTAGGATTGTAACACTTCAGCCAAGTGAAGCAGACGCGGAAAACGGGACAGCCAACGGGTGGCAGTCCCTGTTTTCCGCCTGCGTGTCTCGACAGCGCTGCGGGCGAAAAACGGGGACTGGCACCAGCGAAGCGAACGAAGTGAGCGTAGACGTGCCTGTACCCGCTTTTCGTCGTCGTTACCCCACTCGGCTGAAGTGTTACTTGGGATTAAGACCGGGACCACGACCGGAATACGCAGAGGTCACATCCGGGCGGGATACGCCCTGACCCACTCGCAGACGGCCTTGATGGTTTCGGGCTTGCAGAGCGGGGGCATGACGCCGGCGGACGTGACGACGATGCCGCGATGATGGGGGAGCGCGTCGAGGTCGCGCTCGACGGTCGCGATGATCTCGTCGGCGGGCCGCGTCCAGAGCGTCGCGTTCGTCCCGCCGATGAGGCACTTGCCGGGGCAGGCCGTGCGGCCGTCGAGGAGGGTCGTGTTGCCGAGGGTCGGCGAGGTGAACGCCTCGAACGCGTCGGCGGGCAGCGTCGCCAGCCGCGGCAGCAGCGCTTTCAGGTGGCCGCACATGTGCAGGATGTAGAGCGTGCTCGAGGCGCGGAAGATCTCGCCGCACTCGCGGATGTGCGCGTACCAGTAGCGCTCGTATTGCTCCGGCGAGACGAGCGTCGTCGACGTGTTCTCGATGGAATAGACGGCGTCGCCGGGCCACTTGTCGGCCGTGATCTCCGCCCTGCGGACGAGCACGCGATCGATGGCGTCGAAGAGCGCCTCGACCTCGCCCGGACAGTCGGTCAGGAACAGGTGGGCGTTCTCGATCCCCGCGAAATGCTGCACCCAATCCATCAGAGGCGACACGCCGATGGCCGTCGTCGTCACCGCGGTCTCGCCGACCTGTTTCACCTGCGCCGCCGCCTGCTCGAGTCCTTCCTCGCTGAACTCGACGTCGCAGTCGGCGCACCACTCGGTCATCACCTTGATGTCGTCGTGGGTCTTGACCGGGAACTCGACCGGATGCCACGACTGCGAGCCGGGGTCGAAGCGGTCAACGCGCTCGAGCGTGCCGGCCGGCGTCTGGAACTGCATCCGGTTGACGCCGTCCTTGGCTTTCGATTCGAGTGAGGTGTTGCGTCGGACGTCCTTATAGCACGCGCTGATGCCGACGTGCTTGTCGCTCCCGATCCAGTCGTGGAGGGCGTCGCAGTCCATGTCCGAGAAGGGCGCCGCTTGGGCGGGCGGGAAGGAGCCATCGAGCTT
This sequence comes from uncultured Planctomycetota bacterium, assembly GCA_964385685.1. Taxonomy (GTDB): domain Bacteria; phylum Planctomycetota; class PUPC01; order PUPC01; family PUPC01; genus CAYLQD01. The sequence continues at coordinate 399 of CAYLQD010000117.1, read as the reverse complement.
CGGCCAGAACGGCAGGCGGTCGACGGGTTCGAGCGTGAGCGCGGCAAGCCAGCGCTGTCGGGGCGTCATCTCGGGCATTCGTTCTCTCCGCGGGCCGCGCGGGCGATGTTAGTGCGCGCCGGCCTCCGCGTCAAGCGACCGCTCCTTCTCGAGCCGGTATTCTGAGTGCAGGCCGGTTCGGTGACAGGGGACGCCGCAGGCCGCCTCCTTTCAAGCGACTCCTCCTTCTCGGGCCGGTATTTTGAATGCAGGGCGGTTCGGTGACAGGGGACGCCGCAGGCCGCGTCCTTCTCGTCTTCGTTGTTGCGTGTTTCGAGGACACGATGATCGAGCGCCATCTCGAGTGGGACCCGAACGCTGTGGTCCCGACTTCTACGTTCGGCGCAGGGTGTTCGCCTG
>CAYLQD010000116.1:0-9765 GCA_964385685.1 uncultured Planctomycetota bacterium | reverse complement strand
CTAGGCCGACATCGCCGTGAATCACGGGGTGTGCGCCCGAGACAAGCACGTCAAGGCTCTTCAGACGTGGTTCGAGCATCTTAAGTGCCTCAACAAGATAACCGTGCTCGCCGGACGCACGGAGCTTGCTATACCTCTCGGTGTCTTCTCCGGGAACCCGAGGATGTGTAGCAAGTAGTATCCCCGATGGCATTTCGCCGATGTCCGCTTTCCTTGACCTGATTCCGAGCTTCCCATTCTCTACGAACAATCGGGCCGTGGACTCCTGCAAAGGCTCTGGCGGCCGCTCGTACTCCAACAGGAGCAATCGCTTATGATTCTCGGTCGTGACGAGCGGCGCACCCCCCTGGGATTCGTCGGAAGAACCGTCCGGACTATGCACGTCCGTTTCCATGTCTTCGACCAGCCTCATGCGAAACGAGGCTGTTCTTGACCGGTCATCGAGCATTTCAATCCCGATCGTCTTCTCCGTGTCGAAACCAAAGAAAAAGCCTCCCCAGAGCTCCCTTGGAGTCGCGCCGAAGTGCTGAATCCCGCGAAAAAAGTTGACCCGGAGGGACAAGTCTGGGTTGTTGGGCCCATGCGCGAGCCAAATTCCTTCCAGCAGTGAGCTCTTGCCAACGTTGTTGCGGCCCGCAATGAGGTTCACCCGCTCAAGGGGCTCCACAAACAAGGACTTGAAGCACCGGAGATTCCGAATAGTCAGTGCCTTCAACACGGTTCACACCTCCGTATTTGCGTCGCGGTGAAGCGACGCACGCAAACGGCGTCTACTTCCTTTCTGCTGAGAATCGCATGCCTACACAGCGCCCGCCAGAATCATACGCGGGCGCAAGCCCGGTGTCAAGAAAAGCAACAAATGAAGGTCCCTCGGCCAGTCCGTGAGAGTGGGGCGAGCAGCAGTTAGCCAACACGCTTGCGTGCCGCCGCGCCGCTGATATGATATCCGGGCAATGAACCCGCGCGAACGATTCCTCGAGACCCTCCTCTTCGGCTCGCCCGATAAGATCCCCTTCTCGCCCGGCGGCCCGAGAGAATCCACGCTCCGCGCCTGGCACGCGCAGGGCCTGCCCGAAGAGGTGAACTGGTTCGCCCACCTCCTCGAAACCATCGGCGTCGAGCCCGAGCAGAGCACGTGCGAGCGCGTCGGCCTCGGCGTCTCCTTCACGATGATCCCCGACTTCGACGAGATCGTCATCGAACGCAAAGCCGACTCGCAGATCGTCCAGGACTGGAAAGGCAACATCTGCGAGATCTCGAACAAGTTCGACGTCTCCTACCTGCGCCACGCGAAGGACTTCTGCACACGCCGCTGGATCAAGTGCCCGGTCGAGAGCCGCGACGACTGGGAGGCGATGAAGGAACGCTACGACCCGCACGACCCGAAGCGCGCGCCCGCCGATCTCGTCGAGCGATGCACGAAGCTGCGCGAGCGCGACACCGTCTCCGGCATCGGCTTCAACGGCCCGTTCTGGCAGCTTCGCGAGTGGTGCGGGTTCGAAGGCCTCTGCATCCTGATGATCGAGCAGCCCGACTTCGTCCACGAGATGATCGCGTTCTGGACCGACTTCGTGCTCGAGACGATGCGGCCGATCCTCGAAAACGTCGCGCTCGACTGCGTCAATATGTCGGAGGACATGGCGTACAAGGCGCACAGCATGATCTCGCCCGCGATGGCCCGCGAGTTCCTCCTGCCCGCTTACGACAAGTGGGTCGCCGCGATCCGCGCGAGCGGCTGCCCCATCATCGACATGGATTCCGACGGCTACATCGCCGAGCTGATCCCGATCTGGATCGACGCGGGCATCAACGTCTGCGACCCGATCGAGGTCGCTGCGCACAACGACATCGTCGCGTATCGCCGCACGTTCGGAAGGAAGATGGCCTACCGCGGCGGGATCGACAAGCGGGCGATGGCCGCCGGCGGCGACGTGCTCCGCGACGAGATGCAGCGCGTCATTCCGCCGCTCCTCGAAGACGGCGGCTTCATCCCCGCGTGCGACCACGGCGTGCCCGCCGACGTCTCCTGGCCGAACTTCATCGACTACGCCCGCCAACTCGCCCAACTCACCGGCTGGCTATGAGTCCCCCTCTGAATCACCAACACGATCACCGCTGAACCAAACGGGAGGAGCAGGAGAGGCGGAGATCTGCCTGCTCTGTTGAGAACCGAGGTCCCTGCTTGCGGCAGGCAAGCCCGCCTTGGGCGGGTGAACTTCGCTTCGCTCAGGATGACACAAGGACGGGGACCCCGGGATGATTGTCATTCTGAGCGGAGCGAAGAATCTCTGCCGTGTCGCAGGAGTTGGTGTTCAACAGAGCAAGCCCCACCGGGCTCGCCGCCTGCGGCGATCCAAGAACGCTTCTTCCCTTTCACTCCTTTCCCTGTTGCGTTGAAGAGCGTCCGTTCAGAGCCTTGTTGTTGGGTGGCCCGGACTCCGTCCGGGCGGCCGCAGGCCGCAAGAGGGCCGTTGGCGCACCTCTTGTCGCCTTCGGCGGGCCCGGCCCTCCCGGGGGGCCGAGCCCGTTGGTGTTTGCTCTCAGCAAACACCCACGTCTCGCCGAGCATCCAGCTCTGCGAGACGCGGCGACCCCGACACAGTCGGGGCCGCCCCGAAGAGAGAGCCCTTCAATAGAGCGTCCTTTCCCCTCTTTCCTCTTCTTTCTCCGCTCTCCCAAACCCCTGCCGCTTCCTTGTTTCGCGCCCGCAATCGCGTTAGACTACATGGGACCTCTTGGAGGAAACCCGATGAAGAACCGAACGCTCCTCGTTCTCGCCGCTCTCGTTCTGCTCGCCGCCGTCGGCTGCTCGCCCACAATCTACGAGGTGCGGCTCGAGAAGTCGCTCTTCCTCGACGCGAAGCCCGGGCAGACGGTCTACGTCGACGTGAAGAACACGAGCACGCTCAAGACGTTTCCGCTCCGCGACGACCTCCGCGCGAACCTCGCGATCAAGGGCTACAAGCTCGTCGACGATGCGAACAAGGCCGACGTCGTGCTCCGGGCCAACGTGCGCTACTCCGGCCTGATCGAGGACGGGCTGAAGGCGGGCAAGATCGCGGGCGGGGCCGCCGTCGGCGGCGTCGTCGGCGGGCTGGGCGGAGCGGCCGCGGGCGCGAGCCGCTCGGGCTCGGCCGCGACGGCGCTCGGCGGAATGCTCCTCGGCGCCGGGCTCGGCACCTGGATGGAGCACCGCGACCTCAAGAACACCTTCATCACCGTCGTCGACTTCCAGGTCCTCGAGAACCGGGCCGCGCGCCGGGAACAGACGAGTGTCTACGCCCGCATCCGGGAGAAGGACCTCACGATGGAGGCCGCCGCCGACCGCGTCCGACCCGACATCGCCACCCAAATCGCCGGCCTGTTCTGACGTGCGCCTACGCGGGACTCAGCTTCGGAATGAACGCGAAACAAATGCACGCCAGTCTTGCATGCGTGCTGGCCGCTTTGGTAGTCGTCGCGATCACGTCGGCGGTCTGGCTCCCCTCATGTCGAGTTGCTGAAGCCACGCGCGTGCGCACCGGCATGCGGTTCACGGAGGCGCGAGAGAGAATTGACAGCGCCGGGGGCAAGAGCTTGCTCTGGTCCCTCGGCGTGGCTATGCGCCAATACACAAGCACTCCCCACATAGACCGGACCTATGGACCGTACGTGCTCCCGGACGGCACGGTCATGAATGTGTGGGCCGAGAGGGATGTCCGCTCGAAGAGGGGCCACGTCGTTACCTCGATCTACGTAGGCGAAAAGGGGAAGGGCCGCCGCAAGGAGACCTGGGACGACGAGAAGAAGCCCGTTTCTGAATTAGATTTGCGCGACTTCAGGTAGAGGGCAACGAGTCCACTGTAGGAGGACGCGGACCTGAACCGGCTCTGCCGATTGGATTGACGCCCAAGAATGGCGGCGCCGCCGCCCGCCACGCGCGGGCCCCGACCGCCTTCATCGCTGTACCTCACACGCGTACAATATGTTATGCTCTCAACAGCAATCGGTCGGAATTGACTTGACACTGTCCTGAACCATATTCATAATATGAACGTCAACTACATCCCACCAGCGAGGCGGGCGGCTCATGGGCACGCGCGAGCGCAAGGCACGAGAGAGAGAGCGGCGGCGCAGGAACATCCTCGACGCCGCCCGCGCCTGCTTCTGGAAACGCGGATACGCGCACGCGACGATGCCGCAGATCGCCCGCGCCGCCGAACTCGCACCCGGCACCCTCTACCTCTACTTCCCGAGCAAGAGCGCCCTCTATGTCGAGCTGCTGGTCGAGGGCTACGACGAGTTCATCCCCCGCCTCCGCGCCCGCGTCGCCGAGCCGGCGACCCCGCGCGAACAGGCCGCGGCGCTCGTCGACGCCTTCTTCGAGTTCGCCCGCGACTGCCCTGAGTATTTCAACATCATCTTCTTCCTGCTCCAGCAGGAGGGCCAGAGCCCGCGGCAGTCGTCGCTCGAAGGCGACCTGCTCGAACGCATCCAGGCGAAGGAGAGCGCGTGCAAGACGATCGCGGCCGAGGTGCTTCGCGGAATGCAGCCGTCCGATCCTGAATCCGCCGGCGCGAACGGAGCGGCGGTCGATGCGATGTGGAGCATGCTCGCGGGCGTTGTCTTCTTCTTCCGCGGCGACGGACCCGACGCGCTCGCCGCCGTGGGCGAGCAGGCGAAGGTCATCCTGCTCAATGCCATCTTCCAGGCGAAAAGGTAGGGAGCAGCCGATGTACCCGTGTCTGGCGTTCTTCCCGAGCCTCAGCGGCGAACCGGAGGGCATACGGCTCCTCTGGACGGCGTTCTCGTTCAACGCGGCGGGCTTGGTCGCCTTCCTGGCCTGTTTCGCGCTCGCGCGCAAAGTGCGTTCCATCAGCCGGCTTGTGGCCCTCTGCGCGGCGACGTTCGCCCCGCTGGTCGCCGGCGCGATCCTGATACCCGTCGCGTCCGGACACCATCTCGGGCTGGACGGCGTGGGCATTGTCGCGTTTTCGCTCCCGCTCTCGGCGTTGACGCTGCTGCTCGCCATTGGCGCCCGCTTTGTGTCACGGGATCGGCATTCGGCCTCGCTCGCCGCGCGCAGCACGCGCGTCGCGCTCACGCTCGGAACCGTGCTCCTGTCGGGCGCCTCGATCGTCCTGTACCTTGTTATGATAATAAGGTGAAGCGATGACCAACACGTTGCCAAGTGCCGGCGCCACCAGGCCGATGCCGCTCGTGATTCGCCTCGTCGGCGTCCTGGCCGCGGCGGGGCTGTATGCGCTCGCGTTCTCGGTGCCGATGCTGTGGCCGCTCGTGTTCGTCGCGCTGGCGCCGGCGCTGATCGCGACGGACGGCCTTCGCGCGCGGGCCGCGTTCTGGTGGGGATGCCTCTTCGGCTTCGCGGTCGCGGCGCTCGGGATGACGTGGCTCTCACAGATCTTCGGGCCGGGCGCGCCGGCGCTGTGGGCGGTCCTTGCGCTCTGGTTCGGCGTGTTCTTCGCGGGCCGAGCGCTCCTGCAACGTGGCCTACCGCCGTGGGCGGCGCTCGTCACGACCGTCCTCTGGTGGATGGCGGTCGAGTTCTTCCGCGCCGAATGCTATCCGCTGCGGTTCAGCTTCCTCTGCCTCGGGCACGCGTTGGCGGCGGAGAGTTCGCCGTTCAAGCTCGGAGCCCGGCTGCTCGGCGCCCACGGGCTCGGGATGCTCGTCGCGGCGTTCAACATCGCGCTCGCGTATGCCGTCCGGCCGGGCAAGATCAAACGCCGCAGCGCCCTCATCGTCGCCGCGTGCGCGCTCGCCGTGCTCTCGCTGCTGCCCCGAATACTCGCTCCGCCCCCGCCGGCAGCGGGCCGCGGGTTCGACGTCGCGCTCGTCCAGAACGAGCCGGGCCGGTTCGACGAATCGCTGCGCCTGTCACGCGAGAACCCGCAGGACTGGATCCTCTGGTCCGAGCTGGCCGTCCTGTCCGACGTGACGACCGACCCGGCGCTGCGCTCGAAGCTCGAGCAGCTCGCCCGCGACACCGGCGCCCTCGTCGGGGTCGGCGCCCGGCTCGATCACCCAACGGCGACCCGCAACTTCTGGAACGCCTACGTCGTGTTCGGCCCGGACGGCGAGCAGCTCGGCCGCTATCACAAGATCCAGCCCGTGCCGCTGATGGTCGACGGCGTGCCCGGCTCGGACTACACGGTCTTCGACACGCCGCAGGCGCGGCTCGGCGTTGCGATCTGCTACGACGCCGACTTCACGTGGATCTGCCGGCGGCTCGTCGCGAACGGCGCCGAGGTCCTCGCGGTCCCGATCCTCGATCCCAAACACTGGGGCGCGCGGATGCGGCGCCAACACGTCGCGGCGACCGTGCTCCGCGCGGTCGAGACCGGCCGCCCGGTGCTGCGGATCGCGAACGCGGGTCCGACGCTCATCATCGGCCCCTCGGGGCGCATCGCCGAGCGACGCGAGGACATTTCGCCCGGCGTCGTGACCGGCCGCGTGTTTCCGAAGAACGATCTTACGCCGTTCGTCCGCTTCGGCTGGCTGCTGCCGTACGCCTGCCAGGCGGCATCCGTTGTGCTGCTCGTCTGGGCCGTCGCGCGGGCACGGGCGAAGACGATGTAGGGAGAGAGAACGATGGAATTCCTGGTGATGCTCGGTCTGCTGTTCGTGGTCGTGGCGGTCGCGGGCGCCATCTGCGGAATCGTTGCGCTGAACAAGGTCGGCGACCTCCAGGCGCAGGTCCGCAATTTGCTCACGCGCCTGCACCTCGTTGAGCGCCGAGCCCACGAGCAAGAGACGCGACCGGCGGAAGCGGAGCCACCGCCGCTCGAGCTTGAGCCGGAGCCGCCGCGCCCGCCGGCAATCACGCCGCTCGAGCCCGAGCCCCCGAAGCCGTCGGCCGCGCGGCTTGCGAAGGGGCTGGGCGCGCCCCCGGCTCCGCCCCCGCCGATGATTGAGCCGCTTGCGCCCGAGCCGGCTCCGCCCGGACCGCCCGCCGAGGAAGAGGCCGAGCGCTGGGCCGCGTTCGAAGAGTGGACGGGCAAGCGCCTGATGACCTGGGCCGGAGCCGTCGTCCTCCTCCTCAGCGCCGCCTTCTTCGTCAAGTACGCCATCGACCGCGACTGGCTCGACGCGCGGACCCGCGACATCATCGGAATGGCGTTCGGCGCCCTGCTGGTCGGGGCCGGCGTGCACTTCGTGCGTCAGAAGATGACGGCCCTCGGCCAGGGGCTGATCGGCGGCGGGCTCGGCATCCTCTACCTCTCGCTCTACGCCGCCTACGGCTACCACGCCTGGATGTCGCAGAACGTCGCGTTCGGCGCGATGGCGCTCGTGTCGGCCGCGGGCCTGACGCTCTCAGTCGTCTTCGACGCCGTGCCCATCAGTTTCATCGCCATTCTGGGCGGCCTGCTGACGCCCGTCCTCGTCTCGACGGGGGCCGACGAGCGCGACCTGCTCTTCGCCTACCTCATGCTGCTCGACCTGACCGTGCTCGCCGTCGCGTTCTTCAAGCGGTGGCGCTCGCTCGACGTGCTCGCCTTCGTCGGCACCGCCGTCCTCTTTCTCATGTGGTTCTTCCGACACTACCCGGCGGAGTACGACCTGCCGTACCTCCAGGCGACGATGTTCTGGCTCGGCGGGTTCTTCCTCGTCTTCCTCGTGCTGCCGTTCGCGCACCACATGCGCCGCAAGACGCCCATCACCGTCGAGCGGTTCGTCATGGCGCTCACAAACGCGACGGGCGTCTGCACGCTCGCCTACTACATCATGTACCGCCACCATCAGCACGCGCTCGGGTACTGCGTGCTCGGGATGAGCGCGGCGTACCTCGTGCTCGGCGCGCTGTGCCGCTGGCGCCTGCCCGAGGACACGAAGAGCCCGTTCGGATTTCTCGGGCTCGCGATCGTCTTCTTCACGATCTCGATCCCGCTGCACTTCGGGCTGAACGGCGTGACGGTCTGCTGGGCGGCCGAGGCGCCCCTCCTGCTCTATCTCGGATACCGCTACCGCTATCGCCCGGTCCGCCTGGCGGGGTTCGGGATGCTCATCGTGCTCTTGGGGCGGTTCTTCCTGCGGCACTGGCCGCTCCACGGCTCCGAGTTCGAGCTGTTCCTCAACGCGTCGTTCGCGATGGCAATGACCGTCGTGCTGTCGGGCGCCGCCTACGCGCTCGTGCACCAGTGGCAGCGGAAGGAGTCGGGGCCCGACGACCACTATTTGAAGGTCATGAGTTCCGTCCTGTTCGGCTTCCTGGGGCTGGTGTTCGTCAACGCCGAGATCGCTCAGTGGTTCCACTTCACCGCGATGAAGCTGTCGGCCGAGCCGGAATACTTCAGCCGGGCGAGCAGCGCGATCCTGTGGGCGCTCGGTGCGGCGGCGTTCCTCGCCTGCGGGCTGCGGATCCGCTCGGGTTTCGCGCGGGTCGCCGGGCTCCTCGCGCTCGTCATCGCGGCCGTCATCGCCATCATCCTCTATCCGCTTGACGGCCCCGTCCGCGCGGAGGCGCTGCTGAACCTCCGGTTCGGCGCGGCCCTCGTCGTCGTGCTCGCCACGTTCGCCTGCGGCGTCGCCTTCTGGCTCACGGGCAAGCGAACCGAGACCGACGCCCGCGCGCCGGCGACGGGCATGCACCTGCTCGCCGGGCTCGCCCTGCTCGTCTTGCTGAGCGCGGAGACGTTCACCTACGCGCACCACCTGCGGGCGTGGAGCTGGTCGACCGTCGTGTGGGGCTTGGGCGCCGCGGGCTTCATGGCCGCCGGCATCTTCTGGAAGAGCGCCGCGGCGCGGGCCGCCGGGCGGGTCGCGCTCGGGATGGCCGTCCTCGGCGGGATCGTGATGTACGCCTGGGCGCCCGGGGGGTGGCTCCCGCGGAACGGGGACTGGGCGCTGTTCTTCAACGAACGATTCGCGGCCGTCCTCGTCGCCGTCGCTGTCGCGTTCGCCTATCCGGGCGTGCTGATCGCCCGCGCGAGCATCTGCCTCGACGGCGACCGGCCGAAGGTCAGCGGGCTCTTCTCGCGCGCCGCCGCCCTGCTGCTCGTCCTCCTGACGGCCGAGATCCTGACGTACAGCGGCGATTACGGCGCCTGGTGCGCCGTCGTCCTGCTGCTCGCGGCAAGCGGGGCCGCGCTGCTCGTGTCGTCGCTCGCAACCCGCACGTTCGCGCCGGCGGCGACGGGCGTGTTTGCCGTGGTCGCCTCGTTCATCACGGCCCTGCGGCTCTACGCGATGGGCGCGCCCGACGGCTATCTTCTGTTCCTGAACCTTCGCTTCTTCGTCTGCCTCGCGGGCGCGCTGCTCCTGTTCGCCGTCATCACCTTCCGCCGAGCGGCCGACGACCCGGACAAGGTCCGGCCCGCGGTCGGGACCGTCGCCGCGCTCCTCCTGCTGATGCTCCTGAGCGCCGAGCCCTACCTCTATTGCGTCCGGACGATCACTGACGCGGCCGAGGCGGCGTGGTCGTCGCGGATGGCGCTCACGATCGTCTGGAGCGCCTACGCGACCGTGATGCTCGCGATCGGATTCCGGCTGAAGAACCGGTCCCTGCGGTTCGCGGCCCTCGCGCTCTTCGGCATCACGGGCGTCAAGCTCGTTGCGGTCGACTTTGCCGGCCTGCAGCAGGTCTATCGGATCATCTCGTTCTTCGTGATGGGCCTGCTGATGATCGCGGCGTCGTATCTCTATCACAAGGTCGAGAAGCGCCTCGCCGCCGCCGAGGAAGCGGAGACGGGGAGCGGATACTCTGATCGCGGGGCAGCCGGGTAGCGAGGAATGGCCGCGTCCTCCTCGGGTCCGCAGTATCCACTT
>CAYLQD010000115.1:0-9964 GCA_964385685.1 uncultured Planctomycetota bacterium | reverse complement strand
CACCTGAAGGGACTCAAGGAGCTGCAGATACTCGGGCTCCGGGGCTGTGAGCAGGTGACGAAAGAGGGGCTTACGGATCTCCGGAAGGCCTTGCCCAACGCGACCATCATGCGGTAGGGCTCGGCCGCTCGCACTGCCGACCGGCCTCGCCGAGGGCGAACTGGACGGCTGAGAGTCTCGCGACTGACGCGCTCGCGAGGTCGCCGGCTCCCCTTGGCCGGGGTGGCCCGGACTTCGTCCGGGTCCGCCGCAGGCGGACAAGAGGGCCGTGGTTTGCCCCTCTTGTCGTCCCGACGAGTCGGGACGACCCCGACAGAGTCGGGGTCACCCGGAAAAGCGGCGGCCGAGTGTGAGGGCGGGTGGGCCTCGCAGGCCGGTCATCCTTTGGCGCAAATCTGTGGCTGCGGGCGTTTTTCGCTTGACCGGCGCGAGGGGCGCTCGCATAATGTGCCGGTCTCAGTCGCCGAGCCACCCGAGAGAGACGTGACCGCCGGAATGAAGAACGAGGTCCTTGGTGCATTTCGTTTGCCGCCGCCGCCGTTCGTCTGACGGTCGGCCTCCGGGCCGCCCGCCCAGTGTATCCCCCTCTGACATTATCGGCTCTGCGGAGCAGACCGCGTCGGCCCCGTGCGCGTCGGGCCGGCACCCGCGCGAGTTCTGCGGCGTGTTCGGGATCTTCGGCGACGAGCGCGCGGCCGACCGCGCGTACTTCGGGCTCTACGCGCTCCAGCATCGCGGGCAGGAGAGCGCCGGGATCGCGTCGGCCGACGGCAAGGTGCTCCACCTGCGGCGCGGGATGGGGCTCGTCTCGCAGATTTTCGGCCCGGAGGACTTCGAGTCGACGCTGCTCGGCCGCGCGGCCATCGGGCACAACCGCTACTCGACGACGGGCTCGTCGGACATCATCAACGCGCAGCCGATCGTGGTGCAGTTCAAGAGCGGGCAGATCGCGGCGGCGCACAACGGCAACCTCGTCAACGCGGCCGAACTCCGGCGGGCGATGGAGGAGGACGGCTCGATCTTCCAGACGACGACGGACACGGAGGTCGTTGTGCATCTGATCGCGCGGTCGAAGGCCGAGACGATCGAGGGGATGGTCGCCGACGCGCTCGGGCAGGTCGAGGGGGCGTATTGCTTCGTGTTCCTGACGCCGACGCAGATGATCGCGGCGCGCGGCCCGCGCGGGTTCCGCCCGCTGTCGCTCGGGCGGCTGGGCGACGCGGCCGTCGTCGCGTCGGAGTCCTGCGCGTTCGACATCATGAAGGCCGAGTACGAGCGGCCCATCAAGCCGGGCGAGATCCTCGTGGTCGACAAGGACGGCGAGCGGTCGCTGCAGCTCCCGGCGGCCGACCGGCAGGGGAAGTGCATCTTCGAGTTCATCTACTTCTCGCGGCCGGACAGCAAGATTTTCGGCGAGAACGTGGACAAGATTCGCCGGCGGCTCGGACACCTGCTCGCGCGGGAGGCGCCGGCCGACGCCGACATGGTCGTCGCCGTGCCCGACTCGGCGAACACGGCGGCGCTCGGCTATGCGGAAGAGTCGGGCATCCGGTTCGAGATCGGTCTGATCCGCAACCACTACATCGGGCGGACGTTCATCTCGCCGCGGCAGGACAAACGCGATCGCGACGTGCGCGTCAAGTTCAACCCGGTCAGCGGGGTGCTGCGGAACAAGTGCGTCGTGCTCGTCGAGGACTCGATCGTCCGGGGCACGACGCTGCGGAACCTCGTGCGGCTGGTTCGGAGCGGGGGCGCGGCCAAGGTGCACGTGCGGGTCAGTTCGCCGCCCATCGTCGCCCCGTGCTTCTTCGGGATCGACATGTCGACGAAGGCGGAGCTGATCGCGGCCAGCAAGGAGATCGATGAGATTCGCGAGTTCGTCGGCGCCGACTCGCTCGAGTATCTCTCCGTCGGCAAGCTGCGGCAGGCGGTCGACGATCCCGAGAACTACTGCATGGGCTGCTTCACCGACTCCTATCCGGCGCCCGTGCCGGTGGATTTCGACAAAGAGATGTTCGACGTCAGAAGAAAGTGATCAGTAATCAGTTATCAGTGATCAGTGGGTGATTGGCGGTAGATCAAAAAGGGGCGTTGAGCAATGAGTGCACTGCCGCATGCGTCAAGCTTCCGGGACCTCGTGGTCTACCAGAAAGCGTTCGCGGTGGCGCAACGTGTGTTTGAGTTAACGAAACGCTTCCCTCGGGAAGAGATGTTCTCTTTGACGGACCAGTTCCGACGTGCATCCCGCTCGGTCGGCGGGCAGATCGCGGAGGCGTGGGGCAAGCGACGCTACGAGCGACATTTCGTGAGCAAACTGACCGACGCCGACGCGGAGCAACTGGAAGCGCAGCACTGGGTGGCCACATCGCAAGCTTGTGAATACCTCGACGCGGAAGAAGCCAGCGAACTGAACGCCGCGCTGGGCGAGATAGGCAACATGCTCAATGGTATGATCAGGAAGGCGGCTCGATTTTGTGGCACCGACGACGGCGGCGTCCGCGAATTCGAAGCGGGGTATTTCGTTGATACAAGTAATGCTGTTACTGATAACTGATGACTGATAACTGATGACTCAAGATATAGCGATACTCGCCCTCGAAGACGGCACAATCTTCCGCGGCCGCGCGTTCGGCGCGCGCGGCGAGAACGACGGCGAAGTCGTCTTCAACACGAGCATGACGGGCTATCAAGAGGTGCTGACCGACGCCTCCTACCGCGGCCAGATCGTCGCGATGACGTACCCCCTGATCGGCAACTACGGCATCAACGACGAGGACAACGAGTCGTGGAAGCCGTGGCTCTCGGGTTTCGTCGTCAAGGAACTCAGCCGCATCCGCAGCAACTGGCGGTCGACGAAGAGCGTCGACGAGTTCCTCAACGAGCACGGCATCATCGGGATCGAGGGGGTCGACACGCGGGCGCTGACGCGCCACATCCGCGAGGCCGGCGCGATGAAGGCCGTGCTGTCGACCGAAGATTCCGACGAGGCGAGCTTGGTTGAGAAGGCGAGCGGTTCGCCCGGCCTCATCGGCCGCGACCTGGTGACCGAGGTCACGTGCCAGGAGCCGTTCGAGTGGACCGACGGCCTGACGGGCGACGAGACGCTCACCGTCGTCGTGCCCGACTGCGGCGTCAAGTACGGCATCCTCCGCCAGCTTGTCCGGTTCGGGTGCAGGCCGGTCGTCGTGCCGGGGTTCGCGACGGCCGACGAGATTCGGGCGCTCGAGCCCGACGGCGTTATGCTCTCGAACGGGCCCGGCGACCCCGCCGCGGTGCCCTACGTGGTCGAGATGGTCCGCGACCTGATCGAGCCGAAGAACGGCCGGCAGATTCCCGTGTTCGGCATCTGCCTCGGGCATCAGATGCTCGGGCAGGCGCTCGGCGGGAAGACCTACAAGCTCAAGTTCGGCCACCACGGAGCGAACCATCCGGTCAAGGACACGAAGACGGGCAAGGTCGCCATCACGGTCCAGAACCACGGGTTCTGCGTGGACATCGAGTCGCTCGACCAGGCGAACCTCGAGATCACGCACATGAACCTGAACGACGGGACGCTCGAAGGGATTCGGTGCAAGGATCGGCCGGTGTTCTCGGTGCAGTTTCATCCCGAGGCGTCGGCGGGCCCGCACGATGCACATTATCTGTTTGGTGAGTTCGTGGAACTGATGAAAGGACACAAGTGAAGCACCAAATCTCAAATCCCAGAGGACAAACAAATCCAAAATCCCAATACCCAATGGACCAAACGTGTCGCTGCGAGGCGTTTGGAATTTGTCGCTTTGGTGCTTTGAGTTTGTTTGAGATGTGGTGCTTGGTGCTTGGGATTTCTCGCGGAGCGCGCTTTGCCCAGAAGAGATGACATCCATAAGGTCTTGATCATCGGATCCGGTCCGATCATCATCGGCCAGGCGTGTGAGTTCGACTACTCCGGCAGCCAGGCGTGCAAGGTCCTCCGTGCCGACGGGTTCCACGTCGTACTCATCAACAGCAATCCCGCGACGATCATGACCGACCCGAGCGTCGGCGACACGACGTACATCGAGCCGATCACGGCCGAGGCGGTCACGGCCGTCATCGACCGCGAGCGGCCCGACGCCCTCCTGCCGACCGTCGGCGGCCAGACGGGCCTGAACGTGTCGGAGGAACTCGCGCGGCAGGGGGTGCTCGAGAAGTTCGGCGTCGAGATGATCGGCGCGTCGCCCGAGGCGATCTCGCGCGCCGAGGCGCGCGACGAGTTCAAAGAGACGATCGAGGGCATCGGGCTGCGTGTGCCGCGGAGCGGGATCGCGAACACGCTCGAGGAGTCGCGCGAGATCATTAAGGACGTCGGCCTGCCGGCCATCATCCGCCCGAGTTTCACGCTCGGCGGGCGCGGCGGCGGCGTCGCGAACACCCCCGAGGAGTTCGAGCATTACGTCTGGTCCGGGCTCGACGCCAGCCCGATCAGCCAGATCCTCATCGAGCAGTCCGTCATCGGCTGGAAGGAGTTCGAGCTGGAGGTGATGCGCGACAAGATGGACAACGTCGTCATCATCTGCTCGATCGAGAACCTCGATCCGATGGGCGTTCACACGGGCGACAGCATCACGGTCGCGCCGGCCCAGACGCTTTCGGACCGCGAGTATCAGGAGATGCGCGACGCGTCGGTCGCCATCATCCGCGGCATCGGGGTCGAGACGGGCGGCTCGAACATCCAGTTCGCCGTCAACCCCGAGAACGGCGAGATGCTCGTGATCGAGATGAACCCGCGGGTCTCGCGCAGCTCGGCGCTCGCGTCGAAGGCGACGGGCTTTCCGATCGCGAAGATCGCGGCCAAGCTCGCCGTCGGCTACACGCTCGACGAGATTCAGAACGACATCACGCGCGAGACGCCCGCGTGCTTCGAGCCGACGATCGATTATTGCGTCACGAAGATCCCGCGGTTCACGTTCGAGAAGTTCGCCGGCGCACAGCCCGTGCTGACGACTTCGATGCGGTCGGTCGGCGAGGCGATGGCCATCGGCCGCACGTTCAAGGAGTCGCTCCAGAAGGCGCTGCGGTCGCTCGAGATCGGCGCGGCCGGGCTCGACGACCTGAGCGGCGACGTGCCGCCCGAGGACCTGCGGAGCCACCTCGCCGTGCCCGGCCCCGAGCGCATCTTCTACCTCAAACGCGCGTTCCAGGAGGGGATGTCCGTCGAGGACATCTATGAGATCAGCGCCATCGATCCGTGGTTCCTCGACAACATCAAGCAGATCGTCGAGTTCGAGGACACGATGAAGGCCGGGGGCGGGCCGCTCTCGGCGGACGCGATGCGGCAGGCGAAGGAGCTTGGGTTCAGCGACGTGCAACTCGCGCGGCTCTTCGGCAAGACGGAACTCGAGGTCTGGGAGGAACGGAAGCGACTGGGCGTCGAGCCTGTCTACAAGTCGGTCGACACGTGCGCGGCGGAATTCGAGGCATTCACCCCATACTATTATTCGACGTATGAAGAAGAAACCGAAATATAAGACAAAGCGAGGCGCAGCGGCCCGGGCGAAGCACGCCGACGGTCCCGGGGAGCTTGTCGCCATCCTCGATTTCGGCTCGCAGTACACGCAGCTCATCGCGCGGCGCGTGCGCGAGCTGGGCGAGTATTCCGAGATCGTCCGGCACGACATCCCCGCCGCGAAGCTGGCCGCGCGCAGGCCGAAGGCCGTCATTCTCTCCGGCGGGCCGGCGAGCGTGCCGAAGCGGGGCAGCCCGCGCTGCGACAAGGGCATCTTCAAGCTCGGCGTGCCCGTGCTCGGCATCTGCTACGGCATGCAGCTCATGGCCCACACGCTCGGCGGGAAGGTCGCCGGAGCCGATCGGCGCGAATACGGACACGCGTTCCTCAACGTCGCCAGGACCGACCCGCTCTTCGCCGGGCTGCACCGCAAGATCTCGGTCTGGATGAGCCACGGCGACCGCGTCGAGAAGCTCCCGCGCGGGTTCGACGTCATCGGCGAGAGCCACAGCTCCCCCGTCGCCGCGATGCGGCACCGCTCGCGCAAGCTCTACGGCGTGCAGTTCCATCCCGAGGTCGTCCACACGCCGCGGGGCACCGAGATCCTCCGCAACTTCCTCTTCAAGATCGCGAAGTGCCACGGCAAATGGAGCATGGCGTCGTTCGTCGAGACGACCGTCGCGGAAATCCGCGAGCGGGTCGGGAGCGACCGCGTGCTCTGCGCGATGAGCGGCGGGGTCGACTCGTCGGTCCTCGCGTGCCTCCTGCACCGCGCCATCGGCGACCGGCTCCAATGCGTGTTCGTCAACAATGGGCTTCTTCGGAAGAACGAGCACCGCGAGGTCGTCGAGACGTTCAGCAAATCCATCGGGCTCAAGCTGAAGGTCGTGAACGCGTCGGACGAGTTTCTTCGGAAGCTTCGCGGCGTTGCGAGCCCCGAGCGGAAGCGGCGCATCATCGGCAACGTGTTCGTGCGTGTGTTCGAGCGCGCGGTGAAGGAGCTTGGCAAGTTCAAGTACCTCGCCCAGGGCACGCTCTATCCCGACGTGGTTGAAAGCGGGGCTTCGCTTGGCAAAGCCCTGGGAGTTTGCGGCGCAAACTCCAGCCCGCCTTTGGCGGGCCACTCGGCGTTCGGCGGGCCGTCGGCTGTCATCAAGACGCACCACAACGTCGGCGGGCTGCCCAAGCGGATGAAGTTCAAACTGGTCGAGCCGTTCCGGCATCTCTTCAAGGACGAGGTCCGGCGGGTCGGCATGGAGCTTAAGCTGCCGGCGGAGATCATCTGGCGGCATCCGTTCCCCGGGCCCGGGCTGGCGGTCCGTGTGATCGGCCCCATCACGCCCCGCAAGCTGCGGATGCTACGCGAGGCCGACGCGATCTTCATCGAGGAGTTGCGCGCGAAGAAGCTCTACCGCAAGATCTGGCAGGCGTTTGCCGTGCTGTTGTCGGGCAAGGCGGTCGGCGTGATGGGCGACGAGCGGACGTACTCGAGCGTCGTCGGGCTTCGGGCGGTGACGAGCCGCGACGGGATGACGGCCGACTGGGCTCGCATCCCGCAGAAGGCGCTCGCGCACATCGCGAACCGGATCATCAACGAGGTCAAGGGCGTGAACCGCGTCGTCTACGACGTCAGCTCGAAGCCGCCAAGCACGATTGAATGGGAATGAAACGGTTCAGGGTTCCGAGTTCCGAGTTCCGAGTTCTGAGTTCCGGGTACTAACGGACTCCAACAGAGCTCGGGTGGGGCAGGCATTTCGGCCGCTGTGCCAGCGGGGCCTGCCGGACGGCGGACAAGAATGTCCGCCCCACTGTCTTGCCGGAGCGCCTGGAACTCAGAACCCACAACGCGGAACTTGTTCGCGGGAGCGAATCATGGCCAGGTACGTGTTCGTGACGGGCGGCGTGGTCGCTCAGGAAGGCGGACAATCAGACGGCCCCATGCCTGTTTCGTTTCACACGCTTGACTTCGCCGCTGGAAGGTAGTATATTAGTAGTATGAAAAGGAAGACATCAATCACACTCTCAGGCGCCCTCCTTCACGGCATCGAGGAGCACGCGGCGGACTACAGAAGTCGTTCGGAGTTCATTGAAGCAGCCGTGAGGTACTTCATCGCCCACCTGGAGCGCCGGGTGGCCGAAGAGAAGGATCTGGCGATCATCAACCGCCGCGCCGACGCTCTCAACAAGGAGGCGGAGGACGTGCTCGACTATCAGGTGCCCTTGTGAGACGCGGGGAACTCTACAGGGTGAAGAAGCCCGCCGCGCGGGACCCGAGGAAGTACAGGGTCTTCGTCGTCGTCAGCCGGCAGATTCTTCTCGACTCGCGTTTCTCAACCGCCGTCTGTGCGCCTGTCTACTCCGCGCACGAGGGCCTCTCGACTCAGGTACCTGTTGGAATCGACGAGGGGCTGAAGCATGATTCTGCGATTCACTGCGACGAGCTCGTCAGCCTGCCGAAGTCCGCGCTGACCCACTACATTGGAATGCTGCCCCCGGAAAAGCTGCGGCTGCTTGACAACGCACTTCGTGTCGCTCTGCAACTCAGGGAGTAACAATGGCTAAGTACGTGTTCGTGACGGGCGGCGTGGTCTCGTCGCTGGGCAAGGGCATCACCGCGGCCTCCATCGGCTGCATGCTCAAGTCGTACGGCCTGCGTGTCGACATGCTCAAGATCGACCCGTACCTCAACGTCGATCCCGGCACGATGAGCCCCTACCAGCACGGCGAAGTCTACGTGACCGACGACGGCGCCGAGACCGACCTCGACCTCGGCAACTACGAGCGCTACCTCGACAAGAATATGAGCCAGAAGAACAACATCACGACCGGCTCGATCTACGACACGATCCTGAAGAAGGAGCGGCGCGGCGACTTCCTCGGCGGCACGGTCCAGGTGATCCCGCACGTCGTCAACGAGATCAAGTCGCGCATTCGCGCGCTCGGCCCGGGCAACGACGTGGTCATCATCGAGGTCGGCGGGACGACGGGCGACATCGAGGGGCTGCCGTTCCTCGAAGCCATCCGGCAGTTCCGCTTCGACGTCGGCCGCGAGAACGTCTGCTACGTCCACGTGACCCTCATCCCCTACATCCGCGCGGCCCAGGAGATGAAGACGAAGCCGACGCAGCAGAGCGTCGCGAAGCTCCGCGAGATCGGCGTCGAGCCCGACGCCATCATCTGCCGAACCGAACGCCCGATCACCAGGGGAATGAAGGAGAAGATTTCGCTCTTCTGCAACGTGCCCGTGCACGCCGTCATCGAGGAACTCGACGTGCAGACCTCGATCTACGAGGTGCCGGGCGAACTCGAGCGCCTCGGCCTCGGCAAGATCCTGCTCAAGAACCTCGGCCTCAAGAAGAAGAAACGCCCGCGGAAGAACGGGCTGGACAAGTACGTCGACGTCCTACGCAGCGCCGACCAGACGGTCACCATCGGCGTCGCCGGGAAGTACACGCAGCTCAAAGACGCCTACAAGAGCATCTGGGACGCCCTCATCCACGCCGGCGTCGCCAACGGCGTCAAGGTCGAGATCAAGTACGTCGACGTCGAGCGGCCCGATCTCGAAGACCAGCTCGCGAAGGTCGACGGCATCCTCATCCCCGGCGGGTTCGGCGACCGCGGCAGCGAGGGCAAGATCGACACGGTCCGCTATGCCCGCGAGAACAACGTCCCGTTCTTCGGCCTCTGCCTCGGGATGCAGATCGCCGTGATCGAGTTCGCCCGCAACGTCTGCGGGCTGACGGGCGCCAACAGCACCGAGTTCAACCGTCGCACGAAACACCCCGTCATCGACCTCCTGCCCGAGCAGCGGAAGATCCGCAACATGGGCGCGACCATGCGGCTCGGCGCCTATCCGTGCATGCTCAAGCCCGGCACGTTCTCGCGCAGGGCCTACGGCAAGGCGCGCATCTCGGAGCGCCACCGCCACCGATACGAACTGAACAACAAGTACCGCCGGACGCTGGAGAAGCACGGGATGACGATTGCCGGGGAGTACGAGAAGAAGCGGCTCGGCGAGATCGTCGAGATTTCCGACCACCCGTGGTTCGTGGCGACGCAGTTTCATCCCGAGTTCAAGAGCCGCCCGCTGCGGGCCCACCCCCTCTTCCGCGACTTCGTCAAAGCCGCGAAGCAACGCAGTAACCAGTGAGCAGCGAGCAGCGACGGCGTTTCCACCACGAAGTTTACCCGCCAAAGCCCGAAGGGCGGCGGCGGGACACCAAGACACGAAGTTTACCCGCCACAGGCGGGGGCACGGCCCATCTTGACGCAGCCTGCCTTGAGCGAAGTCGAAGGGATTCCGCAGATAGCACGGATTGTGAGAGGCCTGCTCACAATGTGGCACAGCCGCCCCCGGCTGTGAATCTCATGGCACCACAGCCGAGGGCGGCTGTGCCACATTAGCGGCTTCCGCCGTCATGGACGGCGGCTACGGATCGCGATCCGACGATGCCCGCGAACAGCTTGACCCAACCGGCGTTCTGTCGTAAGCTACGT
>CAYLQD010000114.1:0-10038 GCA_964385685.1 uncultured Planctomycetota bacterium | reverse complement strand
AACTTCTTGTCGGGGCCGTGGTCGCGGGTGACGACGGGTTCGCCGCGCTGGGTGCGGCGGAGGGCTTCGTAGCGCGTGACGATCTCGCCGTCCCATTTGACGCAGCCACGCTTGTCCTTGACCTCGAGGACCTCGACGTGGTGGTTGGAGCCGGTGAGGACGTGCCGGGCGCGGTGGCCCTTGCCGATCTTCTTTGCCCGCTCGGGCACGCGGATGCGGACGGTGTGGATCGGGATGGTCTGCCCCTTGCGCGGGCCGCGCTTGATAGTGATGCGCGGATGGCTGGCCGGGTCGGCGAAGAGCTTCTTCGGGTCGCCGCCGCCGAGTTCCCTGAGTTTCGCAAGAACCAGCTCGCGGACGTGCCCGTCGACGATCTGATTGAGAGCTTTCTTCGACAGGCCGTCGAGCGGCTTGCGGACGTGATGAACGAGATGCACGTTGCCGTCTTTGTCGGTCTCCTCGATAGGCGGGCTGTAAATGGTTTCCTCGTGCAGGGCGCCGCTGACCTTGCGGTCGGGGCGGTGCGAGACGTGAATGGCTTCGACGGCCCGGCGCACGTCATCGAGGAAGCCGCTCCACGGCGGGTCGACTTTGCCGAAGCGTTTCCGTCGTTCGCGAGAGGCCCGCCCGGCGGCGTCGCTCAGGCGTTTGATGACGGCCGGGGTCGCGAGCGCGGTGACGACGGCGTCGACGGCGTGGTGGCGGTGGTCGTCGCGGGTCTTCAGACCGCCATCGCCGAGGATGGCGTTCAGGCCCCATTCATCGCGGAGGAAGTGCGTGACCTGGCCGCGGCTCGGCTGGACGCGGAGCTTGCCGTCGGGGTCGGTCCGGCCGCCGTAGAGCAGGCCGACGTAATCGGCGGCGAGCCGTGAGGCATAGCGCGTGTCGTTTAGCTGGCGGGAGGCGAAGTCGTCGATGCTCTCGACCTCCTCGAGGGCAAACCGGCGAAGCTTCTTCCCGGCGGCTTTGCCTTTGAACTTCTTCACGCGTTGCAGGATTTCCGCCCACCGTTCGGGGTTCGAGCCGTAGGCCTCGAACGGCGTGCGGCCCTTCTTCACGTTCCGGTTCTCCTCGTGGTGACAGAGCGTCTTGTTGAGGAACGAGTTGTCGAGCCAGCGCTGGAACGGGATGATGTGCTCAACGTCGAACTGGGGCGCGTCACCGACGAGGCCCGCCATGTTGATCGTGCGACCGGTGTAGGGACACTGCCAACCGCATTCCTCCGCGAGCACGACCTTCTCGATGTCGGCTCGCGACGGCTCGCGGATGGCGGTCTCCGCGAGGATCTTCTCCGCGGCCCGCTCGCGGCCCTTCCGGTTTTCCTGATTGCGTCTCGTGATGTCCTTTCGGTCTGAGCGGCTTCGCTTCAGGTCCCGCGCAAGCTCGATGCGGATGACCTCCGGCTTCCCGTATTGGCGCACGACGTGGTTGACCACCTTGCGGACCTCGTTGAGCGCGCGGGCGACGACGGGGTTGCGAAGTTCCGGGAACGCCTCGGCGAGCGGCGGGAGCTGGCCGGTGGGCTTGCGGGGCGGCTCGTCGCCGTACAGTTTCTTTCGCGCCGTGGCGTAGTGTGCGCCTTTGTCCATCAACGGCAGGAGTTTTTCAATCGCCTGCCGCGAGTGGTTGCAGTAGCCCGGCTCGAGGCGGATGCCGGCGAACTGCTTTGCCTGTTCCGCGTCGAGGCCCCATGCGGTGCGACCCCGTTTTTCGAGTGTTTCCTTCTTCTGGATACTCCGCAGGTCGTCAACGACCCGGTCGCGGTCTTCGGGGCTGATGTCGTCCCAACGCTTCTCGAAGACTTTGATGAGTTTCGCGGCGGTTGTGTTCCCTTTCAACGACTTCTCGCCGCCAAGCTCGGTGTTGAACTTGTGCCCTTTGAGCTTCAGAAGGGTCCGAATCTTCCCGAATGTCATGCTGCCCTGCTTGTCGAGCGCCCCGATGAGGTCCGAGCGCTCCTCGTCCGTGAGCGGGCGGATCTCACCTTCGGGCGTGATGACATCGAGATTGTTGACGTTCTGGACGATGCGGAACCGCTGCGCGATGAACAACGCCCACGGGGCGCGCCGCCGGCCGGGCTCCAATTCGCAGAACCCGATCAGGTTCTTCTGGCTCTTGAGCGGGCGCTGATGGAAGATGGCCTTGTGGAGCCGTTTGTTGAGGTCGGGCGTGAGGACGTCCGGGTGTGCGGGCGCCTGGGTGGCCCAGATGGCTTCGAACTCATCCTCGTACATCTGGCGCGAGGTCCATCGCTGGCGGATACGCTCTTGCGCGGGGTCGAGAGAAGCGAAGAATTCACCGAGCGTTCTCGCTCCCGCGTCTGCCGTGTGTCGTTCAAGTTCCGCGATGCCCGCCTTGACCTCTCCCTCCTCTTTTTCTTCATCTTCGCTCGCCGATTCCCTGCGGTTGCTCAGGAACCCGCGCCGCTGGGCGAGGTGATACAGCGCCCGGCCGAGGTCGTGCGGATCAAGGGGGCGGTCGAGTGCGCGGGCGCGAAGGAAGTAGGGGAGCCGCGGCAGCCTCGCTCGGCTCGGATCATCCTCGGGCACCGTCTCGGCGTAACGCTTCATGATCTTTCTGTCGAGCGCGGCCAGAAGCTTGTCACGCGATGCCGGATCGGCGACGTTCCCATCCGGCAGGAGGCCCCCCCGTTGGAGAAGACCGGCGATCTTCTTGAGACGCCGCGCGCGCCGTTCCGTCATGCGGCGCTGCTGACGCGCCAAGCGGCGTTCGACGCCGCGTGACTGGTCCCTGCCGGTCGCGATGTCTCCCTCGGTGCCGGCCTCAAATACGCGCGCTCCCGCGGCAATCAGTCCGGCCCCGTTGCCGGCGTCAGACTCAAGCACGGCCCATCCGACAGAATTGGCCCCGATGTCCAGGCCGAGCGCATACGGCGCGGGCTTTTCCATGGCAAGAATCCCCTTGACTCCGGTCCCGTGAGAGGTAAGATTCGGGCAGTATACCTGAGCGGCGATTGTCCTGCAAGTTATAGTAAGGACTTTCGGTCCGCGAGTTTCCGCTCTGCGGAGCGGGCTGAGCGCCTCCCAGCGGGGCGCTCTTTTTTTTCGGATCCGCGGGCCGCGCGAACCGCCCGATAAGTCGCTTGAATCCCGTGCACAAGTGGGGTTAGAATCAGGTGAGGGAATACGCCGCATCCACCGGAGCCAGCCATGCCAGTGCCAACGATCGAATGGGTCGGCGGCGTCGACGGGGCCGCGAAGTTGATCGACCAGACGCGGCTGCCGGCCGAGACGGCCTTCATCGAGTGCCGCGACATCGAGACGATGTGGGAGGCGATCAAGGCGCTGCGGGTCCGGGGGGCGCCGGCGATCGGGATCGCGGCCGCGATGGGCGTCGTCCTGGGCGTCCGGGATTCGGCGGCCGTGTCCGGCGACGAGTTGGTCGCCGACGTCGAGCGGGCCGCAGACTACCTCGCGACATCGCGCCCGACGGCCGTGAATCTCTTCTGGGCGCTCGACCGCATGCGGCAGATCGCCCGGGACGCGAACACCAACGCGCCCGCGGACATCAAGGAGCGCCTGCTCGCGGAGGCGCGGACGATCCTGGCCGAGGACAACGAGGTCTGCCGGCGGATCGGCCGGAACGGAGCCGGGCTGATCCCGGACGGCGGGACGGTCCTCACGCACTGCAACGCGGGCGGGCTCGCGACCGCGGGTTACGGGACGGCGCTGGCCGTCATCTTCGCGGCCCACGAGCAGGGCACGCGCGTGTCGGTCTTCGCCGACGAGACTCGCCCGCTGCTCCAGGGCGCACGGCTGACGACCTGGGAGCTGATGGCGGCCGGGATCCCCGTGACGCTCATCTGCGACAACATGGCCGGCCTCGTCATGAGACAGGGCAAGATCGACCTGGTCGTCGTCGGCGCGGACCGCATCGCGGCGAACGGCGACGCGGCGAACAAGATCGGCACCTACTCGGTGGCCGTGCTGGCGCGCGAACACGGCGTGCCGTTCTACGTGGCCGCGCCGCTCTCGACGTTCGACCGGTCGCTCGGCTCCGGCGACGAGATCCCGATCGAGGAGCGGGCCGCCGAGGAGGTCACCTGCGGGTTCGGCCGCCGCACGGCGCCCGAGGGCGTCGAGGTCTTCTCGCCCGCATTCGACGTGACCCCCGCCGCGTTCATCGCGGGGATCATCACGGAGCGGGGCGTCATCGAGCGGCCGACGACGGCCGCGGTCGCCGCGCACTTCGGGGGGGCAGACACATGACAAGGGCCCGTTTCGCCTGCGTGGTCTCCGCGCTGTTCTTGCTCGGCGAGGCGGCATTCGCCGCCGGGCTCGAAGCCACGATCACGGACACGTTCGACATCAAGATGAAGGTTTCGGAGCTGACGTTCAAGATGAAGCGCCGTTCCGGGACCGGCGGCAAAGTCGCCACGCTCGACCACGTCCCGCTCATGGCCGACGCGAAGCGGATAAACGTCTGGCTCGCGCAGATCGCGACCGCGACGTTCACGCCGAAGGCCGGCGGGCGAACCGTTGTCGTGGCCGTGCTCCAGGGGCAGGACGACAAGGCGCGCGGCATCCTGCACAACACGCCCCGCGCGTTCTTCGAGGCGAAGGTGGCCGAGGGCGACCGCAGGGGCCGCGTCGTCCGGTTCCCGGTCGCCGAGGTCAAGGCGCTCAAGGTCCACACGAAATATGAGGGCGGCGACCGGAAGCCGGGAACCATCCCGCCGCTGCCCGCGCCGGATGAGGACGTGCTGTGGGTCGTGTCGGTCCCGCTCGGCGCCGAAGTCTACGCGAAGCCGTTCGACTGCAAGGCGGCGGTCGCGTGGACGGAGTACGTGCGGATCGGCCGCACGCCGTTCGTGCGCGAGCTTGGGCCGGGCCAATATGCCATCCAGGTGCACGTGCCGGACAAGCTGGCGCAGACGCTTCGCCCGGCGACGAAGCTCGGCGACGATGCCGTCCCATTCGAGCGCGACGGCTGGGGCGACAAGACGCTCCGCGAGAACGAGAACGTCGTCGCCTCCCTCGTCTACACGGTCGTCAAGAAGGAGGAGAGATCGGCAACGCTCGTCGCGCTCTTCCAGCTCAAGGGCCAGACGCTCGACGAGGTGGTCGAGAGCTTCCCCGAGGGCCACAGCTTCAACTTCAACGAGAAGAAGCTCACCCAAGCACTGCGGCGTCAGCAGGTGCCGAAGGCCGACATCCCGAAGCTGCTCGATGCGCTCCACCGGGGCGGCAAGATCATCTGGCACGGCCCAAAGAACTCGCTGCTGATCGAGTTGACCCCCGGGCCGACCGGCTGGCGAATCGGCGGCGCGCAACGGCCGAAGGAACCCAAGAGGAAAGATGGATGACGACAGCACGGACCATTCTCCTGACAACAGCGCTGACGGCGCTCGGCGGCTCGGCGGCCGCGGCGACCTTCCACATCATCGACGGCCGGACCGTCACGGGCGAACTGCAATCGATCGACGCCAAGGGCGTCGTGGCCATCAAGCCGGAGGCGGGCGCGCCCGTCACCGTGCCGGCCGACGAACTCAAGCGCGTCGAGTTCGGCGACGACCGCGACCCGGACCCGCCGGACGGCGTCGTGCTGCACCTGCCGGGCGGCGACCGGATTCACGGCCGGCTCGAGAAGTCGTCGGCCGCGAGCGTCGAGGTCCGCAGCCCTTCGCTCGGCAAGCTCACGATGCCGCTCGAGAAGCTGCTCGCCGTCGAGTTCCACCGCGCCGCCGACATGCCGAAGAACGCCGACGACATGCGGGCCGCGATGCTCGCGAACAAGACGAAGAGCGACATCTCGTTCTCCGCCAACGGCGACCAGATGCCCGGCATCCTCGTCAAGTTCGAGCCGGACAAGATCCTGCTCAAGGCCGCCCTCGGCGAAATGCCGCTCGAGACCGCGCGGCTGTTCGGCCTCTCGTTCGCCGCTCGAAAGCGGCCGCCGCCGCCCGCGTCGCTCCTGGCGATCGCGCGGTGCACCGACGGCAGCGTCGTCACCGGCCGGCTCCTCGCGTCGGCCGCCGGCCGGCTCAAGCTCGCGCTGCTCGCGGGGCCCGAGGTCGAGATCGACGACACCGGGCTCATCGCGCTCGGCTTCCGGCAGGGCAAGCTCGTCTACCTGTCGGACCTGAAGCCAGCGAAAGAGGTCCGGCGGCCGTACTTCGGCGGCGATCACACCTGGCCGTATCAGCGCGACCGCAACTACGACCGCGGGCCCATCCGCCTGGGCGGCACGACCTACCGCAAGGGCCTCGGGATGTTCTCCGGGATGACGCTCACCTACCAGCTCGGCGGCCAGTTCAAGAAGCTCGTCTCGGCCGTCGGCATCGACGACGCCGACGAGCACAGCCAGGGGAACGTCGTCGTGCGGGTGCTCGCCGACGGCAAAGAAGTATTCCGCAAGGCGGGACTGACGCGCAAGAGCGGGCCGGCCAAGGTCGAGCTTCCGGTCGCGGGCGTTCAGTCGCTCGAACTCGTCGTCGAGTTCGGCGAGAACATGCATATCGGCGACTTCACGAGCTGGGGCGACGCGCACCTGATCCGCTGACGCGCCGCCGCGTCACTTCTCGGCCGGTTTAACCTCCTCCAGTGTCTCGACTGGTCTCTTCACCTCCGGGTCTTTGCCTCCTTCCTTGTCGTTCGTCTCCGCCGGCTTGACCTCCTCCAATGTCTTGACCGGCTTCTTCACCTCCGGGTCCTTCGCCCCCGCATCTCCCTCGTCTTCTTCCTCATCCTCGCCGGGCGGGTCGATCTGCTTGGCGTCTTCGAGCACATCTTCGATCGGGAGGATCGCGGGGATCACGCCCCCGCCGGCGCCCTTCGTGACGCGAAGCGTGACGATACCGACCAGCTTGCCGTCGGCCGTGAACGTCGGGCATCCGAGCGACCGCGTGCTGTGCAGCATGTTCATGACGTAGAACCGGCGCGGCTTGTCGACGACGGCCTCGGCCCGCGCGATCAGCACGCTCGGCTGGCGGTCGGCAACGGCATCCAGCCGCGAGAGCGTGATGATGTCGTCCGCGATCCCCAGCTCCGGCCCCTTCGCCTTTGCGCCGACGTGCGTCAGCGTCATCTTCTTCCGCGGCCGCAGGAACATCAGGTCGAGGTCCTTGTCGCGCAGCACGACCTTGAGCGCCGCCTCGGTCCCGTCTTTCCGGATGAGCCGCGCGCTCTTCAACTCCGACTCGACCTTGTATCCGGGCCCGTACCGGCGGCCGGCGGTCGCCGGATCGCTCGCCGCGTGCGACGTGACGATCAGCCCGGTCTCGTCGAGCACGGTCCCCAGCACCTCGCGTTCGCTCTCGCGGCTCGGCGCCTCACGGCCGCGGAACGTCTCGCGAAGCGAGATGACCATCTTCACGGTGACGACCGCTTCGGCGTGTTTCTCGTGGACCGCCCTGGCCGCGGCCCCGATGTCCGCGCCGCGGGCCGGGGCGCCGGCCGCCGCCACGACCGCGATGAGCACGCACCACACCAGCATCGAGTGGATATTTTGAACGGAGGCCGGGCGGAGGCGAAAAGCGGTGACAGGCACGTCTTCGCTTCGCTCCGCTGGTGCCAGTCCCCGTTTTTCGCCAGCACTCACGCGCCACGGGGCCGGAAAACCGGGACTGCCACTCGTTGGCTGTACCGGCTTTCCGGCAAGTACCCGCCGTTCAGAGCATCCATTCACCAGCATCTGTCGCTTCGCCATCTGCATCTCCTTTCCGTGGGCCGTCCGCTGCGGCGGCCCTATTTCGTCTTGTCGATCCACGGCGTCTCGATCTCGACGAACGCCGTGAAAATCCCGCGCTGCACGAACAGCACGATGCGATCGGGCTTCGCCTTGTGCACGCCGCCCATCGCCTTCTTGAGCGCCCGGACATCCGGCGTGACCGAGCCGTCGACCGAGAGCACGATGTCCGAACTCCGCAGCCCGCCGACCGCGGCCAGACTGCCCGACTGGACCTCCGACACGGTCGGCCCGGTGATGTCGTCCGCGATCCGTTCGGTGCGGCGGTCCTCGTCGGACAGATCGCGCACGGTGAACCCGAAGCCGACGTCGCGGTGGCGCCTCATCTCGCGCGTCGCCTTCGGGCTCCGCTCGAGCTTCACCTCGACGGCCATCTCCTTGCCGTCGCGCGTGACCGAGAGCTTGGCGACGTGGCCGACGCGCCGCTGGCGGATCATCGCGGGGAAGACGTCGCCGTCTTCGGGCCGCGACGCGCGAATCGCGTCGCCGTCGATGGCCGTGATGACGTCGCCGACCTTGAGCCCGCCCGCTTCCGCCGACCGTCCGGGATAGACGTCGGTCAGCCGGACGCCCGCCTTGCCGGGCAGGTTGAGCCCCTCGGCGAGGTCGGTCGTCAGCACCTGGAACGACGCGGGCAGCCACGCCTTTCGCGCCTCCGGGCTGCGGTCGGGCAGGTCCTCGATCCCAACCCTCACGATCGTCATCCACTTCTCGTGCTTCCGCTCGAACGCGACGACGGTCGGGACCGGTCCCTCCTTGCCTTTGACGATCTTCGCGGTCTCCGAGGCCAGCTCTTTGACGTTCTTGACGGGCGTGCCGCCGACGGCGCTGATCACGTCGCCCCTCTGGATCGCGGGCTTCGCCTTGGCGCACGGCCCGCCCGGTCGGATGCTCGACACGCGCACCCCGTCGGTCGTCGGCCGTTTCATCACTTTCGCCATGATGTCCGTCACGTTTTCGGCCGCCATGCCCCACTCCTTGATCTCACGCTTCGGGGCGCGGGCCTTCGTCCGCTCTTCCGTCCGGACCGTCAGGGTGAGCCACTTGCCGCCGCGCTCGACGACCACCTCGACGGCTGAGCCGACGGGCGTCCCGAACACGAGCCGGTTGAACACGGGCAGGTCCTCGCCGAACCGAGCCGTGACGGGTTGGCCGCCGTAGGAGAGGATGACGTCGCCCGCGCGGAACCCGGCCCGTTCGGCCGGGCTGTCGGGGACGACGGCGCTGACGAGCACGCCCCGCTCGCGGCCGCTGCTCTTCAAGAGCGGCTGAATGAACACACCGAGCGAGCTGCGCTTCGGCTCGCCCCGCGCGAGGATCTGATCGACGACCGACTTCGCGAGGTTGCCGGGGATGGCGGCTCCCAGCCCGACCCACAGCTCGTTGATCCCGATGATCTCGCCTTCCTGATTGACGAGCGGGCCGCCGCTGTTGCCGGGGAAGATGGCCGCGTCGTGGGCGATCCACTTCACCAGCGTCCCGACGTTCTCGCCATCCAGCGTCATCGGCAGCGAGCCGCGCGGCAGGATCAGCTCGCGGTTGCTCACGACGCCGACGGTGACCGACTGCGAGAGCGAGACGGGGCTGCCCATCGCGAGCACCGTGTCGCCGACGTTCACCTTCGACGAGTCGCCGAACGTGACGTACGGGTAGACGCGTTTCTTGCTCAGCTTGAGCACGCAGATGTCGGAGAGCGGATCGGTGCCGACGCGGACGGCGCGCACCTCCTCGCGGTCGGCCAGGATGCACGTGATGCTGGTCGCGTTCCCGGCGACGTGGTGATTGGTGATGACGTGCCCTTCGGGCGAGATGATGACGCCGCTGCCCGTGGCCTGGTAGCGCACCTCGCGGCCCCGCTCGAACGCCGGCTCGACGACGGCGATACGCACGAGCGCCGGATACACCGTCTCGATGGCCCTCCGGCCCTGTTGCGACAGGCGGCCGTTGCCCCACGCGCAGCCCGCGGCCAGCAGCGCCGGCAGCACGGCGAGGGCAAGATGGTTTCGTTTCATCCGATCATCTCCGTTTCTCGACAGTTGAGGTCGGGCCATGATATCAGAAGACCGAGGAGGAAAAAGGGAAAAAGCGGAAAAGGAGAAATGTCCTGGCCGCCGATCCTCGAACAGAGGAGGGAAAAGGGAAAAGGTGGAAAAAGGGAAATACCCTCGGCCGCCCCTCGATGGCGCCCGAGGTCCCGACTCCGGCCGCACCCGCCGCCTCGCGCGCGCCAGCGGGCCGCAACGCGGGGTGGCCCCGACTGTGTCGGGGTCGCCGACAGGCGACAAGAGGAAACTGGTTCGTCCTCTTGTCCGCTCCCGCCTTCGCTGACGC
>CAYLQD010000113.1:0-10116 GCA_964385685.1 uncultured Planctomycetota bacterium | reverse complement strand
CGTTGATCTCGCGCGAGGCCGCGACCTTCTTCGCGACGAAGCAGACCTGCTTGAGCCCGAAGAGAATCTCGACGAGCGTGTCGGCGTGCTCGGGACACCGTTCGGATAACTTGCCGACGAGGGCGAGGGCCTTCCGCGTGTGCGTGAGAATGCGGCGGACCTTCGCGGGACTCATCCACGCGAAATGGCTCTCGGCAATCGGGAACTCGTGCCAGTAGAGCCGATAAAGGCGGCAGGAGTTCTCGTCGCGTCGGATCGGCACGGCGGCGGTCGCCTCGGCATCCGCGATGAGCTTCCCGAACAGGCCGGACGGATCGCTGAACCAGGCCCACGCGAAGCGGCGGTTGAAGTCGGTCCGGCTCGCATCGGCGCGCGGCGTCCAGCTTTGCTCGGCGCCCCAGGCGTATCCGCGGAACCCGGCCGAAAACATCTGCGGATGGCCGCCGTCACCCCAGTGCGTGTTGAGCAGACCGGCTGCCCCCTGCTTCGCACCCTCGGCGGCTCGTTCGGCGATGTTGCGGCCGGCGTTCTCGAACTGCGCGAAGATACGGCTCCACGTGCCGACGCCGGGGCAGGTCCAGAACTCAAGCCCGGCCGCCTTGAACTTCCTCATCCCGCCGAGGTCGTCCCCGGCGGTGTAGCCCCAGTCGAGCAGGATGATGTCCTTGGGAATCTCCGGGATCAACTCCGGATGCTGGAGCACGATGTCACCCCAGATCATCATCCGCTTGCCGTATTTCTTCGCGAGCCGGTCGATCCTCCTGATGTGGTCGAGATAGACGCGGCCGACGCCCCGCTTGCGGACGAGGTCCCGGCTGCGGCCCTGGCCGAGGTCCCACGTCTCGTCGCAGCTCGCGTTGAAGAGCTTCGAGCCGTACGCGGGCAGGCATTCCGAGTAGGCGTCGTCGAGGAACCGGTACGTGCGCGGAACGACGGGCGAGAGCGTCCACGGCTCCTCCGGCACCTCGGCCATGTCGCGGTATTGGGGCATCGCGAGCATGTGCCCCCGGTGGCCGAACGACTGGTAGTTGGCCTGAAAGTCGACGAAGTGCTGCCCGCAGAACTCGTCGATCTCGCTGACGTCCTCGGCCGTGATCGGGCTGCATCCCTCGCTGACGTCGGGATACCGGCGGAGGAAGAACGTGTGCTCGGTGTAGAGCTGAAAGACGTTGATCTTGAGCGACGCGAGCCGCTCGATGAGAGCGAAGAGCGACCCCAGCCGCGGGACCTTGAACCGCGAGATGTCGAGCATCACGCCGCGGTAACGATACGTCGGCCAGTCGATGATCGACACGCACGGGATGCGGCCCGTCTTCGTGACAAGCTGGCGGAGGGTCTGCGCGGCGTGGAAGAGCCCGGCGGGCGCGGGCGCCGCGGCGACGATCTCGTCCTTCGAGACCTTGAGCACGTAGGCCTGATCGCGGACATCCTTCGGCGCCTTCCTGAGCGGTTTCGCGAGCTGACGCAGCTTCGGATAGAGCTTCTCGTCGCGGCCCGTGATCAGGAACAGGGCACGCCGGCCGAGCCGGTCGAGCTTGCCGTGCCGCTCGACGGCCAGCGCAATGTCCGCCTTCCGCTCGACCTCGCCCGCGAACGACCACGCGGCGTTCAACTCCAGGTCACTTCCCGCCCCAAGCACGACGGGCAGGTCGTCCTCGAGCCGGAAGCTCCCCGTCCCCTCCCGCACGGACTTGGGGAGCGGCAGCAAGTTGAGCTTGGGCATCAGTGGCCTCCACACACAAGGAAAGTTCGCCCGCTCACATATCACAGCCGGGGACGGAAGTCAAGCTGTTGCCACGCCGCCGCCATTGACACCAAACTGGGGGCGGGGTACACTCGGCGCCGGTGGCTCGTTCATCTCGGGAGCAGAGACGTGCCGCGACCGACCTTCGATACGAAAGCGGCGGACGCCCTCATCGAGCTGGCGCTCGCGGAGGACGTCGGCTCCGGCGACGTGACGACCGCGGCCCTGATCGATCCGAAGCTGCGGGGCCGGGCGGCCGTTGTCGCGCGCGAGAAGGGCGTGCTCGCCGGCATGTCCGTCATCCGACGGCTGCTCCGCCGGTTCGACCGGAAGCTCCGGCTCGCAAACGCTCTGAAGGACGGCGCCCGCCTGAAGCCGGGCACGCGGATCGCCGTGCCCACGGGGCCCGTCGCCTCGATCCTCACGGTCGAACGAACGCTCCTCAACTTCGTGCAGCGGCTCTCGGGCATCGCGACGCTGACGCGGCGATACGTGGACGCCGTCGCGGGCACGGGCGTCGAGGTGCTCGACACCCGCAAGACGCTCCCCGGCTGGCGCGGGCTCTCGAAGTACGCCGTCGCCGTCGGCGGAGGCACGAACCACCGCAGCGGACTGTACGACCAGATTCTCATCAAGGATAATCACCTGCGGGCCCTCAGGGAGTTGGACGTTTCGCCCATGGAGGCGGCCGCGATCGTTCGCGGGCGCATGGGCAGGAAGCGGAACCTCCGCATCGAGGTCGAGGCCGAGACGGTCGACGAGGCCCAATGCGCGGCGGTCCTGGCCGGCCCGGACATCATCATGCTCGACAACATGCCGCCCGCGAAGATGAAGAGGGCGGTCGCCGCCATACGCGAGGTCCGGCCCGATACGATCATCGAGGCGTCGGGCAACATCACGCTGCGGACCATCCGCGCCGTCGCGCGGACGGGCGTCGACTGGATCTCGGTCGGCGCCATCACGCATTCGGCCGTGTCGCTCGACATCGCACTCGAGATGGAAGTGATGTGTTGAAGACCCAGGTCAAAACACACAAGAGAGATTCTTTGCTTCGCTCAGAATGACAATATGTGGCCGTCCGTACAGGCTGTCATCCTGAGCGTTAGCGAAGGATCTCGCTTTCCAACAAAGCAAGATGGAAGCAGATTGAGCGCGTCCTTCAGCAAGAAAGTCCGGCAAGGTCTCAAGACGCAGATCGTGGGGCGGGAGATCCACGCCCACAAGCTGGTCGTCTCGACGAACGACGTGATCTGGGAGCTGGCCGACCGGGGCGCGGCGGAGGGGACGGTCGTCTTCGCCGACGAGCAGACGCGCGGCCGGGGCCGCCTGGGCCGGACGTGGTGGTCGCCGCGCGGCCAGGGCATCTGGATGTCCGTCCTGCTGCGGCCGCCGGCGCGGGGCGGCTCGGTCCCGATGACGACCGTCGTCGGGGCGCTCGCCGTGGCCGACGCCATCCTCGCCGAGACCCGCCTGCCGGCGCGCATCCGCTGGCCCAACGATGTAATCCTCGACGGCAAGAAGGTCGCCGGCGTGCTCGTCGAGGCCCGCGAGCGGCCCGCCGGCCGCGAACTCGTGCTCGGGATCGGCATCAACGTGCTCGGCGGGCAGTCCGACATGCCATCCGAATTCGCCGGGCTGGCGACCTCGCTGTCCGAGGCCGCCGGCAGGGAGATCGAGCGGACGGCGATCGCGCGGGCGCTCCTGCGCGAACTCGACCGGTGGTACCAGATCAAGCTGGAGGGCAACGCCGACGCCGTCAACGAGCGCTGGCGCGAACTCTCCGCGACCCTCGGCAGCCGCATCGTGCTCGAGGAGCAGGGGCGCCGCTACGAGGGCGACGTGATCGACGTCGACGTGCGCCTCGGGCTCGCCCTGCGGCTCAGCCGCGGCACGATCCGCAATTTCCGGGGCGAACACGTCTCGGTCCTCCGCCACGGCTGACGCCCCCCACGCGGCCCGATTTCCCGCAGGCCGTTGCCCGACAAAGCACTGCGCGCCTCACGACAGGTCGCGAGGCCGCGTCAATGCCCAAGACACAAGCACCAAACCCCAAGCAAGCACCAAGCGCCAAGACGCCAAATCTCAAACATTGCGGACCACACGCGCCTGGTGCTTCGGATATTGCGATTTGGTGCTTGATTGGTTATTGGGATTTGGGCATTGAGCATTTGGCCCGCGCGCGACCCGGCGCTCCCGCCTGCCTTCGCATCCGCCGCGCAGAGCGGGGGCGGGCCGGCTGACGCCCCCTTCCCGCCGCCTGACAAGCCGCTAAAGATTTCCGCCGCACATGTCGATATGTCGGATACGTTCAGGTCTGCGATAGGAGAGGTGCGCCTTGCAAACCACCAGCGATCCGGGCAGCAAGCTCGAGAACCGCACGATGGCCGACCTGCTCCCGGGCTGCGAGCCCCCCGACACGTCCATCTCGGAGCTCCAAGGGGCGCTGTTGGTCGACGTCGAGGGCCGGACGCTCTTCGCGACCGAGCTTCCGGGAACGCACGTACTCCGGCCGAGCCACATCGTCGGGCGCGACTGGCGCGAGCTGTTCTCGGAGTTCGAGGAGGTCGAAATCGAGGCCGAGGCCGGGCCCGATACCTTCTTCTTCATCGGCACGGGCAAGGACCGCTCGGCGTACCGCGCGCGGCAGTGGCCCGCCTCGCCCGTCCCCGGCACCGCCGGCGGGAGCTTTGTGTTGATCGAGGCGATCGGCGACCCCACCGCCGTCGAGGAGCTGATCCAGCGCGAGCGGCTCATCACCCTCGGCCAGATCGCAGGCGGCGTCGCGCACGAGATCAACAACCCCCTGACGACCGTCTCCGGCTGGCTCCAGATCATGCTCGGCGAGGCGACCGAGAACGACAAGCGCCGCGCGCCGCTGCAGCTGATGAGCAGCGAGGTCGGCCGGATCGCGACACTCGTCCACCACCTGTTGTCGTTCGGGCGGCGCACGCCGACCGAGCAGGAGCAGGTTCGCCTCAATCATATCCTGGGCGAGGTGCTCGAGCTGGTCGAGTACCAGATGCGGAACGACAACGTTCAGATCGTCCGGTCGGTCTGCGAATGCCTGCCGCCGGTGATGGGCGACGCCAATCAACTGAAACAGGTGTTTCTCAACCTGATGGTGAATGCGCGCGACGCGATGCCCAACGGCGGGGTGCTGACGGTGGCGACCCGGATGACGGAGAACGGATCGGTCGAGGCGTTGATCGGCGACACGGGCTGCGGAATGACGGCGGAGCACGCCGAGCGGGTCTTCGAGCCGTTCTACACGACGAAGAGCGAGAACGGCGGATCGGGCATCGGGCTGTTTCTCTGCCGGACGATCGCGAAGGATCACGGCGGCACGCTGACGGTCTCGAGCCGGCCGGGCGAGGGATCGACGTTTGTCCTCGTCTTGCCGTCGGCCACGGCGCCCGGCGCGGTCGCCCCGGTCGCGCACGGATGCACGGAACGAATCTGGCATGAGGATGGCAGTGATGGATGATGCAATGAATGTTGTTTTCGTGGGGCCCGACGCCACGGCGTTTGCCGCCGCAGCCGACGCGCTCGCCGACGAGGGACACCGCGTGCGCTGTCTCGTCAGCCCGTTCAAGGCGCTGACGGCCAACACGACCGCGCCGGCCGACCTGACCGTCATCGACGCCAGCCGGCTCGACGAGCAGATGCTCGAGGTGTTTGAGGCGCTGCGGGAGGTCGCGCCGGAGTGCATGCTGCTCGCGGCCGTGGCGGCGCCTGCCCGGAGCCGCGCCGCCCGCATCCTGAACCTCGGGTCCGACGCCATCGTCGGGCTGCCCGCCGACGCCGACGAGATCACGGCGCTGGTCCGCAAGCGGCGCGAAGCGGCCGCCGCCGCGTCGCACGAGGCGACGCCCGACGACAAGCTCGAATGGCTGGGCGAGTTCGCCGCCGGCGTCGCACACAACATCAACAACCCGCTGACGACCGTCGTCGGCTACCTCCAGATCCTCTGCTCGCAGGTCGAGCAGTCGGGCAAGCTCGGCAGTGTGCTGCCGACGATGCTGAACGAGTGCGACCGCATCTCGGAGATCGTCAAGAACCTGCTCCTGTTCTCGGGACGCGGGAACATCGAGCCGCGGCCCGTCGACGTGAACCGCGCGGTCGACGCGGCGCTGCTCGTGGCGAGCGCGTCGGAGGACAACGACAAGATCCAGGTCGAGCGGAGCTATCAGCCGGGCCTGCCGACGGTCATGGCCGACGAGGAATCGCTGAAGCTCGCCTGCGAGGGCATTCTGGTCAACGCGCGGCAGGCGATGCGCGACGGCGGCCGGCTCGCGGTCGAGACGGCCCAGAACGGGTCCGGCCGCATCTTCATCCGGTTCCGCGACAACGGGCCGGGCGTGCCCCCGCAGAAGATGAAGAAGATTTTCGAGCCGTTCTACACCGCCAACGGAAACGGCGGCATCGGGTTGGGCCTCGCGACCTCCTACGGGATCGTCAAGGCCCTTGGCGGCACCATCCGCGTCGAGCCGAACGACGACGACGGTGCCACGTTCACGATCGAACTGCCCGCGGCCGCGTGATTGCCGCGGCCCACGGTCCACAGGAGCCCGCCATCGTGCTCGAGACACAACCGCCCAAGCCAAAGCTGCTCATCGTCGACGACGAGCCGAACATCTGCAACCTCCTCGAAGAGCTGCTCTCGCGGCAGAACTACGTCATCGAGACGTGCCTGAGCGGGCAGGAGGCGGCCGCAAAGGTCCGCGAAGACACCTACGACATGGTCATCTCCGACCTGAAGATGCCGGGCATCAGCGGGATCGAGCTCATCAAGACGGTCAAGGCGACCGCGCCCGACACGGCGACCGTCCTGGTGACCGGGTACGCCACGGTCGAGACGGCCGTCGAGGCGCTGCGGTTCGGAGCCGACGACTACGTCACGAAACCGTTTAACATCGAGGAACTGCGCAAGGTCGTCAGTCGCGGGCTGGAGACCCGCCGCCTGCGGCAGAAGAACGGCGAACTCGTCGACCTGCTCCAGGCTGCCAACACGGAACTCAACCGCCACAAGGACGAGCTGAAACACGAGGTCGTCCGCACGAGCGAGAGCTTGCTGTCGACGAATGGGCGCCTCGAACAGCGGGTGCAGCAGCTCAACGCCATCATGAAGGTGACCGAGGCCATCACGTCGATCCTCGACCTCGGCCGGCTGCTCGAGTTCTGCCTGAGGCTCATCGGGCGCGAGATGGAGGTTGAGAACAGCTCGATCATGTTGACGCAGCCAGGCGGGGAAACGCTCGTGGTCAAGGCGAGCTACGGCCCGCGGGCCGACGCCGTCATGGGCAAGGAGCGGCGGCTGGGCGACGGCGTCGCCGGCTGGGTGGCCGAGTACAAGGAGACGCTGCTCGTGTCCGACGTCGCCGAGAACCCCGCGTTCGCCACCGAGTTCTCAACGAACTATCCCGACAAGTCGTTCCTCTGCGTGCCCCTCGTGCAGCAGGAGCGGTGTCTGGGCGTCCTCAACCTGACGGGCAAAACGAACGGCGAGCCGTTCGCCGAGCCGGACCGCGACTTCGTGCTGGCGATCGCGGGCCAGATCGCCGTCGCCATCGAAAACGCGCGGCTCTACGACGCGATCCAGCAGAACTCGTTCAACGCCGTCCAGGCGCTCGCCGAGAGCTTGGAGGCGCGCGACCCGTATACGAGCGGCCACTCGGCCCGCGTGACCGACTACGCCGTCCGGGTCGCGAAGACGCTCAACGTCTCGTCGACCAGCTTGCAGACGCTGCGCTACGCCTCCCGCCTCCACGACATCGGCAAGCTGGGGATCGACGAGGCGACGCTCCACAAGCACGGCGGCCTCTCCGACGACGACTGGGGAATGATCCGCGAGCATCCCGTCAAGGGCGAGCGGATCGTCCAGTGGCTGGGGTTTCTCGACCGCGCCAAGCCGATCGTCCGGCACCACCACGAACGCTGGGACGGATGCGGCTATCCCGACGGATTGAAAGGCGAAGAGATCCCGTTCCTGACGCGCATCCTGAGCGTCGCCGACTGCTACGACGCGATGACGTCCGAGCGGCCCTACCGCTCTGCGATGTCGCGACGCGAGGCGCTGGCCGAGCTGGAGAGCGAAAAGACACGCCAGTTCGATCCGACGATCGTGGATCAGTTTTCGAAGGTGATCGCGACCGGTCCCGCCGCCCACCACGCCCCCTGACCGGGGGCCTCGACGCTCAGACCTCGGCGCCGATCTCCCGTAGCGCCTCCTCGACGCTCGCGCGAATGGTGAAAAGCATCGAGAACCCGAGTGCTTCGAAGACACTCTCCCGGAACGACGACGGCATCGCCGCCACCTCGACGCTGCCCTCGCCAAGCTCGCGGACGGCTTTCCGCAAGCTGAGCAGCAGGCGCAGCAGCCCGCTGCTTATGTGCTCGGCGCCGTTGAAGTCGAAGATGAAATAGCGAACGCCGTCGTCCAGGGCCGCTCGGGTGGCCTCCTCGAACTGCGCCGCCGCCGCCCCGTCGACGACCCGCTCGAGGCGAAAGACTCTCCCCGCCACGCCTCCCACCTCGAACTGCTTTGGGTCCGACGCCGATGCCTGCAAGCCCGACTCCTGCGCGGTGCTGACCCTGTGCCTGAACCCGCCGGCGAGCGGCGAGGTCGAGATTCTAGCGCGGAGTATGTCGAAACGCAACTCTTGATCAGGATTTCTCAGACCACCCGCAGCAGGATGGCCGTCATGTCATCGAACTGCGGCTGGCCGCCCGCGAACGTCTGCACGGCGGTCATGATGCGCTGCTTAGTTTCCGCCGCCGAGAGACCGTCGCAGTGCCGGAGAATCTCCCGAAGCCGCGTGACACCGAACTCCTCCCCGTAAGGGCTCTGCGCCTCCGTAATGCCATCGGTGTACATCACGACCAGGTCGCCGGTCTCCAGCGAGCAGGTCTGCTCTTCGAGCGACGGCTTGTCCATCACGCCGAGCGGCACGGCCGTCGCCGGCAGCATGACGACGTGCCCCTCCCGCCGGCTGACCACGGGCGGGTTGTGGCCCGCGTTCACGTACGTCAGCGTCCGGGTGCCGGGGTCGATGACGGCGTAGAAGCAGGTGACGAACATCTCGGAGCGGGTGTCTTCGAGCACGTAGCTGTTGGCGACGTGGAGCGCGTTGAGGATCGAGGGACGATCCTGCGAGTAGGAGCGGATCAGGCCGCGGGAGAGGGCCATCAGGAGAGCGGCAGGCACGCCCTTGCCGGAGACGTCGGCGATGACGAGGCCCCACCGCCCGTCGGGCAGAGGAATGAAGTCGTAGAAGTCGCCGCCGACCTCCCGCGCCGGGACGCTCTCGGCCGCCAGTTCAAACCCCTCGATACTCGGGCACGCCTCGGGCAATAGCGAGCGCTGGATCTCCGCCGCGATGTCCATCTCGCGCCGCATCGCCTCTTTCTCGGCCGTCGTCTGCGTCAACTGCTTCGTGTAGCCGTCCAGCGAGTCGACCATCTTGTTGAACGAGTCGGCCAGCATGCCGACCTCGTCGTGCGACGACACCCGGACACGGTGGGCGAACTCGCCCGCGCCGATGACGTGCGTGGCCCGCGCGAGTTCGTGGATCGGGCCCGAGATGCGTCGCGCCAGGAGCGTGGCCAGCAGGCCGCCGGCGGCGAGGCCCGCCGCGCTCAGGATCGCGATGTCGCGCAGCGACGCGCGGATCGACTCGTCGAGCCGGCGGGTATCGAGCATGCAGATCAGGGCGCCCGGTTTCCGACCGAATCCGGGCAGCGGCACCGACGCCTCCAGCCGCTCGCCCCGGAACCGCGCCGTTGGCTTGAGCGTCCGCATCGTCTCCACCGCGAGCGCGTCGAGGTGAGCGGCGAAATACTCCGTCGTGTGCGCCCCGTCAGCGGATACGAGCCGCTTCCCGTCCGGCTTGACGATGAAGACGGCCTTCAGGTTGCCCGCGTCGACGGCGCTCTCGACGAGCCCCCGCATGTCGAGCGCAGTCCCGGCCTCGTCGCCCTCGACGCTCGCCGCCACGATCGTCTTCGTCGCCACGCCCGCCAGAAGCGACGCCGTGCCGAGCGCGTCCTGCCTCGCACGTTCCCGCAAGCTTTGGACCGTCGTGAAGAGCGTCAGGCCGGATACCGACAACACGGTCACCAGCAGCAGGCCGTTGACCCAGATCATGATACGGGCTCGAAGCTGCACGCCTGTTCCTCGCCCTGAATACGCCGCCGGTCAATTATACCGAACGCGAAACCACGTCTGCAACGCGCACTCCGCGAGGAAGAGTCGATACTGCAAACTCGGGCCATCTCGCCGTGGTCGCCGGACGGGGACATGTACCGGAAGCCCCTTCCGCCTCGTATAAAGAGTCGAGCAGTCCGAAGGGCTGCTCGACAACCTTACTATCTCC
>CAYLQD010000112.1:0-10335 GCA_964385685.1 uncultured Planctomycetota bacterium | reverse complement strand
CTCAGCCGAACATCGATCGACCTGTGCCTCCCGCCCCCGGAAGCCCTGGCCTACTCCGTGCCCCGTTCATGAATACGCAGCCCGCGCGCCGATCATGCAGGCCCTTTCAACAATCCCTCGATCAGGTCGTCGATCTCGCCATCGATCTCCTGCTGGTCGACATCCTTCCCGCCGCGTAGGGACTGACGGATGCGGCCCCTCAGGAGCGCCTGAAAGCGCCGCTTGACGCTTGCCAGCATGTTGTAGGCCTTCCTCTCATCGCACCCCAGGCGCTCGCAGAGAGCTTGGAACGGGACGGGTTCCGCCTGCCCGACGGCGGGGGCAATCAACCTCGCGTGAAACACGCTCCAATGGGCGTCCTTCCCGGTTCCGACATACTCCCGCTTCAACTCGTCAAGGGCCTCATTGAGCATCTCGACCGCCCACGCGTGAACGAACGCATCGTTCGGATCCGCGGGCAGGCGCGCGTCGGGGATATCTTCGGCCCCGAGCGCCTCCAGAGAGACGAGCCCGCTGGAAGGAACGCGCTTTCTGGCGCTCTCGATCCGTCGCTGGTCCGTGACGTAGCGCCCAAGAGCCGTCAACAAGAGGTTCCGGAGGCGACCTTTCGACGGGGTGGCCTGGCCGATCAGGTCCCGACCGAGCACGACCTCGCAGAAGAACCCTTGCGTCAGATCCTTCGCTGTCTCGTTGTCCTCGCCCTTCCGACGCAGATAGGAGTAGACGGGTCGCCAGTAACGCGTGAACAGTGTGTTCATGACCCGCCGCCGGCGGCTGTCGTCGTGCGTTCGCGCGCAGAGGACTTCGGCCCAGTCGGTCGTTTGGAACTCGTCCTGGCATCCGCCGATGTCCGTCTGGCCGCCCATGTCGCCCCCGAGGTGTGATGATCCCGGATTCCGCTGCACCC
The DNA here is from genome assembly GCA_964385685.1 of uncultured Planctomycetota bacterium. GTDB lineage: Bacteria > Planctomycetota > PUPC01 > PUPC01 > PUPC01 > CAYLQD01. Next base: position 9,428 of record CAYLQD010000112.1, on the reverse strand, counting down.
GCTTGATACAATCTATGACCGTAGGCCCGGAAAATCAAGCCAATAGTCCTGCCGACCGCACGTGGGCTCGTACCGTTGTCGGGTCGCCGTTGGGGGCTGGCAGGGTGTTCGCCTGCACGTGCAGGCGAACACCCTCTGCCGGCCACGCGGAAAGAAGCCCGGATTGCTCCCGCTCGTGTGGCGGCGTGGCCTTGCGGCGGGAGGGCGCGCCCGGTATCCTGTCGCGGCCGAGCCACTGCGACTGCGAAAGGAACGGGCGTGATTCAGGGCGTGATCTTCGACATGGACGGCGTGCTCGTGGACTCGGAGGAGTTCATCTGCAAGGCGGCGATCCAGATGTTCGCCGAGCACGGCGTCGAGATGAAGCCGGACGACTTCCTGCCGTTCGTCGGCGCGGGCGAAAACCGCTACCTCGGCGGGCCCGCGGAAAAGGCCGGCTTCGCCATCGACATCGAGCGCGACAAGGCGCGCACCTACGCCCTCTACGCCGAGATCGTCAGCGGGCAACTGGAGCCGCTCGACGGCGTGCACGAGTTCATCGGACGCTGCCGCGACCGCGGGCTCCGGCTCGGGCTCGCGACGAGCGCCGACGAGGTCAAGATGCTCATCAACCTGCGCGAAATCGGCGTCCCGCCCGAGACGTTCGACGCGGCCGTCAACGGGCTCGACGTCGAGAAGAAGAAGCCCGACCCGGAGATCTTCCTCGCCGCGGCCGCGAAGATGAACGTGCCGATTGCCGACTGCCTCGTCGTCGAGGACGCGGTCAACGGGGTCGCGGCGGCAAAGGCCGCCGGCGCCCGCTGCCTCGCGCTGCTGACGAGTTTCTCACGCGAGGAACTCGCGGGAGCGGACTGGTATTCGAACACGCTTGCCGATGCGCCCGGCACGGTTCTCGACTGGTGACCCCGGCATATTTCTGTGCGCCCGCGCCCGCTGCCTCGCGCTTGCGATGGCGGTGCGTGGGCACGGCAGGCCGTGCCCCTACGCAGACCACACGATCCTCGGCGCGCTTGCCTCGACTGGTGACCCTCGCGCCGGCCGCCCTGCTCGCCTATAATTGTCTGGGTTCGAACCGGATGCGCCGGCATTGTCGGCCGGGCGATTTCGCCGATCCGGTCGATCGTGTGTGGACCGTGAGGAGACGCTGATGGAGCCGCGCAACAAGAAGATCGCCGTAACGATTGCCGTCGTCGGAGCCGTGGCGGTGATCTGGATCCTGTACTGGACCCTGACGAGCGGGGCGCGCTACGGCCTCGAATGCAGCAGCAATCTGAAGGCGATCGGGGGAGTGCTGACGGCTCGAGGTGCGCGTAAGAAGCTCCAGACGCCCCCGTCGCTCGAGTCGATCGCGGGGCCACGGGGCGCCAGGCGCAGGTGCTTTGTCTGCCCGGCGACCGGCTCGAAACTGGATCCCGGCGTCTTCCCGCGCGACTACGACAGTCTGATGGAGCGCGCGGGGCGTTCGGTCTCGTTGTCGGGTCTCGACGGATCGCAGATCCCGCTCGTGTGGGATCGCGAGCCCGTGCACGACGGCAAGCGGAACGTGCTCTTCGCCGACGGCGGCATCCAAACACTGGGCAAGGAGAAGTTCGAGGCGGCCCTCCGCCGCATCGAGCCCCTCGTCGCGCGCAAGAGAAGAGACGCTCGCCGCAAGCCCCGGTGATCGGGCGCGCTCTTGCGCGGCGCGAGTCGATATTTTGAACGCGGGCAGACGAAGACGGCGGGCCTCCTCTATCGTGGCACGGGCGTCCCGCCCGTGAGTCCCACGGGCATCCTGCCCGTGAGGTGCACGCCCAAGATGGGCGTGTGACGCACGGCCAAGATGGCCGTGCCACGGAACGGCCCGTTCGTCACGGCCAAAGACCGCTACGCCGAAGTAGCCCGCGTTCAGAGCATCCACTCGCGCGGCGCCCGCTCGTTGGAATCTCCTCAGCGACATGCTACAATGCGGGAGACCTGATGGAGGGAGTTCCGTGCGTCGAATTACTGCTCTGATGATCTGCTGCGTCGCGCTTGCCACCGTCTGCGCCGCGGCCCGCGCCGCGGAAAAGCCGCCGCCCGGCCCGGTCGCCATCGACGAAGTCGCCCGGATGCTGCGCCGCAAGATCGCGCCGGCGAAAATCGTCGAGGTCATCCGCGAGCGCGGCATGAGTTTCGAGGTCCCGCCCGAGCGCGCCGCCAAGCTCAAGAAGGCGGGTTTCACCGGCAAGCAGATCGCCGAGCTGCAGCGGATGGCGGGCGCGGTGCCGGCGCTCGTGATCGACCCCGATGCCGCCGCCGCAGCGGCCGCGGCCGCCGCGAGCGCGACCTGTGGCCCGCGAAAGCCCGACGCCTTCCACGAGACCGCCAAGAGCCGGCTCGACCGCATCATCAAGACCAGCGGGCTCGGCGTCGAACGCCACCCCGCCACGAACGTCACCCTCGTCGCCTCGCCGAAGACGGCCAAGACCCTCTTCCCGTTCGTCAAGAGCGTCGAGAAGAAGATGAGGCGCACCTTCCCCGGCGCGCTCCGCGAGGGGTGCGATCCGCGCAGCGCCCACATCGCCGTGCTCGATTCGCAGTCGGCATACGAGAAGTGGATCACCGCGATGATCGAGGTCACCAAGCAGGACGGCATCACGTGGCAGGGCGGGGCCGACCCGAAGCAGATGGCGCTCGGCACCGCCAGCTTGATCACGCCCTTCATCGACAGCAACGACCTCTCGCGGCAGCCGGGCGAGCAGATCCGCCGGGCCGTCGCCTATCAGATCGGCCACAAGACGATGTACCAGGTCGCCGAGGCGCGGGCGCCCGACGCGCTCGTCACCGGCTTCGGCGACGCCGTCGAGACCCTCGCGATGGGCAGCCCGTCGGTCATGGTCTATTCCTACGCGCCGCCGAACTGGAAGAACAACGCGAACATGTGGGCCGAGACGGTTCGCGGGCTCGCGCGGGCGAACAAGCTGCCGGGGCCCGCGCTGCTGCTCACCTACAGCGACCGGACGATGCAGCCGCAGAATTACGCGGAGGCGTGGTCGTTCGTCAACTTGCTCGCGCGGAAGCCGAAGCAGCTCGATGCCATCGTGCGCGACATACGCGACAAGCGCTCCGGCGCCCTCGACGCGATCAGGAAGCACACGGGGCTCGAGCAGGAGCAGATCGAGCTTGCGTGGCGGAAGTTCGTCTTGAAGCGCCGCTGACCCTCCCCGAACACAATCATCCCATCGTCGGCAGGGCACCGATCCTATTGCAGCATGCGTTGACAATGGCACCCCGGTCTTCGCGTCAGAGATTCTTCACTTCGTTCAGAATGACAAAATGGGCGGCGTTCCTGTCATTCTGAGCGTTAGCGAAGAATCTCTACCCCAAGTGTGCGCCGTCCATTATCAGTGCATGCCTCAATAGTTACTGCGGCCCGAGCGCCCAGCTCTCCCCGGCCTGGGTCTCGATCCGGAGCAGCGGCCCGGCGAGGTCGAGCGTCCGGCCGTCGTCGGAACGCGCGGCGACGGCGCCCTCCCCCCACGGATTCCGCAGGCGGCATTCGCCGCCGATCTGCGAGCGAATCTCGACGCGGCCGATCCGCCCGCCCTCGATGGCCGACTCGACGAGGAACCCGCCGCGACAGAGGAGCCGGAACTCGGCGTCCCAGCGGGCGGGCCAGGCAGGGAAGACGCGGATGACGGGCTCGCCGCCGGGCGCGGGCGGGATGCTCTGGCAGAGCGCCTCCTGCAGGCCCGACGCGGCGTTGCCAAGTTGCTCGGCCGACAGCGCCTGCTCGCCCTCGCGGAGCGTCATCCGGTTCTCGAGCGCGCCGGGGGCCTGGGTTTGCTCGAATGCCTCGAAGTCGCCCTCCGTCGAGAGGATGCGAAGCTGGCTGAGCAGCATGTGGCGGACGTCTTCGCCGCGCCCGAGCCGCGCGGCCTGGAACGCCCGCTTCGACATGACGGTGACGCGCGTGTTCTCATCGACGCCGTCGGGATAGATGCGCGCGTAGGTGTTCTCGGCGATCTCGAACAGGGCCGCGTCCGATTCCGCGGTCTCCAGCGTGCAGACGTCGCAGTGCGCGACGGGATCGAGCAGGACGCCGCCGCCGCTGCGGTCGACGGGCTTGAGCGCATCGACCCAGACGGGCGGCGCGCCGGGCTCGCCCGGGCGGATGGCGTCGGGATGCGTGCTCAGCGGGAGCGGGGCGAGGTTGTCGAGCAGCTCCCGCCACGCCTCGCGCAGCTCGGCGTCGACGCCGAGGATCTCCGCCGCCTGGATCGCGGTCGGCAGCACGCCCCGCATCCCGACGAGGCAGCCCATCGTGTCGGTCGCGCCGCGCGCGCCCTCGCTGTGGTTGACCTTGCGGATGTGGTAGCGTCCGTCCGGCCCCTTCGAGAGATTGGGGAAGTTGCGGAAGAACTCGGCGATGCCCCGCAGCATCGGATACGCGCGGTCGCGGAGCCAGTCGGCGTCGCCCGTGTATTCGTACCGCAGCCAGTACTGATAGGCGAGCCGTGCCATGCTGCCGAAGATGTGGGTGATGTAGCCGCTCGGCGCTCCCTCGTGGAACGACTGCGTCCAGCGGCCCTTCGTGCAGGGGCCGCGCCGGTCGGACCAGTTCCACCAGCACGAGAACTCGTTCTTCGTCTCGGCCTGCCTGAAGAAGGCGTCGGACCGCTCGGCCCACGACTTGCGGAAGAGGAAGAGATCGCTGGCCTCCTCGACGAGTTCCCGCGGCAGCTCCTCGGGGCCATCGAACCAGACGGTCTCGGGGATGTAGAACCCCTTGCTCTTCCAGACGTCGCGGGCGGCCGTTGCGGCGGCGTCGGCCATTCCCGAGTAGAGGTCGAAGAGCGGATCGGTCAGTTCGATGTGGTTCGCGGCGGGGAGCGCACGGTAGGTCAGGCAGGTGTTGTTCCACCAGTATTGCGCGCCCCACATCCGCAGGTCGCCGCCGGTGTTCCAGAGCATCCCGTTGAACTTCGGGGCGAACCGGCCGCGCGAGGTCGCAGCCATCAGGTAGAGGAACGTGGTGTAGTGCTGCTCGACGAACTCCGCCTCGCCGTCGTCGGAGCGGAGGCGGATGAACGACTTCGACCAGAACTCGTGCCACCACGTCTGGTTGTCGGCGAGGAGCGCGTCCCATCCGCGCTCGGCGGCCGCGTCGAGGTCGGCGAGCGCCGCTCCCTCGATGTCGGCGTCGCGGTCGAATGATGCCGCGCTCGCGATGAGGACCGTGACCGGCTCGCCCCCAGCCGGCAGGCAGAGGGATACCTCGCGCTCCTGCACCTGCTTGATCGCGGCCGCGCCGCCGAGCACGCCGACGGCGACGGCCGACGCGCAGAAGTAGTCGTCCTCGGAGAACTCCTGCCGCAGCAGGGCGCGGTCGCCGCGGCTCTCGAAGCGCGACTCGGCCCGGTGGCTGTTGTGGAGCTTGACGGGCTCGCGGAGCATGCGGAGGTTGATGCGGATCGGCTGCGGCGTCTCGCAGGGCTCAATGCCCTGCGAGTCGTGGGAGTTCGCCTTCGGCGAACTCCAAGGCCCGCCGGACGGCGGGCGTCCGCGTCGATCGTGGACTTGCACGGCGATCACGTCGCGCTCGTGCCAGGCGAGGACGCGGACCTCGATGCCCCGTCCCGCGAGTTCGAGGAGGGCGTCGTAGAGATGCAGGTGCTGGTGGGTCGCGTCGTCGGCGAACACGTCGGCGTCGCCGAGATCGACGTCGACGAACCCGCATCCGCAGCAGTAGTCCTGGTGAAAGTGGAAGCTGTTCGTCTGGCGGTTGCAGCCGAAGACGTCGACGCGGTTAACCTGCATCCGCGCCGCGGTTGGCGTGGTCCAGACGAGCGTACCGGTGCGGCCGTTGCCGATCGGCATCCCCCCTTCGCTCCGGCTGACCGGTTTGTCGAGAACGATATCCGCGCGCGACACCCACTCGCGATAGTCGATGTCCTTCATTCGTTCCTCTTCCGTTGCTGTGGACAATGCGCCCGAACCGCTCCGAGATTATAGCGGGCCGCGAGCCGCATGCGAGCCCCATGTTGACGCGCCGACGCGGCGGCGCAGGTGCTGGCCGATGCGGGCGAGCCGCGAGTACGTGCCAGCACGACCGCCGGAAGTGCACGCTTGCCAGGTCGCATCATCACGCCTTCCATGGCAACGTCGGCTACGGTCGGCGTTTTCTCCGGCACTTGATGTCCACGATGCTGGTAAAGAATCCTTTACTAACGCACGGTCTTGGGAAAGCTCTCTTTACCAGCCGTTCCTCCAAACAAGAAGCCCGATGACCGGAGAGCATCACCTCACCGCACAGGGCTTGTTTGGCTGCCGGCGGGGCGCTACAATTCGGGCTATGAGTGACCCCATCCCTGACTCCGACTGGTCGGCAAACTGCTGCGCGTGGTGTCATTTTTTCGCGCGGGCAACTCTCAAAGATGCTCCCCGTTCGTGGGACGAGATCACATCGTTGGACCGGCGGCACCTTGCCGGCCGTGTAAACACGGACTCGCCATTGGTCGTCGGCAAAGGGTTCAAGCTCGCGTGCTACCATGGAGTATGGGACCTGGACTACGTGACTGAAGACGCGGCCCAGGAGCTTACGGCGAAGTTCGCAGAAACACTGACGAGGGAGAGGGGCTACTCGTGCTTCTTCTATTCGCACACGCCGGGGATGTCGTTTCCCGCTGCCGAGGAGCTTGAGGGGCGGCAGGCCGACCGGCGGGAGGCGGAGGCGGATCGGAGGCTGACCCGCAAGTCGCTTCGTCAATCGCGAAAGGCTTTTCTGGTTGCTGTCGTTGCGCTGGCCGTTTCGATTGTGGCGACCGTGGCGAACTTGCTCTGGAATATCTGGCAGCACTTTCATGCTCTCAAGCCGTAGTCCTTTCGGCTTTCCGTTCCCTGAACCCCGCGGGGCGTCTTGCGGATTTCCGCCCGAAGGCCCTTGATTCCCGACGGGCGTCAACCTAAGATAACGGGCCTTGGCAGAATTCGTCCCCACAATCAGGGAGGCATCCTTATGAAGACGCTCAAGGTCGGTGTCATCGGCACGGGCTTCATCGGGCCCGCCCACGTCGAGTCGGTCCGGCGGCTCGGCAACATCGAGGTCGTCGCGGTCGCGGAGGTGAACCAGGACGTCGCCGAGAAGAAGGCCGACGAGATGGGCATCCCCCGCGCCTACGGCAACTGGAAGGACCTGCTCCGGGACGACGACATCGCCGCGGTCCACAACTGCACGCCCAACTTCCTGCACTACCCGATCAACAAGGCGATCCTCGCGGCCGGGAAGCACTGCGTCAGCGAGAAGCCGCTCGCGATGAACTCGGTCGAGTCGCGCGAGCTGGTCCGGCTCGCGAAGAAGAGCGGGCTCGTCCACGCGATGAACTTCAACTACCGGATGAACCCCATCATCCAGCACGCGCGGCTGATGATCAAGAAGGGCGAACTCGGCACGATCTGGAACGCGCACGGGACGTACATCCAGGACTGGCTCATCAAGCCGACCGACTACAGTTGGCGGATCGATCCGAAGAAGTCGGGCGCGAGCCGCTGCTTCGCCGACATCGGCAGCCACTGGTGCGACATGATCCAGACGCTGATGGGCGCGCACATCACCGAGGTCGTCGGCGAGTTCATGATCGTCTACCCGAAGCGGTCGCGTCCGAAGTTCGAGGTCGAGGCGTTCTCGGGCAAGAAGCTCACGCCGAAGGACTATCTCAAGTACAGGGTCGTGACCGAGGACCTGTCGATGGTGATGATGCGTCTGTCGAACGGCGCGACGGCGAGCGTGACAACGAGCCAGATCAGCGCGGGCTACAAGAACGGGTTCACGTTCGGGATCGACGGCTCCGACGCGTCGATCTGGTGGGATCAGGAGCGGCCGAACGAGCTGAAGATCGGCCACCGCGACAGCGCGAACGAGAAGCTCGTCAAAGACGCGTCGCTGATGTATCCGCAGGTCGCGCACCTGGCCCACTTCCCCGGCGGGCACACCGAGGGCTACGACGTGGGCACGAAGAACATGTGCCTCGAGGCCTACAAGGACATCCGGCGCGGCCGGCCGGCGAAGAACCCGCTCTACGCGACGTTCGTCGACGGGCACGCGGAGATGTGCATCTGCGACGCCGTCATCAAGAGCGCCAAGTCGCGGCGGTGGACGAAGGTTAAGTACTAGACGGCAGTAGGCAGCAGGTAGCAGGCAGTTGTCAGCGGCCGGGGCTCCTCACCGGTGACTGGTAACTGGCGACTGGTCACTTCAGACAAGGAGGAATGGCGATGAAGCTCGGTGTGTTTCTTGCGGCGTTTGGGGATCAGAAGTTCGACAAGGCGCTCGACTATGCGGCGGCCTCCGGGCTCGACGCCGTCGAGGTCGGCACGGGCGGCTATCCGGGCGATCCCCACTGCCCCGTCGACAAGCTGCTCAAGAACAAGGCCGCTCTCGCCAAGTGGCGCGACAAGGTGAAGAGCCGCAACCTCGAGATCAGCGCGCTCTCCTGCCACGGCAACCCGCTCCACCCGAACAAGGCGTTCGCCAAGAAGGAGCAGGAGACCCATCGCAAGACCGTGATGCTGGCCGAGAAGCTCGGCGTCAAGACCGTCGTCAACTTCTCCGGCTGCCCCGGCGAGAGCGACAAGGCGACCAAGCCCAACTGGGTCACCTGCCCCTGGCCGCCCGACTTCCTCGAGATTCTCGAGTGGCAGTGGGAGAAGAAGGTCATCCCCTACTGGAGCAAGGAGGCGAAGTTCGCCGCCGACCACGGCGTCAACATCGGCTTCGAGATGCATCCCGGCTTCGTCGTCTACAACACCGAGACCCTGCTGCGGCTCCGCAAGGAATGCGGCAAGGCCATCGGCGCCAACTTCGACCCCAGCCACCTCTTCTGGCAGGGGATGGATCCGCTCGTCTCGCTCAAGGCGCTCGGAAAGGTCAAGGCCATCTTCCACGTTCACGGCAAAGACTGCCGCGTCGATCCGCAGAACACCGCGGAGAACGGCGTGCTCGACACGAAGCACTACGGCGACGAACTGAACCGGTCGTGGATCTTCCGCACGATTGGCTACGGACACGGCGAGGAGTTCTGGACCGACTTCGTCAGCGTCCTGCGGACCGTCGGCTACGACGGCGTCATCTCGATTGAGCACGAAGACAGCTTGATGAGTCAGAACGAGGGCTTCCAGAAGGCCGTCGCCTTCCTCCAGCGCGTCCTGCTCAAGGAGAAACTCGGCGGGATGTGGTGGGCGTAGGGGCGGGCGGCAGCGGGTAGCTGGCAGCGGGCAGCAGGCAGCGGGTGGTCGGTGGTTGGCTTGCCCGCCGTAGTCTCTGACGAAGGCGGGTGGTCGGTGTTAGGTGTTAGGCGTTCGCCGGCCGCTGTGACCGGTGATGGATGATTGAATCACGGGGGAGGGTCTTTCGAGAGGTGGGTATCCCCTTGACTCAACCGCATACCACATGTAGTATTCTGGTTGAT
>CAYLQD010000111.1:0-10446 GCA_964385685.1 uncultured Planctomycetota bacterium | reverse complement strand
AACCCACCGTCTTCATCTGCCCGTGTTCAGAATATCCAATCCCGTCAGTCCGTTTGGTCTGGGGACACGTACCGATCCCCTTCCGCCGAAGGCGAAAGGGGCTTCCGGTACATGTCCCCGTCCGGCACCGGCCGGAGATTCCCGCGTTTGGCGTATCCACTCGTTATGCGTGTTTGCTTGACAGTCGTGCGAGCCGGCGCTAGGATTCCGACACTCGTACTCGGATCTGAAGCAACATGCAGAGCGTCTCGCGCAGCGAATTCCTGCCCCGTGTGAAGCGCCTTGTCGTCAAGGTCGGCTCGGCGGTGCTGACCGGCCCGTCGGGCGTGCTCGACGTGCGCCGCGTATCGGCGCTGGCCGAGCAGATCGACGCGCTCGTCGGCTCAGGCCGCGAGACGGTGCTCGTGACGTCGGCGGCGATCGGCGCAGGCATGGCGGAACTCGGGCTTGACGTGCGTCCGACCGCCCTCCCCCGGCTCCAGGCCGCGGCGTCCGTCGGGCAGAGCCATCTGATGGAGGCCTACAACCGCTCGTTCAAGAAGCGCGGCCACCACGCGGCGCAAATCCTGCTCACCCGCGAGGACTTCGACGACCGCACCCGCTACCTGAACGTGCGGAACACGATCAATGCCCTGTTCGCGATGGGCGCCATCCCCGTTATCAATGAGAACGACGCGGTCAGCGTCGACGAGATCCGCTTCGGCGACAACGACCTGCTGTCCGCGCTGGTCGCCTCGCTTCTCGGAGCGGAACTCCTCATCCTGCTGACCGTCGTCGACGGGGTGCTCGATTCCGACGGCAACGTTCTGCCGGTCGTCGAACGCGTGACCGATGAGATACGATCGCTCGACCGCGGCACGAAGACGGCGCGCGGCACGGGCGGGATGGGGTCGAAGTTCGATGCCGCGCTGGCGGCGACCCGGGCGGGCCAGGCGGTTGTCATCGCGAACGGCACGAGCCGCCGCGTGCTCGATCGCATTCTGGATGGCAAGGACGTGGGCACGTTCTTCGTGCCGCGGCCGAGGAAGGCGACGAGTCGCAAGCGGTGGTTTGCGGCGCGTACGACCCGCGGGACGATCCACGTGGACGACGGGGCGAAAGGCGCTCTGGCCGAGCGCGGCAAGAGCTTGCTGCCGTCCGGGATCGTGTCGGTCTCCGGATCGTTCAAGAAGGGCGACACGGTCGGGATCGCGGGCCCCGACGGCCGCGTCTTTGCGCTCGGGCTCGTGAACCTGGCATCGGACGACCTCGCCGCCGTGTGCGGGATGAAGAGCGCTCAGGTGCGCCGCGTGCTCGGCGAAGGGGCCTATGAGGAGGCCGTACACCGCGACAACATGTTGATTCAGGACTAGGGCCTGTCTGACGAATCGGTCAGCGGCCCGCGAACGGCCACGACAGGGCTCGCGCATAGGATTCTGCAGACAGGTTCTCTGCGAGCCGGCGGTGGCAGATGCGTTTGTCAGACAGGATTAGGGGACGCAACGGAGGAGCGAGCGATGCAACTCGACGTTGAAACGGCACGCAGGATGTTGGCCGAGACGGCCGTCCAGAAGGGCTACTGCTCGAAGGACGACATCAAGATCGCCATGGAGAAGCAGGCCGAGATGGAGGACCACGAGCAGCATCACAAGATGCTCGGGCTCATCCTTCTCCAGGAAGGCATGATCGACAACACCCAGTTCATCGACCTGCTGATGGAGCTCGACAAGGTCGTGCACGACGAAGACGCCGACGACACGCTCTAGCGCGCCGGCGTTTCGGGATACGAAGCCGATGACCGACCCAGCGGCGGCCCCACGCTACCGGGCCGACTACCACCTGCACACGAAGTGGTGCGACCACGCCACCGGGGAGATGCGCGACTACGTCGAGGCCGCAATTGCGCTCGGCCTGACGGAGATCGGCTTCGCGGTTCACATGCCCATCACGATCCCGGTTCCCGAGAAGCTGTACCTGACCGCGGACGAGATGGTGCTCTACGTCGACGAGTGTCGGCGCCTTCAGGACGAGTTCTCCGGCCGCATCACGATCCGGATGGGCGGTGAGTGCGACTACGCGCCCGGGCAGGAGGACGAGATCGAGGCGGCCATCGCGGCGCACCCGTTCGACTATGTCTACGGCTCGATCCATTTCATCGATGGGTGGGGGCACGACTGCCCCGAGTACCGCGACCGGTGGGAGACGGGGAACGTCGCGGCGATCTACCGCCGATACTACGAGCTGCTGGCCGACGCGGCGCGGAGCGGCACCTACGACATGCTTGCACACTTCGACCTCGCCAAGAAGTTCGGCTATCGGCCGCAGGAGGACGTGACCGACGCGGAGGTCGCCGCGTGCGACGCCGTCGCAGTCGCGGGGATGAGCGTCGAGATCAGCACCGGCGGATTCGCCAAGCCGGTCGGGGAGCAATATCCGTCCGAAAAGATCTTGCGAATGCTTCGGGAGCGCGACGTGCCGATCTGTTTCGGGTCCGACGCCCACGAGCCGGGCCGGGTCGGGGAGCGCTTCGACGAGATGCACGAGCTTGCCCGCAAGATCGGCTGGACGACGGTCGCGCGCTATGAAGGGCGGCGGCGTTTCGATGAGCCGCTCGGGGGGTGACCGACGGGCTCACGGGCTCTGAGGAGACCTTGGTGCGGCAGGCATTCTGCCCGCTGTCCCAGCGGGGCCTGCCTGATGGCGGACAGGAATGTCCGCCCCACTGTTCTGCCAGAGTCTCTCAACTCCCCACGCGGATCTCCCACGTGCCCTGCCCCACCTCCCGCGCGGCGATGCGAACGTCGAGGAACTTCCGGATCACGTCGATGTTCGTCCTCGTGTGATCGGTCAGGGGGAGCGTGCGGAAGGAGCCGCCGCCCGCGAGGGCGATCGGGATGAGCAACTGGTCGGCGAGGTGCTCGCCGACAGGCACGTTGGCGGCGAGATATCGCGCGGCCTCGTCCGCAACACCCCGGGCGACCTTCTCGGCCGGCACGCCCCTCTGCCCGAAGCCCGAGAACAGCTCAGCGGCATGCTCGCTCTTGACCTCGATCAACACAGCGTTGCCGGGGCCATCTGACGACACAGGCTCGGCCGAGACAGCTCTGTCGTCGAGGGCGAGGCGCTTCTGAATGACGCGGATCTCGCGCTCCGCGATCTTGAGCGGCAGATTCGCCACGAGCGCTCGGGCGGACCAGCGGACCACATCGCCGCGCTCGAGAAGGTGCAGCGGCGCGAGCCGCTTCGCCGGCTCGATCGCCACGTCGATCCGCCCGCCGCCCGCCGGATAGAACCCGTGCCGCCTGAGCTTCATCGTGACGTTCGGCCCCATCGTGTTGACGAGCGGGAGGAACGTCCGGGCCAGGAAGTCGAACGGCGGCGCAAACGGATTGTGGGTGCCGCCCTCGAGCGTCAACTCGGAGTTGCCGCCGGCCGTCAGCAGAGCGGGCAGCACGGTCTGAAGCACGAGCGTGCAACTGCCGGCAGTGCCGATGCTGAAGTGGTGGCGGCCGGGGCTAATCTGCGACGGGCTGAACGTGAGGTCCTGCGAGCCGAGTTCGGCCCCGCGCATTTCTGCGTCTCCGACCTCGGTCGCCGCCTTCACAGCCGTCAGGTGCTGGCGCCGCAGGCCCGGCTTCTTGCGGCCCGCTCGGATGTTCTCGATCCGGAACGGTGTGCCCGTGACGAGCGAGAGCGCGAGCGAGGTGCGCAGGATTTGTCCGCCGCCCTCGCCGAATGAGCCGTCGATCGCAATCATTGCCGCAACCTAATTCGGATTCTGAACGTTCACCTGAACGCTCAGAATCCAAGTTGTGGAACGGTTGTTGTGTTGTCTCGCCTTCGGGAAGTGTCGTAACGTCTCATCACGCATGGGCTTATGGCTCCGCGCTCGCCGACCTTATCCGAGCGTCGGAAACTCCGTAATTCGCAGGTTGGTGCAGCCGTACGGGATGAGGGTCAGTTCTTCCTCGGGCTCGTCGGACTGCACCGGGCTGATGGGCGTCTCGCCGGCCCAGCCGTGCTGCGGCTCCCAGGCGATCTTGCGGCCCTTCACCGTCGCCACAACGGGCGCTCCGTCCGGCGAGAACGGACACTCGCCCACGGGCCGCTCCTCGAACGTGACGCTGTCTTCCGGCGCCGCCTCGTCCACGCTCAAGGCAACGTTCCAGTCCGTCGTCGGGTGGACCTCGTAGTCGCAGTGCGGCGGTTCGTATCCCGGCGCGTCTTCGTGCACCTGCTTCCACTCCTCGCCGATCTTGAGCGAGTAGACGAGCGGCCCGCGCTCGATGGCGAGCGCGTTGTTGTATCGGCGTGACGTGGCGGCCTTCATCGGAAGCGTCAGGGTCAGCTCGGTCGAGCCGTTCCACTCGCGCTCAATGCGATGGAACGTCCCGGGCGTCGGCTTCGCGCCGCCCTCCCCTGCTCCATCGAGTGTTGCTCCCTCGGCCCAGGCCGGAATCCGGAGCAAGAGGGGGAACGTGGCGGGCGCGTCAGTCGTGACCTTGAAGCGGAGCGATTCGCGGAACGGGTACTCAGTGTCGAGTTCGACCGTGACGGGCACGCCGCCGCTCTCGAGCGTCGCGACGCTGGGCGCATAGGCGACGGCCGCGATGCCGTCGTCGGGCGTCTTCATCCAGAGATGGGCGGCGAACTTCGGCCAAGCCTGGTGGAGGTTCGCCGTGCAACAGCCGTAGTTCGGTTGCAGGCCGAAGATGTTCGACTCGGGCCCGTTCGCGCTCCAGAGCTGCTCGGGGTTGATCGTGCACTGCACCTGGTTGGCCTGCTGATCGTACTGGTGCGTCCAGAAGTCGGGCGAATTCGTCGCCGGGAACGCGTTGAACGTGATGCGTTCGAGCCGGTCGCCGAGCGCCGCGTCGCCCAGCACCGAGAGCAGAATCTCCTGCGAGTACATCGCCTCGGCCACGGCGCACAGTTCCGTTCCCTGGACGGGGTTCTTGCCGGACAAACATTCGTCGCCGGTGAACATCCCGGTCACCTGGCCGTGGCAGCCGTCGAGAATCTCCCACATGCGATAGACGAAGCCGCGGTCGGCGTCGTCGCCCGTCAGCCGCCACGCGAGCGGGCCGACCTTGAGCGCCATCGCGTTATTGACGACGTGCTTGTCCCACTTCCACATGCCGCGGCGCGGCGTGGGGACCGTCACGTCGAATCCGTCGTAGAACGTCGGCCAGTCGAAGCCCTGCTTGTGGATCTTGCGGGCGAGTCCGAGGACCCACGCCTCGCCGGTGCGCTCGTGGACGGTGTAGCAGGAGATGAGCCCCTCGAACCATCGGTACTGCCCCCAGCCGTGGAGCGGCTTCCGGTCGAGGTGCGTGTGCAGCATGCGGAGGTTCTTGACGAGCGCGTCGAAGCTGCGTTCGTCGCCCGTCGCCTCGTGGTACTGCATCAGGACTTTGTCGATGAGCAGGTGCGACCAGAGATCGACGCTGCGGTCCTCGCCCTCGGGCCCGAGCCAGCCGTCTTCCGTCTGGCGGTCGATAATGCTGCCGACGCGGCTGGCGACCTTCTCCTTAAGGGGGGCATCGTCGAGGACGAACGCGAGCGGCACAAGCCCGTCGAGCCAGTACGGTGCGCGCTCCCAGCCCTCGGCCTTGCCGCCGAACCAGCCGCTGTCCTTGATGTCGGGCCAGAACTCGTCGATGTGTCCGGTGATGCCGTCGGCCTGGACGCGAAGCTGGCGCTTGAGCCATCCAGTCGGCCTGACATGCCCCAGCGGGAGCGGTGTGAAAGCAGGCTCTGCGAGGGGCTTCATCGGTGTTCCTCGTGACGGTGGGGTGGCTGAGTGCGCGTGTCCATGAAATCCTCCGAGAAACGATCAAGGCTGTCGACGAGGCACGCCCAGGGGTTTCTCTTCGGAAAGAGCAAGACGAGTTCTCCCAACTTGCGTACATATACCTCGGAGCCCACGAACCGGCATTCCTTGGGCAGGCGGACGGCCTGATTTCGGCCGTTGCGAAACAGCTTCGCGGTCTTCATGAGGGCCTCCAAGAGAAAACGGCGCCCCTCTTCGAGGAGCGCCGCACGAGTCGCTGGTACGCCTGGCAGGGCTCGAACCTGCAATCCCCGGCTCCGGAGGCCGGTGCTCTATCCAATTGAGCCACAGGCGCATATCACGGGCCGCAAGCTCCTGACGCTCCGGCTACTTCTCTTCCGGCTGCGGCGGCCGCTTGAGACCGACGGATTCGGCGATGTCGTGGAACTCGTCGGGCCCGATATCCTCGAGGCGCTTCTCGCGCTTCTCCAGCTCTTCATTGAAGTGGACCGCCTTGTCCTGCATCTCCTCGTGGGTTTCCTCCGAGCCGCCGACGAGGTGGAAATTCGGCCCCTTCGTGTACCGCACGTGCCCGTCCTCGTTGTCGAGACCGAGCCCGAGAAGTACGGCTTTCTTCTGCGAACACCTGTCCACGCCGTCATCTCCAGTCCAAACGATCATGTGCCGTCCAGTCTCGTAATTCTACCAAATGCCCGCTGCGGGCGCCAAAACTATTTCCTCACAAGGCCCTTTTTGGTATACTTGGGCCGTTAACAGCCGGATTTGCCACTCAGATCGAACGACAGCGAGACCATATGGCCAGCGAGTACACAGTCGCAGTTGTCGGCATCGGGATGGTCGGCAAGGAGATGCTGCGGGTTCTGAATCAGCGGGGGTTCCCGGCCAGGGAGATCCGCATTCTGGCGACGCGCGCCCGGACCGAGACGATCGACGGCCGGGACTACGACGTCGTTCCGGCGTCGGAGGACGCGTTGGAGGGCGTGGATATCGCCCTGTTCGCCGGGACGGAGGGAGCGAAAGGCGCCTCGCAGGTCTACGGCTGGAAGGCGGTCGAAAAAGGCGCTCTCGTCATCGACAACGGCGGCGACTTCCGGATGGACGACCGGGTGCCGCTCGTCGTGCCCGAGGTCAACACCGACGCGATGAAGAACCATCAGGGCTTCATCGCGAACCCGAACTGCTCGACGATCCAGATGGTCGTGGCCCTCGGCCCACTTCACGAGGAGGCGGGCCTCAAGCGCATCGTCGTTGCGACCTATCAGGCGGTGTCCGGCACGGGCCGTTCTGCGGTTGATGAGCTTGATCGCGCGCTTCGCGCCTATGCCGAGGGGGCGGAGTTCTCGCCCGAGGTCTATCCGCACTCGATCGGCGGGAACGTGCTGCCGCACATCGGCGGCCTGAGCGACGAGATGGCGGGCTACACGTCTGAAGAGGCGAAGATGCTCTTCGAGACGCGGAAGATTATGAACATCCCGGAGCTAGTCGTGTCGGCAACGACCGTCCGCGTGCCGGTCTTCAATGGGCACTCCGAGGCGGTGAACGCCGAGTTCGAGCGGCCGATCAGCGGGGCGCGGGCACGCGAACTGCTCGAGGCGGCCCCCGGCGTCGTGGTGATCGATGATTTCGAGAACGCCGGCTACCCGTTGCCTGCGGAGGCGAGCGGGACCGACCCGGTCTACGTGGGACGTATCCGCGAGGACAAGTCGGCGGCGAACGGCCTCGACCTTTGGGTCGTCGCGGACAACATCCGGAAAGGGGCCGCCCTCAACGCCGTGCAGATCGCCGAGGCGGCCGTCGAGATGGGACTCGTGTAGGCCCGGCCGGAAACGTCCGGGCGTGGGGGGATTCAATGTCCTTGCGTGACAACGCAACGCTCGTCATCTCGCAGTTGCGGGAGGCGGGACACGAAGCGTACTTCGTCGGCGGGTGCGTGCGCGACATGGTTCTCGGCGTCGAGCCGCACGACTACGATATCGCGACGAGCGCCAAGCCCGACGACGTCAAGAAGCTCTTCGACAAGGTCATCGAGGTCGGTGCCGAGTTCGGCGTGTCGCGCGTCTGCCTCGACGGCGACTGGTTCGAGGTGGCCACGTTCCGCGCCGACCTGGGCTACAGCGACGGCCGCCGGCCCGACGCCGTCGAGTTCACCGACGCAAAGGGCGACGTGGCCCGCCGCGACTTCACCATCAACGGCCTGCTCTGCGATCCGATCAAGGACGAGGTCATCGACCACGTCGGCGGGCAGATCGATATCGAGAACAAGCTCATCCGCTGCATCGGCGATCCCGTCGAGCGGTTCGCGGAGGACAAGTTACGCCTGCTCCGCGCGATCCGGTTCGCCGCGCGCCTCGAGTACCAGATCGAGTTGTCGACGCACCGCGCGTTCCCCGCGGCCGCGGCCGAGATCAAGCAGGTCAGCCCGGAGCGGATCGGGGCGGAACTGCTGAACATCCTGACGGGCCCGCACGCCGACCGCGCCGTCGACCTGCTCGACCAGACGCGTCTCCTCATCCACCTCCTGCCCGAGGTGCACGCGATGAAGGGCGTCGAACAGCCGCCGCAGTTCCACCCCGAAGGCGACGTCTATGTGCACACGAAGCTGATGCTCGGGTATATGGTCGCGCCCAGCCCCGAACTCGCCCTGGGCGTGCTGCTGCACGACGTGGGCAAGCCGCCGACATTCCAGAAGACGGACCGCATCCGCTTCAACGACCACGCCGCGGTCGGGGCGAACATGGCCGCGAAGATCTGCCGCCGGTTTCACATGCCGAACACCGTGACGGACGCGGTTGCCAATCTGGTCGCCACGCACATGACGTTCCTGGACATTCGCAACATGCGGGAGAGCCGGCTCAAGCGGTTCATGCGCGAGCCGTACTTCGAAGACGCGCTCGAATTGCATCGGCTCGACTGCCTGGCGAGCCACGGCAATCTCGACACGTGGCGGTGGTGCCTCGACCGATATCTCGAGCTGGAGCCCGAGCAGGTCCGCCCGCCGCGGCTCCTCACCGGCAACGACCTGATCGAGATGAGCTATACGCCGGGGCCGCAGTTCAAGGAAATCCTCACGGCCGTCGAGGACGCGCAGCTCGAGGGCAAGCTCGACAGCCGCGAGGCGGCCATCGAGTTCGTTCACCGGCAGTTCCCGCGGACACCCTAGCACAAGGCAAGGCGCGCATGCGCTGCGAGGTCCGTGTCCTGGATGTTCTCGCGTCTTGTGGTCTATGCCTTGGGGCCAGATGAGTCCGAAATCGAAGAGAACCAAACGGACGCGTTGCTCGTGGGCGAATTCCGACCCGCTCACCGTCGCCTACCACGACGACGAATGGGGCGTGCCCGTCCACGACGACCGGAAACTGTTCGAGATGCTGCTGCTCGAGGGCTTCCAGGCCGGCCTGAGTTGGCTCACGATCCTGAGAAAGCGCGACGCGTTCCGCAAGGCGTTCAGTGGTTTCGATCCGCGCAAGGTCGCGCGCTACACCGCACGCGACGCGGCCCGCCTGCTCAAAGACAAGGGCATCATCCGAAACCGGCTCAAGATCAGCGCCGCCATCAGCAACGCACGAGCGTTTCTCGCCGTGCAAAAGGAGTTCGGCACGTTCGACGCATACCTCTGGCACTTTACCGGCGGGAAGGCCCTGCGGCCGAAGAGACGCGCGAGAACCGTCGAGGAACTCCCCAGTGAGTCGCCGGAATCCCGCGCGATGAGCAAAGACCTCAAGCGGCGCGGCTTCCGGTTCGTCGGCCCGACCATCTGCTACGCCCACATGCAGGCCTGCGGCATGGTCGACGACCACCTCGCCGGCTGCTTCCGGAATCGGGGAGCTTAGCACTACTACGCTGTCTTCTTTCACCGCAGAGCTTGCCCGCCACAGGCGGGCACGCAGAGACCGCAGAGAGAGGAACTTATGCTTTTTCTGATCCGTCGGGCCCATCGTGGCGGGCAAGCGTGAAAGACGAACACGTAAGCCCCTGTTTCACATGGACTTCTCTGCGTTCTCAGCGTCCTCTGCGGTGCAATATTAGCGTTGTCGTGTTAGGGCCTCCCAACAGTCAACTGCGGAGAACGCAGAGGTCGCAGAGGACCATTCTGCCTACCTCCGCGGTCTCTGCGACGGACCGTCTTCGGTCCGCCTCGGCGGCGACCCGGACGAATCCCTCTTCTTCCGGATCTTCTTCCCGGCGCCGAAGTGGTCCTTCAGGAATTGGTGGAAGATGTTCAGGAAGACGACGAAGAACAGTCCGAGGACAAGAATCGCGCCCAGCCCGGCCTTGTCCTTGGCGATTCCCACGACGAGCGACCCGCCCAGCACGACAAGGGCGCAGACAATCAGCCCTCCGGTCACAAACGTCCCAATCCCCTCGCTCGCCGGGCGTTCCCCTTCCTTCCCAATCGCAATCTTACTCCTGCTCTCGCTCTCACTCCCGCCCTCCCCCGTTCTCTTCGGGAGGAAGTTGAGCACGAACCCCACGAGCATCAGCACCGCCATCACCGGCACGAGGTACGACCACCAGCCGTACTCCTCATGCCGCGTTACTGCGATGAAGACCGACCCCGCCACCACCGCCAGCCCGATCACTGACAGAACGACGGTGCGGAGCTTCTTGCCTGTCTTCACCGTTAGCCCGCATTTCTCACCGGGCTCTGAACGGGCAGGTCGCAGGGCGATGTG
>CAYLQD010000110.1:0-10472 GCA_964385685.1 uncultured Planctomycetota bacterium | reverse complement strand
TGCGTGCAGGAGACGAAGGTCGTCGACGAGTTGTTCCCTGTCGACGATATCAGGGGCGCGGGCTACGACGTCGCCTTCCGCGGGCAGAAGGGCTACAACGGCGTCGCGATTTTGAGCTTGGGCGAGCTGAAGGGCGTCGCGTGCGGCCTCGACGACGGCGGGCCGAGCGACGAGCCGCGCCTCATCCGCGGCACCTACCGCGGCGTGCACATCGTCAACACCTACGTGCCGCAGGGGCAGGACACGAAGCTCCCCGCGTACGAGTACAAGCTCGAGTGGTTCACGCGGCTCGTCCGCTTCTTCGCGAAGCACCACACGCCGCGGCAGAAAGTGCTGTGGTGCGGCGACCTGAACGTCGCGCCGACCGACATCGACGTGCACGACCCGAAGCGGCTCCTCGGGCACGTCTGCTTCAATCCCGAGGTGCAGGCCGCGTTCCGGAAGGTCTGCGACTGGGGATTCGTCGACGTGTTCCGCAAGCACCATCCGGAGCCGGGGCTGTATACGTTTTTCGACTATCGCGCCCCGAGCGCGCTCAAGGCGAACAAGGGCTGGCGGATCGATCACATGCTGGCGACGAAGTCGCTGGCGCGGAAGTCGCGGGATTGCATGATCGACCTCGGGCCGCGCAAGCAGCCCAGACCCTCCGACCACACGCCGCTCATCGCCGAGTTTGAGGTGTGAGGAAAGGTGAAGCGAGGGACGGGCGGCCGGGAATGTCCGCCCCTGCCGAGCGGACAGGTTTCAGAGAGGTCATCGATGTCGAAGCGGAAGAAGGCGTTTGACTGTGTTCGGATGAAGCACGAAGCCCAGAAGAAACTCCGGGCCGAGTATGAGGGCAGCAAGGACGAGTTCGACGATTACTTCGCGTTCCTCGATGCGAAGTCGCGAGAGTCCGACCGCCAGCGCAGGTTCTGGGCGAAGCTCGAGACTGCCGACGCCGCATCGTGAGATTCGGCACGCTCAGTAAGAGCTACTCATCAGTAGTTCCCACGTCATGCCGGACCGGCGCTCCAGGAAATCGGCCAGGGCTTTGATCTGTGGGCAATCCATCACGATGCCCTTGTAGCGGTCCCAGTCCTCGGGCATGCCATCTCCTGATAGTTCGACCGCAAAGCTAAACTCAGCTGCCGTGCGCTCGCACCAGGGGTCTGGGATAGTGCGCTGGCCGATGACGAGGTCAACGGAATAGGGAGCGTACCTGCGAATCCACCCGTCCGCATCGGGCAGGCCCCTGAAATGATTGAAGACCTTGTCGCTCCACGCCGGGCAGTCAAACAGGAAGTAGACAACAGCATCACGGCCAGCGGCCTGCCACTTGTCGACGGCTTGGTCAATCGAAAGGTTATCGAGGCGGAAGATGTAGCCACGCTCGTCGTCGTCCCATCGTGATGGGGCGGGCTCTGCCCACAGATCTGTGGCGTGTGCGTCGAAGTGGGCGATCACATCGCGGACGAAGTCTTCAGTGGGCGTCCAGTCAGCACGCCCCGAAGGCGTCAGGTACAAGGTCGTCCACTGACCCATCGCTCAGTCCCTGATGGTCAGGCCACCGCCCCCTACGTCAGCATCCTTCGCTTGCGGAGCCACCATTCGCATGTCAGGGGGATCGCGAAGAGGATGAGGCAGCCCCACGTGTCCCAGATCGGGATCGGCCGCTCGGTGATGATGTTCTGCGCCTCGCTCCGGATCCGCTCGGGGATCTCGCCGACCCGGTCGATGGTGAACCACGCGCCGGAGGTCTTCTTGGCGACGGCCTTCATGGCCTCGAGGTTGAGGCGGCGGCTCTCGCTCTCGAGCGTCGACATCGCGACGCTGAAGGCGGCCCGCTCGGGCGGCTCGTCGGGCGCGGGCCGCATCCAGACGGCATAACTCCCTAGCTTCCGGGGCACGAACGAGCCGCGGTAGACACCCTGTGCGGAATCGGCGAGCGTGAGGGTGAGCGGACGGGTCGCGCCGCCGGGCTCGTCGACGGTCGTCATCACCGGCGCGTCGCCGGGCGGGCGGAGCGTCTCGTCGAGCAGCCGCGCCTCGACCTCGACCCGCGAGCCGATCGTGTAGCGCGTGCGGGCGACGGAGATCGCGACGCGCTTCGACAGGCCGAGCAGCTTGTTCGAGCCGGTCAGCGCCAGCATCTGCCGCCAGAACCGATAGAAGTAGACGTCGCCGATGAGGAACCGCCAGCGCCAGGTCTCATCGGTCGCGGAGAAGAAAACCTTGCCGGCCCCGTATCGCTGCTCGACGAAGATGGGAGTCGGGCGGCCGTTCGGCGTCTTGAGGAGCGGATGCGCGGCGAGGACGCGGGCCCCGGGCTTGATCTTGTCGACGGGATGGAACCAGAAGAACGCGGCGAGGTTCTGCCAGATGCGGCGGTTCTCGCTGGGGTCGTCGGCGAGCCGCGTGCCCGGGTGCGCCCAGCCCTCGGGCGTGATGGCGAGTTGGAACGGCTCGCCGGTCGGGCCGGCGTCGCCGGGCGCCGGCGAAAGTTCGACCGGAAGGCACTTGGCGAGCGGCGTGCCGCCGAACGCATGGGCCGCGCTGAGCGAGCCGGCGATGAAGATCAGGCCGCCGCCGGAGTCGGCGACGAACGAGCGGAGGTTGTCGAGCTGCTCGGCCGAGAACGCATCCGCCGATGCGTCGAGCAGGATGATGACGTCGAACTCGTCGACCAGCTCGCGCTTGTTGAGCGGCAGTTGCGAGAGCTGCTTCCCGCCCGCCATCACCCAGCCCTGGTCGGCCGACTGGAGCCACGCGCTCAGCGTCACGGTCTTGTCGCGCACGAGCGCCGGCCTCAGGTGCCGCCACTCCCAGCTCGGGCCGCCCGCGATCAGCAGCACCCGAATCTTGTCGTCCTTGACCGTGACCGTGTGCTCGACCGCGTTGTTGGTCTCGGACAGCTCCTCCTCGAGCGGCGGCACCATGGCCGTGTACGTGAAGACGCCCTTCTTGTCCGGCTTGTGTGTGATCGTGTAGTACTTCCGCCCCGGCTGGAGCGTGATGGCCTTCGTCGCGACGGTCTCGTCGCCGATGCGAAGCTCGAGCGGCACGCGCGCTCCGTCGTAGCCGGCCTGCTCGATCGCGACGTTGAAGACGAGCGGGTCGTTGAGGAACGCGACGGCGTTGGCCGAGACGCTTGCGACGACGATGTCGCGCTGCTCGGCCGCGCTGCCGACGCCGACGGCGAAGACGGGGAACGCGGACCGCGCCTCGAGCGCGTAGCGCGTCGCCTCGGCGGGCGACAGCCCGCTGTTCGAGCACCAGTCCGACAGGACGATCATCGCCGCGATTCGCTGGCCGCGGAGTTCGGCGACGGCGTCGCGGATGCATTCGCCGATCTGCGTCGCCGGGCCGTCGGGCTCGATGACGAGCGGGCGAAGGGCGCCCTCGGGCCGCGGCGCCGCGAGCGCCTTGAACACTTGCTTCATCTCGTCCGACGGCTCCGGTGTCGGGGCAGGGGAGAGCGACGCGGCAAACACGTGCTGCCGCAGCCTCGAGTTCTCCGCGACCCGGCCGGCAAGGTCCAACTCGGGATTGGCGAGGACGCGGTTCACGATCTCGGCGCGCGGCATCGCGCGGAGCCGGTCGGCGACGTCGGGATCGAGCGGCTTGCCGGGCTCGGCATCGGGTGCAAGCCCCGTCGCCCGCGCGAGCCGGGCCATCAGCTTCTCGTCGCGATACTTGTCCGAGAGCGTCATGCTGTCGGACTTGTCGGCGAGGATGACGACGTAGGCCTCCTTGAGGCGCGACGTGGCGACCACGATGGCGGGCTGGAGCAGGATGAAGACGAGCACGGCGAACGCGGCCAGCCGGAAGAGGGCGAGCATCAGCTTGTACCGCGGCGACGCCGTCCCCTTCTCGCGGCCGTACACCTGCCAGACGAGGACGATGAGGGCGATGCCGGCGAGCACGACGACGGGCGCGGGCCAGTCCGATGCGAACTGGAGCCGCCATCCCTCGGCGGCATCGAAATCCGCCCGGTCCAGCCGAAACAGCTTGAGCAGCAAGTCCGTCATCCCGTCCTGTCCTATCGTCCGAACCACTGGCCGAGGATCAGCTCGACACACATCAGCGCCAGCACGAGCAGCAGGAGTTCGCGCGTGAACTCGCGGCCCGTCCGGCTGCGCCGCACGGCGAGGCGCAGGTCGGAGACGCTCCGCGCGTAGCGGAAGTCAAAGCCCTTGAGCCGCGCGGTGGCCCCTTGCTCGTCGATCCGCCGGAGGTCGGCCTCGTCGGGCGGCACGTTCACGCTGAAATACTCGGGCGGCATCGCGTCGCCGTCGCGGCGCTTCAATTCGATTTCGTGCAGCCCTGCGACGTCGGTGTCGGCGAACACGATCTCCGTCACGGCCGCGGCCTCACTGGCCGCCGCCGCGCCTCCCCGGATCGGGTAGGGGCGGAGGGTCTTCTCGACGCCCGCGCCGCCCGGCGGGCGGACCGTCACCGACTCGATCAGTTCGTCGGGCGAGAACGTTCGCCGGTAGGGCTGGTGCACGAGTACGTTGCGCCGCGCCAGGTCGCCCGAGACGAGGTGGTCGACCATCTCGTGCATCACGACGGCATAGGCGGCCGCGGTCGGGAAGCTCGTCCATTCGGCGTCGCACGACGACGCGAGCAGGAGGACGCGGCCGCGGCCGAAGGTCTTCTCCACGATGGCCGGGCCGCCGGTGTCGAACCGGGCGACCTCGCGAATGTCCTCGCGCGACTCCGGCAGGGTGAGATCGAGGTGCCGCCGGAACAGCACGCGTTCGGTGACCATGTACGCGCGCTCGTCGGTGAACAGCTCGAACATGCGGTGGACGGGCTTGACGAGTTCGAGGCGGGCCCCGTCGCCGCCCGCTTCCTCGCCGATCCGCGCGGGCAGCAGGCCGCGGCCCTGCTTGAAAAGCTGGTCGTTGTAGAACGCGGCGTCGATGCGGTCGCCGAGGAAGACGACGAGCGCCCCGCCTTCGCGCACGTAATCCTCGAGGCGCGTGACCGCGTTGCCGGCGGCGAGCGATGCGAGGTTCGCCAGCACGACGAGGCGGTAGCGCCCGAAATCGGTCGCGGCGGTCTCGAACTCCGTGATCGTCGTCGGCTCGATGTAGGAGACGGGCGCCTCGCCGCTCGTCGCCGGCGGCGGCATCAGCGCGCGCTGGAGGTAATACGTCTCGTTGTCCTCCGGCTTCGTGCCGGTCTCACCGTTGACGAGCAGAACGCGGACCGCCTTCTCGACCTGGATCGCGAGGTGCCGCGTGTTGTCGGCCGCGAGGCGGTCGCGCGCGAGCTGTGCCTGAACGAGGTGCGAGCCCTCGCCGACGAACGTGTGGGCGAACGCGACCGCTTCCGTCCCGCCGGGCGGGATGTCGATCTCCTTCGTCTCCTGCTTGAACCGATCGACGAGGCAGTCGACCCGCACACTGGATTGCTTCGTCTCGCCGAAGTTGGTCACCTCGACCTCGAACTCGGCCCGCGCGCCGGCTCCGATGATTCTGGAGACCGGTTCGAGTTTGGTGATCGCGAGGTTCTGGCCGTCGTCGGTCCCCACGTCGACGACGAACGTCTTGGCCGTCTTCTTGAGGCGGGCGAGCGCCTCCTTGAGTTCGTCGGCCGGCTCAGTGCCGCCGCGGCCCCAGCCCGCGGCCTGCATGTCCGTGATGAGGAACACTTCCTTGCGGGGCTTGGTCGAGTCGGCGAGGAGGTCGTCCGCCGCGACGAGGGCACGGCCGACGTCCGTTCCGCCCCAGCCGGGCTCGAGCCGCTTGACCTCGCGCCGGACGAGGCCGACGTCGAGAGTCGCTTCCTTGACGAGCGGCCGCGCGATGTCGGACATCAGCAGGAGCGAGACGACGTCGCCCTTGTTGAGCGTCCCGAGGATCTGCTCGGCGTGGCGTTTCGCGCGGTCGAAGCTCGTGTCAGACCCGTCGCGGAGCCGCATGCTGTACGAATGGTCGAGGATGAGGACGGCGTGGCGGCTCTCGGCCCCGAGCGATCCGAGCAACTCGCGCTCGGCACTGAACCGGGCGAGGGCGAGGGCGATCAGCACGAGCAGCAGCACGCGCAGGAGGAGAAGCAGCAGGTTCTCGAACCGGACGCGCTTGTAGTTCTTCTTGAGCGAGGCGAGGAGGAACTCCATTGCCGCCCAGCGGGTGATCCGGAACCGCCGCCGGTTGAGCAGGTGGATGATAATGGGGATGAGGCCGCCGAGGGCTCCCAGCGCCAGCAATGGATGCAGGAACGGCAACGCTACTTCCCCCTCATGGCGAGCCGGCCGGCGAGGTAGGCGCTCAGCGCCACCTCGAGCGAGTCGCTCGTCGTCATCGGCACGTAGTCGATCCGGTGCTGCCGGCACGTTCGCTTGATATCTTTGACGAACGTGTCCAGTTCGCCGAGATAATCGTTGCGGAGCGTCCGCGGCTCGGCGAACACGTCGCGGTAGCCCTCGAGCCCCTTGAACATCGTGAGGTCGTTGAACGGGAACGTGCGCTCGAAGTCATCGAGCACGTGGAACAGAACGACCTCGTGGCGCTTGTGGCGGAAGTGCTGGAGCGCGCGGCCCAACTCGGCCGGATCGACGAACAGGTCGGAGATGAGGACGACGAGCCCGCGGTGCTTGATGCGCTCGGCGAGGTCGTTGAAGATCGAGCCGATCTTCGAGCGGCCCGTCGGCCGCGCCGACGCGAGCTGCTGCGTCAGGAGTTTCAGGTGCGCGGGCTGGCTCGACGGCTTCACGAAGTTGCGGACATCGTCGTCGAACAGCACGAGCCCCGCGGAATCCTGCTGCTGCACCATCAGGAAGGCGAGCGAGGCGGCGACGGTCGCGGCGTAGTCGAACTTCGTCATCCCGCCCGACGTGTAGTCCATCGACTCCGAGATGTCGACGAGCAGCCAGCCCTGGAGGTTCGTCTCCTCTTCGTATTCCTTCACGTAGAAGCGATCGGTCTTGGCGAAGACCTTCCAGTCGAGGTGCTTGAGGTCGTCGCCGGGCGCGTACTCGCGATGCTGCGCGAACTCGACGCTGAAGCCGTGGAACGGGCTCTTGTGGAGGCCGGAGACGTAGCCCTCGACGACGAGCCGCGCCTTGATGTCGAGCCGTGAGATGCGCGAGAGCACCTTCGGGTCGAGGTACTTCTTGTAGTCGTCGGTCGTCTCGGTCTCGGCCACTCAGTCAGTCCTTGGCTTCGGGGCCGAACTCCGCCCATGCGCGCTCGAAGCGCTCCAGCGGCTCGCCCTCGTCAATGGCCGCGCAGAGCTGCTCGAGTCGCCTGCGAATACGGCCCACGTCAAGATTGGGCCCTTGGCGGGTGATGATCCCTTCGAGATCAGAAGCATCCTTTCCGCGGTCGGCGACAGCTTTGTACACAGCGAGATCCTCGGCACTGCAGACGGGGAGGGTTCTCCCCGCGCCCACGTCCACCTCCGTAGCCCGTCGCAGCATATCTCGTTCCGGCCCAAGAAGAGCGAAACTGACGTCGAATGGGACACCGGACTGCGTAACCAGGGGGCAAACCCATAGGGCGGCTGCGACCTCGGCGGCTCCCTCGAACTTGGGTTGGAAGCTGTCGAGCAATTCCTGCCGGAGCCGCCCAGCGTCCTCCAACTCCACCACAACGCACACGTCTACGTCGCGTGTCTGGCGCGGCTCCCCCCAAACCTGCACGGCGAGGCCACCGATGAAATAGTGCGGCACGCCGCGCTTCAGGAGCCACTCGTGCACTTCGCCGGCGGCTTCATAGATGTTTATCACGCGTGCTCGCCTCCGCCCATCTGCTAAACGCGCGACGCACTTTGAGCCAAGATCGCAACTCGCGCTCGTCCAGAATCCGGCTCTCTTCCGGTGACATCGGCAGGATCGATGCGCACAAATCGGCGGAGATCGCCAGCGATTCGGCCACGGACATCCGGGCCAGTTCCCGCCGCCGCTCCCGGTCGATCAACTCGTACGCCCGCCGGCGGCGTTGCCACATGTCGCGGATCTGTTCTTTAGTCGGCGGCATCATGGTCTCCCTTGTCCAGCATGTCCGGCAGGCGCTCGTCGCGCACGAGAACGCTCTCGTCGCTCGGCGTGTCTTCGAGGAGCCGGTCGACGATGTCGTCGGGCTTGACGCCTTCCGCTTCCGCGTTGAAATTCGTGATGATTCGGTGCCGCAGGACGGGGTGCGCGACGGAGCGGATGTCGTCGCACGAGACGTAGTAGCGGCCGCGGAGGATGGCCCGCGCCTTGCCGCCGAGGATGAGGTACTGGCCGGCGCGCGGGCCGGCTCCCCAGGTGAGCCACTCCTTGACGAACTCGGGCGCGCCCGGCTTCTGGACGCGCGTCTTCCGCACGATCTCCATCGCGTAGCGGATGACGTGCTCGGCGATCGGCACCCGCCGGACGATCTCCTGGAGTTGCAGGATCTCGTCGCCCGTCAGGACCTTGTCGACTCTGCCGGGCATCTCGGCCGTCGTGACGCGCAGGATCTCGTACTCCTCGTCCTCCTCCGGGTAGTCGACGAGGATCTCGAACATGAAGCGGTCGAGCTGCGCCTCGGGCAGGGGATACGTGCCTTCCTGCTCGATGGGGTTCTGCGTCGCAAGCACGAAAAAGGGCTCCGACAGCGGATGCTTGTCGCCCCCGACGGTCACCTGCCGCTCCTGCATGGCCTCGAGGAGCGCGGCCTGTGTCTTGGGCGGCGTGCGGTTGATCTCGTCGGCGAGAATGACGTGCGCGAAGACGGGCCCGGGCAGAAACTTGAAGTGCCGCTCGCCCGTCCCGCGGTCCTGCTGGATGACCTCGGTCCCGGTGATGTCGCTCGGCATGAGGTCGGGGGTGAACTGGATGCGGTTGAACGAGAGCGAGAGCGCGTCGGCGAGGGTGCTGACCATCATGGTCTTGGCGAGCCCGGGCACGCCGACGAGCAGGCAATGGCCGCGCGAGAAGATCGCGATCAGAAGCTCCTCGATGACCCGGTCCTGGCCGACGATGACCTTGTGCAGTTCCGACCGGATGTTCTGGAAGCTCTCCTGGAAGCGGCGCACGGTTTCGAGGTCGTCCTGCGCGGTCTGGCCGGTTCCCCTGGTTTCCTCATCTGTCCCCATTATGCGTGTTCCTCCTGCGCGTGTGGTGTGCTCACTGCCGCGGCCGGGCCGCCGGAGCGCGTTCTGTCAGGCCGTTACCTCGGATCGAATGACAGGCCGATCAAGCCCTTTTGGGTGATGAGGCCGATCACTCCGTGTGTGCGGCGCCCTGCGGGCGCCCACTTGCCACCCTGCACATTATACCGGCCTTGCTGGCCCATGCCAATCATCGCGGCGAGGGCGCCGTCGCTCGTCCTCAACACCGCGACGGTCGGGCGCCCGAGCTGCAGGCCGCGGCGATCCACGAGGTGTTGCACGAAGACGAGTCGCCCGCCGGACACGGCCGCGAAGGGGATCGGATCGGTGTGGTGGAACTGCGCGTCGCGCACGACGACACGGCGCCACAGGCGCTTGCCGTCGGCGAGCCGGACGCGCGTGACCGCGGCCGCGCGCCGCCCGTCCTTCGTGCGCGAGTTGTGGGCGACGAAAACCGACTCGCCGCCGCGGACGACCTTCCTGATCGCGCCGTCGAACGCAGACCGCCAGGTGACGGCGCCGCTTTTCAGGTCCAGGGCGACAAGTTCGGCGTCGCCGACAGCGGTCACGACCTTGTCGCCGGCGATGGCGGTCTCGTGGAAGCGATCTCGCCGAGCGCCGGCGCGGGCGGCCCGGCGGGCCGGCCAGCGCCAGAAGTCTTTGCCCGTGCCGGCATCGAGAGCGACGAGCTGACCGCCCGCAGCGTTGGGCGTTGGCGGCAGCGGCACGACCAGCGTGTCGCCAACCGACAGCAGAGGAATCCGCATCAGCCGCCGCAGCGAAACCAGTTCCGTGCGATGGAGCATGCCGCCCGACAAGATGTCGTGCGTGACGAGATCGTGCCTGACGAGCCCGCCGCCGGCGGCCACGGCGACAATGGCGGCCACCTTGCCGCGCAGTGGTTCGAGGCGGACAACGGCGCGCCACGGACGGGGGCCGGCGCCCGCCGGCCCCGCGGCGCGGGCGGACCAGCGGCGCCGGCCGGAGAGATCGAAGCACTCGATTGCGCCGCCCGGCGCCGGAGCAACTATGGCGCCATCGACCAGCGCCGGCGCCAGGCCGCGTCGGGTGATCCGGTCCATCTCGCGCTCCCGCACGATGCCGTACAGGAATGCACGGCTCGAGTCGAGGCCGGTCGGATACGGCGCGATGACCGTGCGCCGGTCGATGTGGCCGCTCTGCCGGTTGATCCAGAGCAGCGCGAGATCGACGTCGGCGATCAGGTGCTCGCCCTCGAGCCCGATGACGCGGACGTATTCCTGCGGCGCCGGCGGCCGGATGTTGTAGGGAGCGTT
Source organism: uncultured Planctomycetota bacterium (assembly GCA_964385685.1). Lineage (GTDB taxonomy): Bacteria > Planctomycetota > PUPC01 > PUPC01 > PUPC01 > CAYLQD01. The sequence continues at coordinate 108 of CAYLQD010000110.1, read as the reverse complement.
CGGTCCCTCGGGGCGTCGGCCGATGACGGCCCGGAGCTTGAGGCGGCGGCCGTCGCGGAAGACTTCCAGGCCGACCTTCTTCCCGGGCGCCGTCGTCCCGCAGAGCTG
>CAYLQD010000109.1:3323-11070 GCA_964385685.1 uncultured Planctomycetota bacterium | reverse complement strand
GAAGTCTGTTTCTTGCCCCGAAGGGGCGACATTCACCAGCCCAGGGCGAAGCCCTGGGTAGCAGATGTTCTCTCAGCCACAGCCCTGTAAGGGCGTCACAGAGCCTCTATCGCCCCTTCAGGGCTTTCCCGCCTCACCAACACTTTCCCCCAGGGCTTCGCCCTGGGCTGATGGCTGACCCTTCGGGTCAGCTTGGCAGTTTGCTTTGGCAAACTGCGCCGGCAGCTTTGCTGCCGCTTTGAGCCTTTCAGGCTCGAGAAGGAACTTCTTCGACAGCCGCCCCCAAGAGCAAGAAACTCCGCTCGTCAGAGCGTGCGGGCGATCTCGTCGATCCGATAGGCCTCGAGCACGTCCCCGTCCTTGACGTCGTCGAACTTGGCGACCCGAATGCCGCATTCGGTCCCCGCCTGCGCCTGCCGGACGTCGTCCTTGAGGCGCCGCAGCGATTCGATCTTCCCGTCGTCGTGGATGACGATCCCGTCGCGCGAGACGCGGATCCGCGAGGTATTCTCGATGACGCCGTCGGTCACCTGGCAGCCGGCGACGTTGCCGAGCCGCGAGACCTTGAAGATTTGCTTGATCTCCGCGTGCCCGGTGACCACCTCGCGCGTCTCCGGCTTCAGCAGGCCGGTCAGGGCCTGCGTCATGTCGTCGACGGGCTGGTAGATGACCTGATAGAACCGCATGTCGACCTTGTTGTCATCGGCGAGCCGGCGGGCCCGCACGTCGGCGACGACGCGGTAGCCGATGATGATCGCGTCGGACGCGTCGGCGAGCAGCACGTCGGACTCGTTGACCCCGCCCACGCCCGTGTGGATAAACTTGATCTTGACCTCGTCGGTCGAGAGCTTGTCGAGCTTCTCGCGGAGCGCTTCGAGCGAGCCCATCACGTCGACTTTGAGGATGACGCGAACCTCGCCCGCCTCGCCCTCGGCGATCTTGCCGAACAGGTTTTCGAGCGTGACGTGCGACCGCTCGAGCAAGCTGGCGGTCCGCGCCCGCCGCTCGCGCAGTTCGGCGACCTCGCGCGCCTTCTGGAGGTCGTCGATGGCGAGCATCGGGTCGCTCGCCTCCGGCACGCCGTTCAGGCCGGAGATCTGGACGGGGATCGACGGGCCCGCGGCCTCGAGCGGCCGCCGGTGGTCGTCGAGTATCGAGCGCACCTTGCCGAACGTGGCGCCGCAGAGCAGGACGTCGCCGACGTGGAGCGTGCCCTCGCGCACGAGTACGGTCGCGACGGCGCCGCGGCCCTCGGTCAGGTTGGCCTCGAGCACAACGCCCGTCGCCGCCTTGTTCGGGTTTGCCCGGAGTTCGCGCAGCTCGGCGACGAGCAGGATCATCTCGAGCAGATGGTCGATCCCGTCGCCCGTCGCGGCCGAGACCTCGACGCACGGGACGTCGCCGCCCCACTCTTCGAGTTCGAGCCCGTGCTGGCCGAACTGCGGCTTGACCCGCTCGGGGTCGGCCGCGGGCAGGTCGGTCTTGTTGAGAGCGATCACGATCGGCACCTCGGCCGCTCGCGCGTGCGAGATCGCCTCCTCCGTCTGCGGCATGACGCCGTCGTCGGCCGCGACCACGAGCACGACGACGTCGGTGCAATGGGCGCCGCGGGCCCGCATGGCCGTGAACGCTTCGTGCCCGGGCGTGTCGAGGAACGTGATCTCCTTGCCCTCGCCCGTGGTCACGTGGTAGGCGCCGATGTGCTGGGTGATGCCGCCCGACTCCGACTCGGCGACGCTCGCCTCGCGGATACGGTCCAGGAGCGACGTCTTGCCGTGGTCGACGTGCCCCAGGAACGTGACGACGGGGATGCGGTGCTCGAGACCCTCTTCGCTGTCGGCCGTCGCGGCAAGCTCGACCTGTTCCTCGACATCGGTGTGCTCTTTGACCGTCACCTCCCAGCCGAACTCGAGGGCGATCATCTGGACCATGTCGTTCGAGATGGGCTGGTTGACCGTGGCGACGACGCCGTTGGCCATCAGCTCGCGGATGATGTCGTTCACCTTCATGCCGATGGCGGCGGACAGGTCGCGCACGGTGACGGGGAACGGGAGTTCGGCGTGGCGGTCTTCGGGCGGGACCTCGACGGGCGCCCGTCGCGCGCCGCCCCGGCGGCGCTTGCCATACGGACGTGGCCGGCGGATGCGGCGCTGGTAGTCGGCGCCGACCCCGGCGGCTGCGCCGGAGTATTGGCCGCCGACGGTGAAGTCGGTGAACGTCATGCCCTCGGCGTCCTTTTCGGCCTTTGGCTTGGGCTTCGTCGACGCCTTCTTCGTTCTGTCAGCGGCCTTGGCTTTGTCGCGCCCGCGTCCGCGGCGCCGGTCGCCCCGGGTGGGTTTCTCGGGCTTCTTGTCGGCGGCGTCGCGCTGCGGCCGGGTTACGGGGCCGGGCCGTTCGCGGCGCGGGGAGCTGCTCGGTTTTCTGGGCCGGGCCGCGGGCGGCTTTTTCGCAGGCGCGGCGGGCTTCGTCGCAGCGGAGGCCGGCTTTTTCGCGCGCTCGAAGTGCTCGCGCAGCATCCGGACCTCGCCGTCGCTCAGCGAGTTCATGTGCTTCGTGATTCGCACCAGGCCCTTCGACTGGCAGAGGGCGATCAGGTCCTTGCTGCTGACGCCGAGTTCTTTCGACAGCGTGTGTACGCGCGTGCCCAAGCTCAGACTCCGCTATGTGGGTTCTTCGTCCGCGTCCGGCTCGGCCGGCTCTTTCTCGGCCGGCTCTTCTTCGGGCTCCTCGGCGACCGGCTCCTCGTCGGGCTCGACCTCGTCTTCCGGCTCGGCGGCCTCGGTGTCTTCCTCGGCCGGCTCTTCCTCGGGTTTCTCGGCGACCGGCTCCTCGTCGGGCTCGACCTCGTCTTCCGGCTCGGCGGCCTCGGTGTCTTCCTTGGCAGACTCTCCCTCGGCTTCCGGCCCGGCTTCAACGTCGGCATCCGGCTCTTCGTCGGCCGGTTCCTCGTCGGCCCCGACCTCGTCCGCCTCGGCGGCCTCTTCAGCGGCTGCCGCCCCGGCTGCGGCCTCGCTCGCGCCCTCCGCGGCCAGCTCGGCCGGCGCGGCCGCCTCGGCTTCCGCGCGCCGCTGGCGGGCGATGGAACGCTGCTCGGCGATATAGACGCCCGCGGCCTCCATCAGCTTCTCCGCGACGCCCTCGGCGATGCCGCTCACGGTCAGGAGCGGCTCCATCGTGGTCGTGGCGAGCTTCTTGAGCGAGAAGCCAGACCCGAAGAGCTTCTCGATCGTCTTGGGGCCGACGCCGGCGATGCCGCCCAGGACTTCCTTCATGCGCTCGGGCTCGCCGTCCAACTCCTTCTGGCTCATGACGTCGATGTCCCACTCGGTCAGCTTCGAGGCGAGCCGCACGTTCTGGCCGAGGGCGCCGATGGCGCGGGAGAGTTGGTCTTCGGCGACGATGACGCGCGCGAGCCGCGCGCGCGAGTTAAGGCTGATGGCCTCGACCTCGGCGGGGTTGAGCGCGTTGGCGATCAGAATGTCGGACTGGTCGCTCCAGCGGACGATGTCGATCCGCTCGCCGCCCAGCTCGGCGACGATGTTCTTGATGCGTGTGCCGCGCACGCCGACGCAGGCGCCGACGGCGTCGACCTTCGAGTCGACCGACGTGACGGCGATCTTGGTGCGGTAGCCGGGCTCGCGGGCGAGGGCGCGGATCTCGATGATCCGTTCCATGATTTCGGGCACCTCGAGCTGAAAGAGCTTGCGGATCAGGTCGGGGTGGCTTCGGGAGAGAATGATTCGGACGTTGCTGCCGACTTTTTTCGCGTCGAGCACGTAGCAGCGAATGCGCTCGCCGACGCGGTATCGCTCCTCGCGGACCTGCTCGCGCCGCGGGAGGATGCCCTCGGTCTTGCCGAGGTTGACGATGACGTGTCCGCTTTCGACGCGCTGGACGGTCCCGTTGACGATCTCGTGGATGCGGGTCTCGTAGTCGCGCAGGATGACGTCTCGCTCGGCCTCGCGGATCTTCTGGATGATGACCTGCTTCGCCGTCTGCGCGGCGATACGGCCGAGGTTCGCGGGGTCGATGGGCTCATCGGTGCCCTCGACGGTGATCTCGCCCGACTCGCGGTTGATGCGCACCTGGACTTCTTCCTGCGCGTTCAGCCGCTTGCGCAGGGCCGAGGCCATCGCGTCTTCGAGCGCGCCGAACAGAATGTCCAGGGAAATGTCCTTGTCCCGATGGATGCTGTCGATGATCCTGAGCAATTCGCCGTTCATGGTCCGGTCCCAAAATGCGTCCGTTTGCGGAGCGGGGTCCGCCGCTCCGGGCGGTCTCGTGCCCGTGGCCGCGCCGAGCCGCCGTGTTCTCCTAGGCCCGCGGTTCGCCCCGGTGCGCCAGCGAGATGTTCTCGCCCGTCTCGGGGTCGAAGAGGTGCGTCTTATCGAGGTTGAACGTCAGGCCGACGGCGTCGTCGACCGCGACGTTGTCGTGCGCGGGCGCCTTGCACACGAGGTTGTGATAGTCGGTTGCCACGTAGACGATCATCTCATCGCCGAGCGGCTCGACGACGTTGACTCGCGCTCCGACCTCGCCGGGCCCGGGCCCGAGCGTGATGTCTTCGGGCCGGACGCCAAACACGGCCTCGCGCGCGGGCAGCGCGTCGACGGCCTTGCCGGCCCAGTCGGGCAGGGGGATCTTGGCCGAGCCCTCGTTGAAGAGCGGCCGGCCGTTCTCCGTCTCGAGGCGGCCGTCGATGAAGTTCATCGGCGGCGTGCCGAGGAAGCCGGCGACAAACCGGTTTCGTGGCCGATTGTACAGCTCGAGCGGCGCGGCCAGCTGCTGCACGACGCCGCGGTCCATCACGGCGATCCGGTCGCCGAGCGTCATCGCCTCGACCTGGTCGTGGGTCACGTAGATCATCGTCGTCCCGAGCCGGCGGTGGAGCCGGCTGAGTTCGGCCCGCATGCCGACGCGGAGCTTCGCGTCGAGGTTCGACAGCGGCTCGTCGAAGAGGAAGACAGCCGGCTTCCGCACGATAGCGCGGCCGAGGGCGACCCGCTGCCGCTGGCCGCCGGAGAGCGCCTTCGGCCTGCGGCCGAGCAGATCGCCGATGCCGAGGAGCGACGCGGCCTCGTTGACCCGCCGGTCGATGTCGGGCTTCGGTATCTTTCGGAGCTTCAGGCCGAATGCCATATTCTTATAAACCGTCATATGCGGGTACAGAGCGTAGTTCTGAAACACCATTGCGATATCGCGGTCCTTCGGCGGCACGTCGTTCACGACGCGCTCGCCGATGCGGATCGAGCCGCGGGTCGTCTCTTCGAGCCCGGCGACCATCCGGAGGGTGGTCGACTTGCCGCAGCCCGACGGCCCGACGAGGACGAGCAGCTCCTTGTCGGCCACGTGAAGGGAGACCTCGCTCACGGCGACCACGTCGCCGGGGTAGACCTTGGTCACACCTTCAAGCACGACTTCGGCCATGCGGGTCCCTCCAGACAGCTTCGCCCCCGCGGAGCAGGGCAGGGGCGGCCTTCCAGCGCACACTATCCCTAGCCGACGGCTCATTATAGGGGTCGCCCCTGCGCTGTCAAGTCAAACCGCCGTTCCCGGGCCCCGTTGGCCGTCGGACGCGATGGTACTTGAAATGGCCACCCTCGTCTGTTACCATCTGCATGTTCCCGGCAGGGTGAGCTATCCATCCGCTCGTAATCGAAAGGGGGCGGGTGCCGGGGGAATCGAGGAGTGCATGGCTGCCAACGTCATACTCGTGGAACCGGACGACGACCAGCGGCAGGAGTTCCTCGCCGCCGTCAAGGGCTCGTCGTTCCAGGTGAGCCAGGCGGTCGCCACGAACGCCGAGGCCGTCGCCGCCTACGACCGCTCCCACACGCACCTTGTCGTGCTGCGGCTCGTCTCCGGCAAGGAGGGCGCGAACGAGACGCTCGACCAGCTTCGCAAGAAAGACCCGAACGTCAAGGTCGTCGCATCGTATAACGTGCGATCGACCCACCTCCTCATGGCGGCCTACTCGCACGGCGCCGTATCGGCCGTCAAGCAGCCGTTCGGGCTGCATCGCGTCGTCGAAAAGCTGACATTCGCGTTCGCCTCGGAGCGGCACCCGAAGCTCCGCGGTCCCATCGTCCGGCTCGAGCATCCCGTCGAGGTGCGCTACAAGGCCGACACGTTGCTCGCGCGGTCGCGGATCGGGTTCTCCGAGCGGCTCGGGACGACGGACATGGACCTGAACACCGAGAAGCCGCTCAAGGACCGGGCCCGGATCAAGGTCGACATCCTGATGCCGCCGCCCGTGGGCACGGTCAAGCTCATCGGCATCGTCGAGGAAGTCCAGCAGACCAAGATCGATAACTGGTGTTCGTATCTCCAGATCACGAACACCTCGTCGGAGATTCGCAAGGGGATCGAGGCGTTCCTTGTCAAGGCCGCCCAAAAAGCATAAGGGCGGCCCCGCGCGCCGAGCGCTCCGGTCCGCCGCCAAGATCGCCGTTCTCTTCATCCTTGCGCTCGCGATCGCCTCCATGTCCGGATGCTGCAACGGGCTCTTCTACTATCCCGACGCCCGGACCTATTCCACGCCCGCGGAACGCGGCCTCGCCTTCGAGCCCGTCGACTTCCACAGCGCCGACGGCACCCAGCTCACCGGCTGGTTCATCCCCGCCGTCGGCGAGCCCAAAGGCACCATCGTCCACTGCCACGGCAACGCGCAGAACATGACGTCCCACTGGGCCTTCACCGAGTTCCTCCCGCGCAACCGATTCAACGTGTTCGTGTTCGACTATCGTGGCTACGGCCGGTCGGCGGGGAAGCCGACCCGGAGCGGGACGGTCGCCGACGCGAAGGCCGCCGTCGACTACGTCATCCGGCGGGCCGACGTCGACGCCGCGCGCGTCGCGCTCTTCGGCCAGTCGCTCGGCGGAGCCATCGCGACCGTCGTCGCGGCTGAAGACGCGCGCGTCAAGGGCCTCGTGCTCGAGAGCGCGTTCAGCTCCTACCGCGCCGAGGCCGCGCACGCGCTGCGGCTCAACCCCATCACGTGGCTGTTCGCGTGGCCCCTCTCGCGCACGCTCATCAGCTCGGGCTACGATCCCGAGGACCACATCGCATCCATCGCGCCGCGGCCCGTCTTCCTCGTCCACGGCACCGCCGACCGCATTGTGCCGAGCTGGATGAGCGAGGAGCTGCACGAGGCGGCGGGCGAGCCGCGGGAGCTGTGGATTGTCGACGGCGCCCGACACACTGCCGCCGGCATGCTCCACAAAGACGAATACGAACGCCGCATCTCCGAGTTCTTCGAGAAGGCGTTCGGCGGGGAGTAGGCGCGGTGGTCGCGCAAGAGGGGTCTTCGGATGGTTTTGCGGCTCTATAAGATGAGTCTCCAGGGGGCGGTCGCCGTCTGCAACCTCACCCTGCTCGGAATCGCACTGCTCGTATGGATTGGGACATTCCCCGAGCTTGTCGTGAATCTGGCCAGGGCGACCGAGACGCAACTTGTTGTCGATAGAGTTCTCTGGACTGCTGTCGCCGTGCTCACAACCCCCCTCGGGTGGCTGATCCCGGAAATCTGCGTGGGACCAGCGGACGCGCTGCTCGCGGCCATGATTGTTGTACCGGTGAACGCGTACCTGTGGGGATGGGCCATCGCCGCGCTCTGCCGCCGTGTGAAGGGCCGTAGGCCAGCAAGTCAGGCGCGGGATGCGGGTGGAGCGACAAGTGGCGAGCAGACCCTCGGGCGGGGCAGACAATGAGCGCCAGAACGACAAAGGTGATCTGCGTCTTGCTCCTC
>CAYLQD010000109.1:0-3223 GCA_964385685.1 uncultured Planctomycetota bacterium | reverse complement strand
CGGGCTTGATCAGACGACCGACGGCGGCGAGGCGTCTACGTCGACGGAGTATCACTACCGGATTCTCCCCGGCGACGGCAAGGCCGCGGTCGCGGTCGAGGTGCACGTCGTCCGCCACGGCGGCCGGTACTACGTCAGGAGAGTCCTGGCCCCGAGGCCGTAGGAGGTTCGCTTGTGGCACAGCCGGGGGCGGCTGTGCCACATCAGGTATGTCCAGCTTCTCAGGCGGAGCCGCGAGTCGTTGGCACGGAGATCAATCGTGGCTGAAGGCGAAAGAGCGGGTGCGGCCGCGAAGGCCTTCTGGGGGTTCGTCATCTTCAGCGTCGTCGGCCTGACCGTCTATGGGCTGGCGTATCTGTTGATCCGAGACGTAGCCCGGGAGGGGCCCGGCTTCATCATGTTCGAGTATCCCGACGCGTCGAGTATCTACGCGACCTCAGAACACAGCGCGAGAGAACTCTACCTCGCGCAGCTAAGGCTTAGGGGAGCCTACTTCGGCGAGGAGAGGTTCCTCTTCTCGGGCTCCTGGGTGTATGCTGCCTCGGAGCATGAGTCCAAGCACTATTGGCGGTTCTTCGGCCCGCTCGAGCGTCTGGAGATCGCCTTGCGCGGTCTCTCCGTGTACGAACTCTCCGACGCCCAGCGCGAGGAACTCGATAGGACGTTCGAGGAATCGAAAAGGTTGCCAGAGCCCGGCACGCCTGACGAGCCCGACGTGCGCCCGACAACGGTTCCCGGCGCCGCGGGGATAAGAGAATGAAGGCCGGTGGAGCCGACGTGGAGATCGATCGTGGCTGAAGGCGAAAGAGCGGGTGCGGCCGCGAAGGCCTTCTGGGGGTTCGTCATCTTCAGCGTCGTCGGCCTGACCGTCTATGGGCTGGCGTATCTGTTGATCCGAGACGTAGCCCGGGAGGGGCCCGGCTTCATCATGTTCGAGTATCCCGACGCGTCGAGTATCTACGCGACCTCAGAACACAGCGCGAGAGAACTCTACCTCGCGCAGCTAAGGCTTAGGGGAGCCTACTTCGGCGAGGAGAGGTTCCTCTTCTCGGGCTCCTGGGTGTATGCTGCCTCGGAGCATGAGTCCAAGCACTATTGGCGGTTCTTCGGCCCGCTCGAGCGCCTGGAGATCGCCTTCCGCGGCCTCTCGGTGTACGAACTCTCCGACGCCGAGCGCACGGCGATTGACAAGGAGTTCGAGGAAGTGTATGGCGGGGACTGAGGCGGGCGCTTCACCGCAGAGAACGCAGAGGTAGCGAGGCAGGAGAATGAGAGAACGCTTCGCAATCTGGCCCGCGATCGTCGCGCTCGTGGTCGTCTACTGCGGGCTCTACCTCGCCGCGCGCGCAAGCCATCTGCTCATCGAGCGTTGCGATGCCCGGAACTTGGGGAGCGAACGCGGATATGTGATGACGAGATCGATCTACAAAGGATACCGGTGGGAATGGGATCCCAAGTGGGCTCATCATCTGGCGAACGCGTGTTATGTTCTCTTCCGCCCCCTGTGCGAACTCGAGAGGGCGATCCGAGACGTCGTCGACAACCTGAACGAGGCGGACGACCTGACTGACAACGTGGCCGAAAGCCCCGACATGTGAGGCAATTCATGGGGGGAACGGATCGTTCTCACCGCAGAGACCGCAGAGAACGCAGAGGGAATAGAGGTCATGCTCAGCGTTCTCTGCGTGCTCTGCGGTGAATGAAAGCTGCGACGCGCATGCGTGGGCGAGCGGTCGGCCGGTCGCCCCTACGTCCCTTCGGTCTCATCCGCGTGATCTGCGTTCATCCCTTCGACCTTGCTCAGGGCAGGCTGCGTCTATGTTTCGTTTCTTCACGCACTCCCGTGCAGATCGATCTTCAACGCCACGGCGTGCTCGCACGGCGCCGACGACGGCATTGCGACCGTCAGGCCCGCGTCCTCCTGCGTCCACTCGAGCGCGCCCTCGACGCCCAGCATCGTGATCCCCGCGATCGCGTCGGCCTTGACCGATGACGCGGAGCCGAGCGACTTGATCGTCAGCCGCTCGCCCGGCCAGCCGAGCGCGATGGCATACAGCGCGTCGCCCTTCGTCGTGAACCGGATGTCCTCGGCGCTGTAGGCAGCTTGCTCTTTCTCCGCGAAATGCTCCGGGACGGCCGTCGGTCCCTCGCCGAATCGCTCCCAGTGCCGCGTGCCGTAGATCGCCTCGCCGTTGACCTCGAGCCACTTGCCGATCCCGAGCAGCAGGTCGGCCGCCTCGTCGGGGATGATGCCGTCGGCTCGCGGGCCGACGTTCATCAGCAGGTTGCCGTTCTTGCTGACGATGTCGACGAGGTCGTGGACCATCGACATGACGCTCTTGAAGTCGTCGCCCTCGATGTAGCCCCACGACTTGTAGCTGACGGCCGTGTCGGTCTGCCAGTACTCCTCGCGGATCTCGTCGAGCTTGCTGCGTTCGAGGTCGAGCACGGCGACGCCGTCGGGGAACCGGGCCTTGTATTGCAGGACCGGCTCATAGCCGTGCTCGAGCGCGTGGTTGTAGTAGTACGCGGCGAGCGGCTGCCACCAGGGCGCAAACTCGTCGCGGTGCCAGCCGAAGTCGAACCAGAGGATGTCGGGCGAGAACTTGTCGACCATCTCCTTCGTGCGCTCGTACCAGTCGAGGACGAACTCGTAGCTGACGGGCGCCTCCGGCGGATGGGGCGCGCCGTAGAGGTAGCGGGCGTCGGGGTCGGACGTGTCGGCGTCTTTCGGGAACGAGAAGTGGTTCCAGTTGTGTGCGCGGTGTGACGAGATGCCGAAGGTGAGCCCCTCGCGCCGGCAGGCGTCGGCCAGCTCGGCGCACACGTCGCGGCACGGGCCCTTGAGCGCCGCGTTCCAGTTCGTGAACGAGCAGGCGTACATCGGGAAGCCGTCGTGGTGCTCGCCGACGGGCACGACGTATTTCGCGCCGGCCCGCTTGAACAGATCGATCCACGCGTCGGGGTCCCACTTCTCCGCCTTGAACATCGGGACGAAGTCCTTGTAGCCGAACTCCGACTGCGGGCCGTAGGTCTTGCGGTGGTGCTCGTACTCGGCCGAGCCCTCGCGGTACATATTGTTCGGATACCACTCGCTGCCGAACGCCGGGACCGCGTAGGGGCCCCAGTGGATGAAGATGCCGAACTTCGCATCCTTGAACCAGTCCGGCGCCTCGTAGTTCTTGAGCGACTCCCAGTTCGGCTCGTACTTCGCCACGCCTTC
>CAYLQD010000108.1:0-11147 GCA_964385685.1 uncultured Planctomycetota bacterium | reverse complement strand
TGTTTCGACAACGCCAGGCAAAACCTGGAGCGAAATGTGGGTAAAGACAAGGCCTTCTAGGCGGGGTGAAGCGGGCGAGCTCTCCTTCACGGCTTGAGCCCCGTTCACGGGGCTTGCCCGGCATCGGAAAGGCATGGCTTGAGCCGCTCAAGGAAGCCCCGTGAACGGGGCTACATCGAGGAACAAGGGCCAGACGTGTGACCCCCGCTCAAAGCGGGGGCCTGGACTCGGCCCTGAAGGGCCTCGGAAAGCGGCGTAAACGCCGCTCAAGCAAGGCGTGAGAAAACCGGGGATAATTCAGACCAAGGCGACGGCTGTCCCGAGGCGCTTGCGGCCGGCGGGGGGGTCTCGTACAATCTCCCCCTGACTTCCGCCGCGGGAGGGCCGCGGCCATCGTGAGGAAGACTAGCGTAGCTTCAAGCCTCGAAATGCGGTTTGGCTGACCGGGCCTTCTGTAGCCGGCCTCCATGAGGCCGGAGTTGTCCGAGGTCATGGACCTCGGCTACAGTACCTGTCGGCAATCCGTAAATAGACGCGTGAAGCGTCGCAAGACCGGAGGAGCAGGGCATGGAAATCGTCATCTGCAAGGACTACGATGAGATGAGCAAGAAGGCGGGGGCGGAGGTCGCGGCCGTCGTCCGCGCCAAGCCGAACGCGGTGCTGGGACTCGCCACGGGCACGTCGCCCATCGGGCTCTACAGCGAACTCATCCGGATGCACAAGGAGGAGGGGCTCGACTTCTCGGGCGTCGGATCGTTCAACCTCGACGAGTACGTCGGCCTGCCGCCGGAGCACGAGCAGAGCTACCGCTACTTCATGAACAAGCACCTGTTCGATGGGCTCAACATCGACAAGGCAAACACGCACGTCCCGTCGGGCACCGCGACCGACTACGCGAAGCACTGCCAGGACTATGAGGACGCGATCGTGGCCGCGGGCGGGATCGACGTCCAGGTGCTCGGCATCGGGTCCGACGGCCACGTCGGGTTCAACGAGCCGGGCGATTCGCTCTGCTGCCGCACCCACACGGTCACCCTGACCGAGCAGACGATCGTCGACAACGCGCGCCTCTTCGAGAAGAAGGAAGACGTGCCGCTCTTCGCCTGCACGATGGGCGTGGGCACGGTGATGGACGCGCGCAAGTGCGTGATGGTCGTCAACGGGGCGCACAAGGCGGCGACGGTCGCTCGCGCATTCGAGGGGCCGGTGAGCTGCATGTGCACGGCGAGCGCGCTCCAGATGCACAACGACACGGTCGTCTTCCTCGATGAGGAGGCGGCGGGCGAACTCCAGATGGCCGACTACTACCGGTGGATTCAGAAGATGAAGGGCCAGGCGCCGACGTAGGGCCGGCAGGGGGCGCTGAACCCGCGCCGCGGAAAGGCCGAGAATAGAGGAACGTCTTGCTCTGCTGAGAACCGACTCGTGCGGCAACGTAGAGATTCTTCGCTCCGCTCAGAATGACAGTTCTTGCGGAGCCAACGTGTTCATGTCATCCTGAGCGTAGGCGAAGGATCTCGGTTCTGAACAAAGCAAGAAGGTCTCACATTGGTGAGGCGTAGGCGAAGGAGGCCCGAGATGAGCGAGATGCGGATCCTGCCGTCGGAATCGATCGGCCGACAGTTCATCCCCGACACTTATCTGCCCGAGGGGTGCGACGAGCATCATCTCCGCGACGAGCAGTCGCCGCCGCCCGAGGGCGGCTGGCGGACGCTCCGCGCCGACGAGATCGAAGCGCTCGTCCAGAACGGGAACACGGCCGCGAGCTGGGACAACGTGCTCGTGAGCGAGCAGTTCGCGCCGCACTCGATCAAGAACTGCGAGTTCCACGGGCTCGTCCGCATCGGCCGGCTCGATCCCGTCTGCCTCGAATACCACGACCTGACCGTGCCGGTCGGGATCACGAACAGCCGCGTCATCTCGTGCGACATCGGCGACGACGTCGCGATCCACAACGTCCGCTACCTCGCCCATTACCTCATCGGCGACAACGCGATCCTGCTCGACATCGACGAGATGCACACGTCGAACCACGCGAAGTTCGGCAGCGGAATCATCAAGGAGGGCGAGGACGAGGACGTCCGCGTCTGGATGGAGCCGATCAACGAGAACGGCGGCCGCGCGGTCATGCCGTTCGATGGGATGACGGCGGGCGACGCGTATCTCTGGGCGAAACATCGCGACGACCCCGTCCTGCTCGAGCGCCTGGCCGAGATCACGCAGCATACGTTCGACCCGCGGCGCGGCTTCTACGGGACCATCGGCGACCGGTGCGTCATCAAGAGCTGCCGCATCATCAAGGACGTCAAGGTCGGCCCGTGCGCCTACATCAAGGGCGCGAACAAGCTCAAGAACCTGACGATCAACTCGACCGAGGAGGAGCCGTCGCAGATCGGCGAGGGCGTCGAGCTGGTCAACGGCATCATCGGCCGCGGCTGCCATGTCTTCTACGGCTGCAAGGCCGTGCGGTTCGTGATGGGCGATTGCAGCAACCTGAAGTACGGCGCCCGGCTCATCCACTCGTATCTGGGCGACAACTCGACCATCTCGTGCTGCGAGGTGCTGAACGATCTCATCTTTCCCGCGCACGAGCAGCACCACAACAACTCGTTCCTCATCGCGGCGCTCGTCAAGGGGCAGAGCAACATCGGCGCCGGCGCGACGATCGGCTCGAACCACAACAGCCGCTCGCCCGACGGCGAGATCGAGGCCGGCCGCGGGTTCTGGCCCGGGCTCTGTGTCAGCGTCAAGCACTTCTGCCGGTTCGCCTCGTTCACGCTCCTGGCAAAGGGCGACTACCCGGCGGAACTCGACATCCCGCTCCCGTTCTGCCTCGTCAGCAACGACGTCGCCAACGATCGGCTCCAGATCATGCCGGCGTACTGGTGGCTCTATAACATGTATGCGCTCGCGCGGAACAGCTGGAAGTTTCAGGCGCGCGACAAGCGCCGGCAGCCGGTCCAGCATATCGAGTTCGACGCGCTCGCGCCCGACACGGCCGAGGAGATGTTCGCCGCGCTCGAGCTGCTCGAGGCGTGGATCGCAAAGGCCGGCGACGGCGACGTGCTCGCGGAAAGCGTCGAGCACTCCGGCCGCGACGTCGTTGTGCTGAAGGCGCGCGAGGGCCGCGACGCCTACCGCCGGATGCTCCATTACTACGCGGCCACGAACCTCGTCAAGTGGATGGAGGCGAACGCCAGCGCGGACCTCGCGGCGATGTGCGAGGCGCTCCGGGGCGAGCGCGAGACCGATTGGATCAACCTCGGCGGGCAGCTCATCCCGTCCGGCGACATCGAGCAGCTCAAGGCCGACATCAAGTCGGGCGCGCTCGACTCATGGCAGGCCGTGCACGCGCGCTGCGACGAACTCTGGGAGCGCTATCCGGCCGACAAGGCGCGGCACGCATTGGCAACGCTGCTCGCGGTGCTCGGGGCCGAGTCCCTCACGGCGGAGCTGTGGGAGACGGCCCTCGACGAGGTCGTCGAGATCCAGCAATACGTGTGCGACCAGACCTATCTCTCGCGGAAGAAAGACTTCGAGAATCCGTTCCGCCAGACGACGTTCGCCGCCCCGGCCGAGATGGAGGCCGTGATGGGCTCGCCCGACGACAACAGCTTCGTCGCCCAGGTCCGCGAAGAGACCGAGGCGTTCGCGAAGACCGTCGAGGGGGTCAAGACTCGTGTGTAGGGGAGCGCCCGGCGTGCGCGCGGAGCCTGCGGAAAGCGCGGGCCGGCCTAACTCCTGCGAGTGACCCCGTCCATGTACCAATCCGCCTCTTCCTCGGGCGAGGTGTCTTCCTCCTTGCGGAAGCGGCTGAAGGCTCCCGCGCCTGAGTAAGGCGGCACGCCGTTCACGTACGGCCCGGCGACTCCGAGCTCCCATCCGTTCTTGGCGGACCAGTGTGGCTCGTTCATGCGAAACCGCAGCACAAAGAGCCGAAGCGTGTTGCCGTCGACCGACTTCTCAATCTCTCTGACCACCTCGATCTCGTCCGGCGGATCGTCCAGTTCGTTCGGATGACAGAGCCAATAGGCGAGTTCGGCCTCCGCCTGATTCTGGAGTGATCTCAGGTCGGCCGGGAAAAGCTCGAGCTTCTCATAGTGCTTCAGCAGGGAGTATAGCATCGGCCTGAGTTCAGGTCGCTCTGCTTTCTCCCGGACCGTGCCGGTCGTCATGCGTTCCCCGCGCGCCAAAGCAGCTTCGATGTCCGCTAATTCGGCTCGCAACCTGTCATTCGCCCGCCGCATGCCCCGGCTCACCGATCCCAGTCGCCAGAAGATGAAGCCGGCGATGAGGACGATCGCGATGCCTGCGATGATCAGATAAGTCACCTCTCTTCCTCTCAACACTGGCTCGCCTGGGGACGTCCTTGGCGTCGCACGCAGTTGCGCGCGGTTTGTCTGCGGACGATTATTGCCCGCCCACGCATCTGCAGCAGGCAAGACGGCAAGAGACGCCTCGGCCCGCGAGATTCTACCAGGCCCGGCATGACGGGGCAAGCGACGTGGGTCGCCCGAATCACAAGAGGCGCTCTTGATGCTGCAGTCGAATGCTCGTATAATTCAAGCGTGGTGACTCTCTCAGAAGAACTGCTCAACGAGGTTGTTCGTCGGGTGCGGGAGGCCCTCCAGCCTGAAGAGGTCTATCTTTTCGGCTCACAAGCAGCAGGTTCTCCGGACATGGACAGCGATATCGACCTTTTGGCGGTGGTCTCCGATACCGAGACTCCGCCGCGGGAACTGGCCCGTCGCGGGAGAAGTACCCTTCGGGGGCTGAAGGTCCCCGTCGACCTCATCGTGTGCACGACCGCCGAGAAGAAGAAGTGGGCGGCAGTCCCGTGCAATGTGATTCACACGGCCACTCAGGGACGGCGCGTTTATGGAGCCGCAGGCTGAACTTGCCGCTGAATGGCTTCGCAGGGCCGATGATGACCTGCGCATGGCCGAATTCGCGCTGAGCGGTCAGCCGCCGGTGCACTGGGGAGCCGCGTTCCACGCGGAGCAGGCGGCCGAGAAGCTTCTCAAAGCGCTGCTGACCTCTCACGGTACCGAGTTCGCGCGCAGCCACGACATCGGCTATTTGCTGGACCTCTGCGAAGCGATCGAGCCACGGACCGCTCGTTTGCGCGCCACGGCGACGGGACTGACCGACTTCGCGGTCGAGGCCCGTTACCCGGTCCCGCGGCGTGAACCGACGGCATCCGAAGCCGGTGAAGCGGTTGACATCGCTCGCGACGTTCGCGAGGTTATTCACGCGCTGCTACCTCCCGACATCCGCGGTCGGACGGGCGCCGCCGGAGTGGTGTAGAATTGCATGCGGACACGACGCGTTCCTGTCGACAGGGAGGCCCCATGAAACGGACCGTCGCATTCTTGTTGGCAGGCGTGATCCTGGCCTCGGCGGGCGCGGCCCCCGGGGCCGAGGCGAAGCCCGAGGAAGATGAAACCCTGCCGCGTCCGCTCAAGGGACAGACGGCCGACTACTATGCCTCGCTCGCGCGGGTGCACGCTGCGTTCGGCCACTACGAGGTTGCCGAGAAGCTGCACCTCAGGGCGCTCGAGGTCGAGCGGGACCCCGCGGAGAAGCAGAAGCTCTCGTTCGAGCTGGTCGACCGCATCTACATGCGGGCCGGCCGGTGGGACAAGGCGGCGGCGGAACTGCTCCGCACGCTCTCCCTTGTGGACAAGGGCGATGTGGACCGCTTGCGGAAGTATCATCTGGCGCGGGCGATGGCGCTGGCCGAGGCCGGCAGGCCCGACGAGCAGGTCAAAGAGATCGAGACCGTTGTGGCGCTGTCGCGAAACGAGCGCGAAAAACACCGCGCCTATCAGCGCCTCCACGTGGTCTTGAAGGCGCACGGCTGGCTGAAGGACAGGGTCAGGCAGTATGAGGCCCACGTGGAGAAGCATCCGGACGACAAGGACATGCTCCGGATGCTGGCCGGCGTTTATCACGGGACCGGCCTGCTTGCCCTGCCGGGCCGTGCGATCGAGAAGTACGAGCAGATTCTCAAGTTCGCGCCGGACGATGTCGATGCGTGCGAGCGGCTCGCGCGGCTGTACGTCGGGACAAAGGAGCGGGACAAGTCGCTGGCGATGCACGAACACCTGATGCGGGTCAACCCGGACCGGTTCGACCTGTACTTCAACGACGGGGCGTCATTGTTCGGTGTCGCCAACGACGAGAAGGCGATCGCGTGGGCGAAGAAGGTGCTCAAGGATCATCCGGGGCGGGCCGTCGTGCTGCTCCGGATTGCCCGGATTCACAACGGCGAGCAGGAGTACGCCGAGGCGATCGAGTATTACGGGAAGGCGATCGCGGCGACGAAACCGCACGTGCAGAAGCTGCAGATGTACCTCAGTCTGATTGACTGTCAGATTGCGGCCGAGAAGTATATCGAGGCCGAGAAGACCTGCCGCGAGGCGCTGGCACTTCGGATTCTGTCGCCAAGCGTGCAGCGGCGTGTGCGAAACCTGCTGAATCGGGCGCGTGAACGGCAGGGCAAGCCGCCGGAAAAATAGGCCGTCCTACTTCTCCTCTTCCGCCGCCTTCTCCTTCTCGGCGGCCTGTTCCTTCGCGTCGAGCTTCTTGGAGAGCTTCTCCGCGTACCGGTCCGCGGCGCCGGCCGAGCGAAGCCCGGCCTTGACGATCCTGACGCTCGGCTTCTTGGGAGCGTCGTTCGCGTCGTCGTCGTCGTCCCCGTCCTCCCCCTCCAACTCCTTGCGGGCCTCCGCGTACTCGATCATCGCCTCGACGAACTCGGTCCAGAGCTTCACCTTCTCGGCCTGCATCTTGTCGCGGCGGATGGCCTTCACCTTCCGCTCCCCCTCCATATCCGTCACGATGCAGACGTTCCAGACCTCGAGCTTGTTCTTGTAGCGGCCGAAGGCCCTGTCGCGCTTGGCGCGCGTATCGGGCACGCGGGACAGTTTCTTGATCCGCGGTGGCACCGGTTTCGGAACGGGGAACGGCTTCCGGCCCACCGCCTTGACCCATTCCTTGTACTTGTCCGCCCACTTCTTCTTGTCCTCGTTGTAGCGATCCTTCAGGACCTTCTTCTCGTCGTTGATGTCTTCGCCGTAGACTTCTCCGATGCTCTTGGCCCCGTCCGTGTCCCGGATCTCGCAGAAATAGACGGTTTCATTCGCGGCGATGGCGACGTTTCTTGGGACAGAGGCCGTCGTGAGCACGAAAACGGCCAGAACGACCGCGAAACACGCCGAAATGGTGCGTGTCATGGCAAGCTCCTTATTCCATACCGGTCCCGGTGTCGCGGGCCGGGGCCCGCAGGGTATTATACCCCAACGGGCCGCTCATCCTGCGGCCGTGAGGCGTTTTTTTCCGTCCCCGCCGGGACAAGACGGTAGTAGAAACGCTTGAGCCCCGTATGGTCGGCGCCCCTCGTCTGCTCGACGCTCCACTCCTCGGGCATCGCGCCGAATTCGTCCAGGACCGCCCGATACAACGCGTTCGCGGGGGCGTTGTTCTCGTAGGCCGACCACGTCAGCGGCAGAGACCGCTCCGCAGCCATCCGCGCGGCGAACCGCATCGCATCGCGGCCGACGGCCTGGCGGCGGTAGCCCCCGAACACGTAGATCTCGGCGACCTGGAGCGACGGACGCCTGACGGGCGACTCCTCCGCCCCGAGCGCCCGCAGGAGCAGCAGGCCCGCGATGTCGTCTGCCGATTCGATGAAGAACGGCATTCGGCGCTCGTCCAGCCAGTAGTGATCGAGCATGTCGTAGTGGAAGAGACCGTCCCGGGCGGGCCGAGCCCCGCTGTACGCCGCCAGCTCGGCGAGGTAGGCCTGGAAGTAGTCCAGAAAGATATGCTTCTCGGACCGGGGGACCGGTCTCACGGTGATTTCCGGCATCAGTCGGACCCTGTTGCGTTCGGCTGCCGTACCTTGAGTGATTATACCGCGAAGAAGCGCAGGTTCCAACGCGCACGGCCGCGCTACACGATCTGCCTGAGCTCCGAGAGAAAGCGGTCGATCTCCTCGTCGCTGCCGACCGTGACGCGGATGTGGTCGCGAAGCTCGGGCGTGTCGAAGTGCCGCACGAGCACGCCCCGGTCCATCAGTTCCTGCTTGACGGCGCCGGCATTCGACACGCGGAAAAACACGAAGTTCGATCGCGACGGGCAGAACGTCAGCCCCATCGCTTCGAGTTCGCCCATCAGCCGCTCGCGGGTCGCGATGACACGCCGCACATTCGCCTCCGCGTGCCCGACGTCGTCGAGCGCCGCCTCCGCCGCCGCCAGACTGATCCGGTCGAGGTTGTACGACTCCTTGACCTTGAAGAGCTGCTCGATGACGGGCTCCTGAGCGATCCCGTAGCCCAGGCGCATGCCGGCGAGCGAGAACGACTTCGAGAACGTGCGGACGACGATCACGTTCGCGTGCGTCCGTACCAGCGGCAGGCACGTCGCCTCGGCGAAGTCCGCGTACGCCTCATCGACGACGAGCAGGCCGTCGAGCTTCGGCGCGAGCGCGTCGAGCACGTCCATCTCCGTCCACACGCCCGTCGGCGCGTTCGGGTTGCAGACAAAGTTGACCTTCGCCCCGGCGCCGGCCAGATCGTCGACCGTCTCGACGCGGACGAACTCCGCCTCCTGAAGCTCCGCCAGCGTGTCGTAGAGCGTGTAGGACGGAAAGACCGACGCGACCTTCTCGCCCTTGCCCGCGCACGCTCGGAGAACGAGGTTCAGGATATCGTCGCCGCCCTGGCCCGCGATGACCTGCTCGGGCGGGAACCCGGTAAGCTCGCCGAGCTTCGCGCGGAACCGCGACGCCATCGGGTCGGGGTAGAGCCGCAGGTCCGGATTGGCGGCCGCCTTGATCGCCTCGAAGACCTTCGGCGACGCCGGGTACGGACACTCGTTCGTGTTCAGCTTCACGTACGTCTTGTCCTGCGGCTGCTCGCCCGGCGTGTAGCCGCTCATCTTCAGCACGTTGTCACGGAAGCACTTCATATGTTGCCCCTACCGCGCGTCCTACCGAAGTTATCAGTCATCAGTGATCGGTAATCAGTAGAGCCCAGCGCATCGAACACTGATAACTGATGACTGCTCACTGATCACTGTTTCTGGCCGCTGCGCTCTTCGCGTGCGCGTCGTAGCCCTCGGCCTCGGCGAGCGCCTGGATCGCCGCCTGGGCCTTGTCGAGAGCGGCCTTGTCGTACTTCACGAACGACGTGGCCCGCAGAAAACTGTTGGCCGAGAGCCCGGAGAAGAACTTTGCCGTCCCGCCCGTCGGGAGGATGTGCGACGAGCCCGCGACGTAATCCCCGACGGCCTCGGGCGTCCACGGGCCGATGAAGACGGCGCCCGCGCGGTCGATGCCGGCCGCCAGGCCGTCCGCGTTCTCGGTCATGATCTCGAGGTGCTCGGGCGCAATGTCGTTCGCGACCTCGGCCGCGGCGTCGATGTCCGCCACGATGAGGGCCAGGCCGAACCGTTCGAGCGACGCCCGGGCCGTCTCCGCTCGCCCGAGCTTCGGAACCTGCTTCTCGACCTCCGCGTCGACCTTCTCGGCGAACTCGCGCGAATCGGTCACGAGGATCGACGACGCCATCTCGTCGTGCTCCGCCTGCGACAGGAGATCGGCCGCGACCCACGCCGGGTTCGCCTCCGCGTCGGCGATGACGAGAATCTCGCTCGGGCCCGCGAACAGGTCGATGTCCACGTGCCCGTAGACCGCCTTCTTCGCGAGCATCACGAACAGGTTGCCCGGCCCGACGATCTTGTCGACCTTCGGGACCGTCTCCGTGCCGAACGCGAGCGCCGCGATCGCCTGCACGCCGCCGATCCGGTAGACCTCCTCGATGCCCAGCAGGCCGCACGTCGCCAGCACGAGCGGGTCGATGTCCTCGCCCTTGCGCGGCGGCGAGGCGACCGCGATCCGCCCGACCCCCGCCACCTGCGCCGGCACCGCCGACATGACGACCGTCGACGGATACGGCGCCAGCCCGCCCGGTACGTAGCACGCCGCCGACCCGACCGGGGCATACGTCCGCCAGAGCGAGCGGCCCTCGCCACCGAGCGGCTCCGGATTCGGCGTCACGATGTGCTCTTGATACGCGCGGACGTTCTCCGCGGCGAACTTCACGGCGGCGACGAAGTCCTTGGGCGCCGACTTCTCGGCCTTGACGATGGCCGCGGAATCGACGCGGAACATGTCGGGCGTCAGGATCGCGCCGTCGAGCTTGAGCGTGTAGTCGACGACGGCTGCGTCGCCGCGCTGCCGGACGTCGCCGACGATCCGCTCGACGACCTGCGCGGGCGGCAGGGCCTGGCCGAAGACCTTGCGGGTCAGGGCCGCGGCGCGCGCCGACGACTCGCGCTCGAAGACCTCGAGCCGCGTGCGCAGCGCGTCGAGCGACGAATCGGCCTCGGCCAGCGGCAGAATCCTGAGCATCGGTCCGCTCCTTCCGTGGGGATGGTCACGTTATCTTACCGGCCGCCCGCCGCCCCGGCAAGCGTTCTTGCCGCGGGCCCGCCGCGCACGGGCGCAGACGAATCACGCCAATGACGCGGCGGCTGACTTGCGGGGGATCCGGCCGGCGGCGACTCAGCCGGCGATGGCGCGTCGCACGACAACGTAGCCCGTGCGGTTGCCGGGGACGGCGCCTTTGATGAGGATCGCGTTGCGCTCGGTGTCGACCCTCACGACCTTCAGGTTGCGTGTGGTCTGGCGCACGCCGCCCATCCGGCCCGCCATCCGCATGCCCTTGAACACGCGCGACGGATAGGCCGACTGGCCGATGGAGCCGGGCGCGCGATGCCGGTCGCCCTGGCCGTGCGTCTTCAGGCCGCCGGCGAAACCGTGCCGCTTGACGACGCCCTGAAACCCGAGGCCCCGGGTCGTGCCGATGACGTCGACCTCGTCCTGCTCGGCGAAGATCTCGGCCGTGACCACGGCGCCGGGCTCGATCGCCTCTTCGCCGTCCCAGCCGACCTCCTGGAGGAACCGCTTCGGCGGGGTCCCGGCCTTGTCATAATGGCCGCGCAGGGGCTTCGTGACGTTCTTCGGCTTCCGGTCCTCGAAGCCGAGCTGAAGGGCGGTGTATCCGTCCTTCTCCTCGGTCTTGACCTGCGTGACCACGCACGGGCCCAACTCGATGACGGTCACGGGCACGAGCTTGCCG
>CAYLQD010000107.1:0-11400 GCA_964385685.1 uncultured Planctomycetota bacterium | reverse complement strand
CAAGTGACGCTCGGTGGTTTGCTGAGCGTTCAATACATGGACGGGCTGCTAGGCGTACAACCGCCTCAGCGCTTGGATCACTCAAAGTGGGAACGTGAGACGGCCGGGGGGGAGAATTACCGCTCGATCACGTCGTCGCAGCACTCGGCGCAATACGGGGCACCCTCGTCGTCGAGTTCGCCGCATTCGGAGCAGTGGAGGCGGCCGCACTCCTCGCAGCGGAAGAGCTCTTCCTCCTCGTTCTCCGTCGCGCCGCACAGCTCGCAGAAGCTGAGGTCGTCGGGCGAGGGCTCGTCCTCGTCGCCTTCGTCGTCGTCCGATTCCGGCAAGGGCACTTCCACGGGCCCGTCGTCATGATCATCGACCACGTCGCTGACGGGGCCCTCGGCCGCCATAAGATCTTCGCTCAAACCCATCGCACATCCTCCAGGATGCCCCTAAAAGTATATGCCACCATAATGGGGCCGGGTCAAGCGCTAATCGCCGCCAAATTTCTCGCCGATGGGCGGAGCCGGCCGAATAGTCGTTGACCCGACCGGAGCGGGGCCGTACGCTGATGGGGTCCTGTTTGGCGGGCGGAAAGATGGCGGAAGCCAACTTCGAGACGCGGGTTCGCTGCGCCGCCGCGGCGGGCTGGTGGACGACGCTGATCGGCGTCATCTGGATGATGGTCGGCTGGTGCTTCTGGATTGCGCTGCCGCATTGCCCGACCCTCAGGCGCTGGGTCGAATGCATGTGGGGCGGCGTGAAGATCGACGACGTCCTGTCCACCGTGTGGCTGTTCTTCGGCGCGTTCAAGATCATCCTCTTCATCTTCCTGCTCGTCAGCATCTTCCTGACGATCTGGGCACGCCGGCTGAAGAAAGCCGCCTGACCATCGCTCGTTTTCCAGGCCCCGGAACCTCGGCCCGCGACCGTTGCGCGCCCCGGACCCCGACCACCGATCACCGAACCCCGATCACCAACCACCGAACCCTCCCGCCCCGCGTTCGTTTATGTCTCGTGGAGTCTCCGACGGAGTTGTTGACCGTTTTCCGGCGCGCCGGCTGACCTAACGACGCATGAACAGGAGGGAGCCGGCCATGGAACAGCTTACCGTGCGCGAACACCTGGCGGCCCAGTTCAAACGGGCCCCGTCCTTTGCCTATTCGGCAGCCATCATCACCATCGTGCTCATCATCAGCGCGTTCGTCTCGATCCAGACCGCGATGCCCAAGCCGCTGCCTGATGGACCGATACTAGCGGGCATCGTGCCCGAGGATAAGCGAATCGACCTGCCCAAGCCGCGTGATCGCGATCACAAGTGGCCGGATCCGCCCAAGCCGCGCGAGTCCGACCGCGACAACGACGCGCGGTTCGAGCCGAAGCAGATTGACGACGACATTTTGCCGGTCAAGACGGAAGACATCGAGGACATTGGCGACTGGATCGACACGAAGGAAGATTTCGTCGACATGGGCGACGATTTCCCCAAGCTGTCGGACCGGACGGTCGTCATCGGGACCGGCCCGAGCTTTGGCGGTCGCGGCCCGCTGGGCGGGCGGAGCGACGACTGGATCCGCCGCCTGCCTCCCGACATCATGCCACCCCCGACCCTGGGCGCGATCGAACGGGGGCTCCGCTGGCTCGCGAAGGCGCAGGACAAGCAGACGGGGAAGTGGGAGGTCCAACGCTGGGAGGGCGCCTCCGACGACTCGACCTGCGGCGTCAGCGGGCTCGCCCTGCTCGCGTTCCTCGCCCGCGGCTACACCGACGCAAGGCCCGCCCGCTACACCGCGACGATCCGCAAGGCCGTCGAGTTCCTCGTCTCTCGGCAACGGAGCGGCGGCGCCGACCGCGGCTGGTTCGGCGAGCGGATGTACAGCCAGGGCATCTGCACCATGGCCCTCTCGGAGGCGTCGCACCTGCTCTCGAACCCCCGCCTCCGCGGCATGGCCCGGAAGGCGGCTCAGGACGGGCTCGACTACATCCTCGCGCGGCAGCCCGAGCACGGCGGGTTCGGATACGCCGGGGCCGGCACCGACACGTCCGTCACCGGCTGGCAGGTGATGGCGATCAAGTCGGCCGTCACGGCCAAGCTCCGCGTGCCCGCCGACGCGAAGAAGCGAGCCGAGGAGTTTCTCCGGGTCTGCATGGCCGAAGATGCCTCGACCCCGTACCGCTTCAGCCCCTCGGGCAACAGCGACCGCGGGACCCCGCGGATGACGGCCGTGTCGCTGACCGCGCGGCTCTTCATGGGCCACTCCAACAAAGCCGCGGACTCCGTCCGGCAGGCGAAGTGGCTCACGGCCGACAACGGCCACCTCGCAATCGCCTCGCAGGGGACCGACCTCTATTACATCTACTACATGAGCATGGCCATGCACCAGATGGGCGGCCGCTACTGGAAGGGATGGAACAAGCCCTTCAACGAGGGGCTGCGCCGGCGGCAGGTCCGGCAGGGCCCGGACCGCGGCAGTTGGCCCGTCGCCGGCTCGCCGTATGGGGCGCACGGCGGCCGCGTCTACACCACGGCGATGGCCTGCCTCTCGCTCGAGGTCTACTTCAAATACCTGCCGATGTACTGGGGCCCTGCGGCAAGAGCAAGGGGCCGGGACACAGGGGCTTATTGAACTCCATGCTGATAATGGAACATCAGCGAGGAACAACAGAGGTCCCCGCCTGCGCGGCGGGCAAGCCCGCCTTGGGCGGGTGAACTTCGCTTCGCTCAGGATGACATGTCTCATTGTGTGACCTATAGTTCTGTCATTCTGAGCGTCAGCGAAGAATCTCTTGATAAGCTGCCGCGATCCCATTACCAACATGGAGTTCAATAGGGCCCGGAAGCCGGTTGTGTTGCCGGCCTGCGCGGGCAGGCCGCCTGGGCCCGAGTTTTGACTGGATTTCTCTGAACTTTGGCGCTACAAAGGACGTTAGGAGAATCAGGGCGTCGGGTTCCGCCCGCGTCCGGTCTCTGAACGTCCACGCATTGGGAGCCAGGGTTCGATGGAACAACTCACGGTCGGCGAATGGGCCACGGAACAGATCAAACGGGCGCCGTCGTTCGCCATCTCCGCAGCCTTCATCACCGTCATCCTCGTCATCTGCACGTTCATCCAATACTCCGCCGCGCGGGCCAGCGACGAACTCCCGGCCGTCGAGGCGGAGATTGTCGAGGAACCGGAGGAACTTCTCGAGGAGATCAAGGATCAGATCAATCCGGAGGAGCCGGAACTCAGGCCGATCAAGGACGTACCCCTCGTCGACGCGACCGACGTCGACCCGATCGACGCGCCGCTTGAGGACGTGACCCTCGACATCGATTTCACCGAAGACGACATGTCCGACGAGACCGAGCCGACCGACCCGTTCCCGATGGAGCTGACGAAGAAGATGGCCGTGATCGGGACCGAGCCCGGGACGGGCGGGTTCCGCGGCGCCCTGGGCAACCGCACGCGCGGCGGCCGCCGCCGCGCCGCCCGCAAGTTCGGCATGCCCCGCGGCACCGATCAGGACATCCTGCTCGCCCTGCGCTGGCTCAAGAAGGTCCAGGAGCCGGACGGCAGCTGGAGCTGCCAGAAGTGGGGCGGCGGCGCCAACGAAGACGCCGGCGTCAGCGGGCTCGCGCTGCTGGCCTTCCTCGGATTCGGCTGCACCGACAAGCATCCGACGGAGTTCGCCGCGACCGTCCGCAAGGCCGTCAACTACCTGGTCAAGAAGCAGCAGACGTCCGGCTGGTTCGGCGAGCGGATGTACACGCAGGGCATCTGCACGATGGCGCTCGCCGAGGCCTACGGGATGCGGGTCGGTGGCGTCGCGGTCCGGAAGGGGGCGCAGAGCGGGCTCGACTACATCGACTCCCAGCAGCCGGCGGACGGCGGGTTCAGCTATAACGGCCCCGGGAACGACACGTCGGTCACCGGCTTCAACCTGCAGGCCATCAAGGCCGCGATGAACATCGGCCTCAAGGTCAAGCCCACGACCCGCGCCAATAGCGAACGGTTCCTCGCACGGTGCCTCAATCCCGACTACTCCACCTCGTATCAGGCCGGGACGGCCAACGGGAGCGCGAGCATGACGGCCGCGAGCTTGACCGGCCGCCTCTTCCTCGGGCACAAACGCACCGCCCGCGACTGCGTCGGACAGGCCCAGTGGCTCACGGCGAACAACCAACACGTGCAGATCGGCCAGCAGGCAAGCAACATCTACACGATCTACTACCTGAGCTTGTCGATGTTCAACATGGGCGGCAACTACTGGCGGACTTGGAACAAGGCGTTCAACCAGCCCCTGCGGAAGAAGCAGGAGAAGGCCGGCCCGCATCGGGGCAGCTGGCCGAACGGGGGATTCGCCTACGGCGGGCACGGCGGACGCGTCTACACGACCGCAATGTCCTGCCTGGCGCTCGAGGTCTACTGGCGCTACGAGCACGTCGACTCGCCCGGCTACAAGCGGTGAGCCCGGCCCCGGCGCGGCCGCGAATTGACATGTCTCCGCCCGGCCCGATATAATCCCGACGACACGGTCTCCCTTTCGTCCGAGGTGGCGCCGCCTTGCGGATCATTCTCGCACGCACCGCCGGCTTCTGTATGGGAGTCAAACGCGCCATGGAGAAGGTGCTCTCCGTGGCCCGGCGCGAGCGAGACCCCGTCTTCACCTATGGCCCCCTGATCCACAACCGGCAGGTCGTCGACATGCTCGAGGCGCGGGGCGTGTGCGCGCGGACCGACTTCGCGGGCATCCCGCCCGGCACCGTGCTGCTCCGGGCCCACGGCGTCCCGCCCGACGTCGTCGAGCAGCTCCGGGCCGCGGGGTTCGACGTGGTCGACGGCACCTGCCCGCACGTGCTGAAGGGGCAGCGGTCGATCGCACGGGAGTCGGCCGCGGGCTATCGGATCGTCATTGTGGGCGACCGCGACCACGACGAGGTCGTCGGGCTCGCCGGCCACGCCACCGGGCCGTGCCACATCATCGCCAGCGTCGACGAGGCCCGCACGGTCCCGCTCGAGGGCCGCGTCCTTGTCGTCGCGCAGACGACGTTCAACGACGCGCTGTTCCGGGAGATCGTCGCCGCGCTCCGCGAGCGCGAGCCCGACATCAAAGTGGTCGACAGCATCTGCAGCGCGACCTCGAACCGCCAGGCGGAGGCGCGCGAGCTGGCGACCCAGGTCGACGCGATGATCGTCGTCGGCGGGTTCCACAGCGCCAACACGCGCCGGCTGGCCGAAGTGGCGCGGAGCACCGGCACGCCGACGTATCACGTCGAGACCGCCGGCGAGCTCGACCTGGCCGACCTGGCGCCCTACGAGACGATCGGCGTGACGGCCGGGGCGTCGACCCCGAGCTGGATCACGAACACGGTGCTCGAGCGGCTGCGAGGGCTCGAGCGGGCCAGCTCGCGGCCCGCGCGGTTCCGGGCGCTCCTGGCCGGGATCATCATCGACGGCAACGTGCTCGTCGCGGCGAGCGCGGCCGCGCTGACTTATGCCGTCACGAAGCTGCTCGAGCTGGACGTCGGCGGGTTCGGCGGCCGCGTGCGCCTGATGCTCGCGGCGTTCGGGTATATTTTCTCGGGCTACGTGCTCGGGCGAGGAGGGGAGAGCGACGGGCCGCGCGGCGGGCCGACGCGGCGCGGCGAGTTCTATCGCGCCCATCGCGCCTGGATGGCGGCGGCCTCCGTGGTCCTGTCGATCATCGCCGTCGCGGCGCTCGTCTCGTTCCGGCGGTGGCCGGCCGTCGGGCTGCTCGGGCTGTCCTACGCGACCGCGATCCTCTACGGCCTGACGGTGTCGCCCGGCGAGCGCGGCCTCGCCCGTTTCCTGCGAAACGTGCCGGCCTCGAAGGACATGTTGGCCGCGGCCGGCTGGATGGTCGCGACGGTGCTCGTGCCGGTGTCGGCCGCGGGCGGCGCCTCGGCGCCGGCGGTCGTCATCGTGGCCGTCTTCGTGCTCGGGCTGGCCTTCATCCGGTCGGTGATGTTCGATTTCAGCGACGTGACCGCGGACCGCCTGCTGGGCCGCGACACGCTGCCGGCTCTGATCGGCGTACGGCGTGCCCGCGCGGCGCTGGCCGTCTTGGCGGTCGGGCTCGTGGTCGTGTTGGGCGCGGGCGTCGAGCGCGGCGTCATCGGCGGGCCGCACTACTGGATTCTGCTGTCGCCCGCCTACGTGCTCTGCTACCTGCTCGCGTTCGGCCAGTACCTGATGACCTCGGAGCATCGGTGCGCCCTCGTCGTCGATGCCGGCTTCTTCCTGACCGCGCTCGTGTGTTATCTGGCCGGCGCGCTCGGGGGCGTCTGAGCGCCGCCCGCCTGCGATCCAGGGACAACGGTTGATTTTTCGCCGCCGTCTGCTAGGATTCTCGTTTCATGGACGAAGAACTGAAGGCCAGACTGCGTGCGATGCGGGAGGACCTGATTAATCTCAGGGACTCTCTTTGACATCGCGACGACCGAGCAGCAGATCGAGGCGATTGAAAAGGAGAGCGAGCAGCCGGACTTCTGGGCGAACCCCGACGCGGCGCAGGGCCGCATGCGGGAAATGAAACGCCTGAAGGCCGACGCCGAGCCGTTCACGGCGCTCGAGCGGGCGCACGAAGAGGCCGACCTGCTCTACGAGCTGGCCGCGGCGGAGAGCGACGAGGCGTCGCTCGCGGAGGTCCGCGGCGAACTCGACGCCCTCGAAGCCGGTCTCGCAAAGCTCCGATTCCGCCTCATGTTCAGCGGGCCCCACGACCGCGCAAACGCGTTCTTGCGGATCCACGCGGGCGCCGGCGGCACCGAGTCGTGCGACTGGGCCCTGATGCTGCTCCGCATGTACCAGCGGTGGGTCGAGCGGCACGGATTCGAGTCGCAACTGCTCGACGAACTTCACGGCGAGTCGGCCGGGATCAAGCGGGCGACGCTCGACATCCGCGGCCGGAACGCCTACGGGCACCTGCGGTCCGAGATCGGCGTTCACCGGCTCGTGCGCATCTCGCCGTTCGACTCGGGCGCCCGGCGGCACACGTCGTTCGCGTCGGTCGACGTCGTGCCCGAGATCGAGGGCGACATTGACATCGAGATCCGGGACGAAGACCTGCGGGTCGACACGTACCGGTCGAGCGGCGCCGGCGGCCAGCACGTGAACGTGACCGACTCGGCCGTGCGGATCACCCACGAGCCGACGGGCGTCGTGGTCACGTGCCAGAACGAGCGGTCGCAGCACAAGAACCGGTCCACCGCGATGAAAATCCTGCGGGCCCGGCTCTACCGGCTCGAGGAACAGAAGCGCGAGGACGAGCTGCGGAAGCTGTACGGCGAGAAAGGCGAGATCGCCTGGGGCAACCAGATTCGGTCCTATGTGCTCCAGCCGTATCAGATGGTCAAGGACCACCGCACGAATCATGAGACCGGCAACACCGACGCGGTCCTCGACGGCGATCTCGACCCCTTCATCGAGGCCTACCTGAAAGAGAGGATGAAGAAGTGAGCTTAGACGCGCTCAGGCGAACCGATCCCGAGATGTACGAGATTCTGCTCGGCGAGATGGACCGGCAGCGGAGCCACATCGAACTCATCGCGGCCGAGAACTTCGTCAGCGAGGCGGTGCTCTGCGTGTCGGGCTCCGTCATGACGAACAAGTACGCCGAGGGCTATCCCGGGGCGCGCTACTATCGCGGCTGCGAATACATGGACGGCGCGGAGGACCTCGCGCGCGAGCGGGCCAAGTCGATCTTCGGGGCCGACCACGCCAACGTCCAGCCGCACTCGGGCACGCAGGCCAACATGGCCGTGCTCTTCTCGATGCTCGAGCCCGGCGACACCATCCTCTCGATGTCGCTCGCGCACGGCGGCCACCTCTCGCACGGCGCCAAGAAGAACTTCAGCGGCATGTTCTACAATGTCGTCCACTACGGCGTCGATCCCGAGACCGAGATGATCGATCTCGACGAGGTCCGGGAGCTTGCGGTCGAGCACAAGCCGCAGCTCATCATCGCCGGGGCCAGCTCCTATCCGCGGTTCATCGACTTCGAGGGGTTCCACAACATCGCGAAGGGAGTCGGCGCGCTCACCCTCATCGACATCGCCCACGTGGCCGGCATGGTCGCCGTCGGGCTGCATCCGAACCCGACGCCGTGGTCCGACTTCGTCACGCTGACGACCCACAAGACGATGCGTGGGCCGCGCGGCGGCATCATCCTCTGCAAGAAGGAGCACGCGAAGAAGATCGACTCGATGGTGTTCCCCGGCATCCAGGGCGGGCCGCTGATGCACACGATCGGCGGAAAGGCCGTCGCGCTCGGCGAGGCCATGCGGCCGGGATTCGTCGATTACCAGAAGCAGATCCTGGGCAACTGCCAGTGTCTGCTGGGCGGCATGCGCGACTTCGGGTACCGGATTGTCTCGGGCGGCAGCGACAACCACCTGTTCCTCGTCGACCTGAGGAGCCGGGGTATTTCCGGAAAGAAAGCGGCTGCATTGCTTGAGGAAGCCGGTATAATATTGAACAAGAACCTGATCCCCTTCGACCCGAAGCCGCCGGTAGAGGCGAGTGGGGTCCGGATCGGGACCCCCGCGACCACGACGCGCGGGATGAAGGAACCGGAGATGAAGCGCATCGCCGGCTGGATCGACAGCGTGCTGTCCAGCCCCGGCGACACGGCCCTCAGAGAGCAGGTCCGGGGCGAGGTCGGCGGGCTGTGCGAACGCTTCCATTTGCATCCGAACCTGTAGACGCCCGGAGGATTTCGCCGATGATTCGTACCAGAACCATTTGCCTGACGCTCGTCTTGGCTCTTGCGTGCGCCGCGGCCGGCTGCGCGGGCGAGGCCGTCAAGAAACTCGGTGACGGTTTCCAGCAGCAGTACGAAGAAGGGTCCGATCGGCTGCGGCAGTCGGTGAAGCGCATGGGGGACGGGTTCACAGAGACCAACCGGCGGAAGCGCGAGAGCTTCCGCAGCTTCACGAAGAAGCTGGCGTCGAAGTACGAGGAGCAGCACCAGCCGCGGAAGCTCGTGTTCTTCAAGGAGAACACCCCGGTCGCGAAGCGGCCCGCCGAGGCCCCGGCAGACGGCCCCGCCGCGGCGGTCGTGCGCGCGCCCGATATCGTCTCCGATTTGCTCAGCGAGCAGACGCTCGAACGCCGCGGACTTCGCCTGCTCTGGAAGCTCGACCTCGACGGCTCGCCCATCCGCTATGCCGACCTCTATGACGGGCGCTTCTATGTCGTCACCACCCGGAACGTCCTCTCCTGCATCGAACTCGAAAGCGGCTTGACCCAATGGATGTACGACCTCAAGCGCCGGCCCGACGGTCCGCCCGGATTCAACAGCGAGTACGTCGTCATCAGCGCCGGCGACACGATTCGCGTCATCGACAGGGTTGCGGGCGTCGACAAGTGGCGCTTCGAAACGGACATTCAGCCGTGCTCGCGCCCGCTCGTCAGGGAAAACGTGTTCGCATTCGGCTGCTGGAACGGCGATGTCTGCGGGTTCAAGTTTGGCGACCGGCATCCGAGGTGGCGGTTTCGGACCGGCGCCGGCGTGTTCAGCGCCCCCATGATGTACGGCGGCTTCCTCCTCGCGGCCACCGACAAGGGGACTCTTGTCCGCTACAACACCGCCTCGAAGATGCGCTCCGGCGACTCGGACATCGGCGGACGACCCGTTGGCGACCTCGTCGGCACGGCGAACCTCGCATTCGTTGGGAGCGAGAACTTCGAACTCGTCGCGTTCCGCGCGGTGGACGGCCGCAAGGCCTGGGCGCACGGCGGCGGCGGCCGCGCCGTGCAGGGGCCGTGGCTCTCGCTCGACGGGGAAGTCGTCTACTACGCCGCCAAGGACGACGGCATGTACGCCTTGACCGCCGCGACCGGCAAGGTGCGCTGGCGTCTCGCGGAGGGGCTCCGGCCGATAGCCGTCTCCGGCGACGACCTCTACGTTCTCCGCACCGACGGGGTCGTCTGCAACGTCAATGCGGACACCGGCAAGGTTCTCTGGGCCGAGTCGGCCAAGCCGTTCGTCA
Source organism: uncultured Planctomycetota bacterium (assembly GCA_964385685.1). Taxonomy (GTDB): domain Bacteria; phylum Planctomycetota; class PUPC01; order PUPC01; family PUPC01; genus CAYLQD01. The sequence goes on along the minus strand of CAYLQD010000107.1, from coordinate 1,418 downwards.
ACGCCATCAGCCAGGTCCAGACGAATACTCTATGCCTCATCTCGGCCGACGGCCGACTCTACGCGCTCAGACCCAAAGAGTGAAACGCCATACGGGGAAGCTCGCCGCGGCCTGCGCTCTCATCTGCGCGAGCGTTCTTCTGCGCCCGTGCGCGGCGCGAGGCGCAGAGGCGGACGCGCCGCCGGCGGCCGCCCGGCGCGCGCTCGACAAGGGGCTCGCCGTCGAGGGCGACACGGCAGAGGCGCTCCTCGAGAAGCGCGAGCATCTCGCGGAGGCCGTGCGGCTTGCGCCCGCGTGGGCCCGGGCCCACCTCGAACTGGGGCGCGTCATCAGCCGGCAGGGCGAGCTTGTCGCGGCCGTCAAGCACCTGGCGAGGGCCTGCGCCCTGACGCCGCGCGATCCCGGGGCGTGGGCCGAACTCGCCCTCGCATATCGGCGCGGCGGGCGCCCGGCCGACGCGATCTCCAACTACACGAAGGCCCTCACGCTCGCGCCCAACGACGCCCGCCTCCACAACGACCTCGGCGTCGCGCTCCTGGCCGCGAAGCAGCACGACGGCGCCGTCAAGCACTTCACAAAGGCCGCGGAGTTGGACCCCGAGTATCCCGACCCGCTCGTCAACCTCGGCACCCTCAAGCGGACGCTCGGCCGCGAGCGCGAGGCCGAGAAGTACTACCGGCAGGCGGTCGCGCGCGCGCCCGACGCACCCGGCCCGAGGATCGCGCTCGCCCGGCTCCTGACTGAGCTTGGCGAGCACCGCAAGGCCGAGACGGAACTCGAAGCCGCGGTCGAGGCGAACCCGGACCACGCGACGGCCCGGTTCCAACTCGCCCTCACCCTCGCCACGCGCCAGGAGTACGGCCCCGCGGTCGACCACCTGCTCCGCGTCCGCGAGCTTGCGCCCGAATACCGCGAGGCCGACTACAACCTCGGCCTCTGCTACCACTACATGAGCGAAAACAAGAAGGCCGTGGCGACGTTCGAGGAGGCGCTCAAGCGTTCGCCCGACGATGCCGCCCTCTACTACGGCCTCGGGCTCGCCTACGAGGCGATGAAGCAGAACGACCTGGCCGAGGCGGCGCTGAAGACAGCGCTCGAGAAGAACCCCGGCCTGACGCCCGCGCGGACCGCGCTCGGGCGGCTGCGGGGCGAGCGCCGCGAGCCCGACCTCGCCTGGCCCTGGGGAATCTGGTGCGGCGGCTCGGGCGGCGCCAAATCCGCGTCCGCCGCCGCGTGCGTGCCGACGGCAATCACACTGGCGGCGTTGTTCCTTCCGGCGTTCCTCATGCGGCGCCGTGCCGGGAAAGAGGACTGAACCAGGCGCGGCAGCGGGCCGTTGATTCCATCAGGGAAGCTGTTCTCTCTCGTATAAAGAGTCGAGCAGTCCGAAGGGCTGCTCGACAACCTTACTATCTCCT